>NZ_LRDR01000003.1:0-384877 GCF_001541635.1 Acinetobacter sp. LMB-5 | reverse complement strand
GGGGGTGTTTTTTATTGCGATAAAAAATTTGTGCGGAGAATAAATATAAAAATACTAAGGAAGAGTTGTGCTATAAATAATAAGAAAATTAATCTTTTAAGTATGCATAATAAGGGAAGAGCATCTATGATAATTTATGGTGATGTCGGTTCGGGTAACTGCTATAAGATAAAACTATTACTTTCCTTATTAAATATTAATCATAGATGGATCCACGTTGATATTTTAAACAAAGAAACTCAATCAGCTGATTTTTTGTCCTTAAATCCTAATGGAAAAATACCTGTATTAGTCCTAGAAGATGGTCGTGTTTTGAGTGAGTCGAATGCTATCTTAGGTTACTTGGCTGAAGGAACAAAATTTATTCCTACAGATCCTTTTATTAAAGCCAAAATGTATCAGTGGATGTTCTTTGAGCAGTATAGTCATGAACCATTTATTGCAGTTGCTCGTTTTATTAATAAATATTTAGGGTTACCATCAGAAAGAATAGAGGAATACCATAATTTACAGCCAAAAGGCCATAAAGCACTATCTATTATGGATAAAGCTTTAGTAGATCACGACTATCTTGTTGGAGATCAATTAACTATTGCTGACATTGCCTTGTATGCATACACGCATGTCGCCGAGGAAGGTGGTTTTGATTTGGAACTATATCCAAATATTCAAGCGTGGTGCCAAAGGATTCGAGAATATTTAGGTTATGTAGATATGATTTAAATAAAAAAGAACTCATATAGAGTTCTTTTTTATTTCTGAAATTCTGATTTAGAAATGTGCTTCTAGACCTACATATGGGCCTTTAAATTCAAATTTAAGGTCATTGTTATCGTAGTCATCTAAGTCGATATTAAGTACGCGATAGCCTGCTTTTAGACCCAGATCAATGAGTAGGTTATCTGCAAATTTATATTTCACTTCTGCCAGTGCATCTGTAATTCGTGCATCATCAAAGTTTGTATAAGTTGCTTCACCTTTAGCACTTAAGCCTGTAAACGGAAGTTTTACTTCACCTGACAAATAAGCAATAGGATATGTTTTATCAATATCCACGCGCTTACCTGTATACGCAGTAATATCACCATTTAATACAGTGGCACCAAGACCAGCATCTACACTTACGATATTATCTAGTAACTCGTAGTAGAGGATAAAATCGCTATGATCTAAATCAACTTTATAGTTGGCTTGACCTAAAGTTTCTGATTTAGTTTCGGTATCTAAATTTACATAACGAATTTTTGCATTTGGAATAAATGGAATTGGGTGTTCTACTGCTAATGAGAGTTGAGCACTACCTTTTTGATCTAGATCTTGATCATCAGGAAATTGAGACGACATATTCGCTTTACCATCGTAAAACCAGTAACCTACATCGCCTTTTACTCCTACGAAGTCTGCTTGAGCAAAGCCACTTAAGCCCATCCCGAGCGTTAATAAAGATATTTTTAATATTTTCATTTTTACATCCACATAAAAGAAATCTTTGAGCGCATGATATAGACATCTTGCTACAGATGCATTGATAAAAAATAAGGATTTGAGGTATGTGATATGAGTAAATTTTTAAACCTTAAAAAAATTAATTTAATTCAAATAATTAATATTTTCTTCCTCATTTAAATGAATTTAATCTTTTAGAAAATTTAGTATAAATTTTGTCAATCGTATCGGACTTATTAAATTTTAATTGATATCTAGGGAGTTAAAAATAAATTAGTGGATAAGTTGAGTAATTAAATAAGTATTTTCAGGGATTGCAATAAAATTGCATTAAATAATAATTTTAATCTACAAGTAGTAGAACGTAAATATTAGCTGAAAAATAACCAATTGTGAAAAAAACTCAGAAAATTCGTAAAATTTCTGACGGAAATTACAGTAAAAAGAAATAAAAACAGGTATTGTTCAGCTATATAGGGGCAAAAAATGGACAAAAATCTTTAAGGAAGAATTTTCTATTTTTGCTTGTTTGTTAAGGGAATAAAAATACTCAAAAGGTGCATTTTATTTTCTACAAACACAAAAGTATTTTTTGGTTCTTTTTTTGCATGCGGAATAACAATCAACAATAGCAGTAAAAATAAGTAATCTTTTAACATTAGGTGTTCTATGACAGATTCTCGTGAAAACTGGACGTCACGATCTGGTTTTATTATTGCAGCCGTTGGTTCGGCTGTAGGCTTAGGTAATATCTGGCGCTTTCCATACGTTGCTTATGAAAATGGTGGTGGCGCATTTCTTATTCCCTATCTATTGGCACTCATTACTGCTGGTTTACCGTTACTATTTTTAGATTATGCGGTAGGACATCGTAGTACTGGTTCACCTCCTAAAGCGTATCGTGCCCTATTTAAAGGCGGGGAAACATTAGGTTGGTGGCAAGTTTGTGTCTGTATCATCATTGGTTTGTACTATGCAAGTGTGCTCACTTGGGCTGGTAGTTATGTTTACTTCTCTATTGGCCAAATGTGGGGAAGTGATCCGGAAGGTTTCTTCTTTAATACCTACTTGCAGACCACAAAAGCAACTGGTTTTGATTTACAGTTTGTAGGTCATTTATTCTGGCCGATAGTTGGGATTTGGGCACTTACTCTAATCATTCTTTATGGTGGTGTGAAAAAAGGTGTGGAATTATCGAATAAGATATTCATGCCTTTATTATTCATTCTCTTCACTATTTTAGTTATTCAATCATTACGTTTACCAGGCGCGGTTCAAGGCTTAAATGCTTTCTTTACGCCGAACTGGTCAGCAATGATGGATTATAAAGTTTGGTTAGCGGCTTATGGCCATACTTTCTTCTCTCTCTCTGTCGGTTTCGGGATCATGGTGACTTATGCATCTTATTTGAAACCAAAAACGAATTTAACAGGTTCTGGTTTAATCGTTGGTTTTGCAAATGCATCAACAGAGATTCTGGCTGGTATTGGTATCTTCGCAGCGCTTGGTTTTATGGCTCATGCGGCAGGTACTGAAGTTAAAGATGTTGTGAGTGGCGGGATTGGGTTAGCATTTATTGCGTTCCCTAAAATTATCTCAAGTTTAGGTACAGGTGCCGATTTATTTGGTTTCTTATTCTTCTCTTCACTTTTCGTCGCAGGTATTTCTTCGATGGTGAGTATTTTGGAAGTACCTATTGCAGCAATGCAAGATAAATTGAAATGGGGCCGTAAAAAAGCTGTAACCATTATTGGTGGTGGTAGTGCGCTTGTATCAATTATTTTATTCTCAAGTGTAAACGCAATTAAGCTGGTTGATATTGTTGACCACTTTATCAATAACATCGGTATTATTGGCGGTGCTTTACTTTCTATTATTACCGTGGCTTGGTTTAAGCGTTCTGCTTTAATGGAACTTCGTGATCACGTGAATCGCATCTCAACTATTCAATTAGGTAAGGGGTGGGATTTCACTTTAACAGTCATTACATCGTTAATCTTGTTAACTACACTCAGTATGACTGTATTTAATTTGATCAAAAATGGCTATGATACTTATAGTATGAGCTTACAAGGTGTATTCGGCTGGGGCAGTGTGATTTTCTGTGCAGTCGTTGCAATTGTTTTAAGCAAAATGAAAGATCGCTAGGAGGACAGAATAATGAATACTTCAGCAATCGTAATGATGGTAATTTCGATGGTGTTTTTATGGGGGGGCTTGGCTTTGTCCATTATCCATTTATCGAAACATCCTGAAGAGTTAGATGATGTTTTAGAAGAAGTAAAAGATCAGCACACACTTTAATGCTGATCAACTAAAAAAGCAGGCTTTAAGCCTGCTTTTTTTATGCAATTTTTTGAATTTTACAATAATAAAATCCATCACCAGACTGCGCTTGCGGCAGTAATTGGCGACCATGGGTTTGCTCAACTCCCCAATTAGCTTCAATTTTAATTTCTTTTGCATTTGGATTTTCAGCAAAAAATTTCATCATCTGCTGTTCATTTTCAGCTTTTAAAATTGAACAGGTGATGTAAAGCAATGTGCCGCCAACTTTGAGCTGTTGCCACATGTGGTCCAAGATCTGCTTTTGTAGTTCAATGGTTTGAGCTATATCGGTAGATTGGCGCAATAGGCGTATGTCAGGATGACGACGAATTACACCTGTAGCAGAGCAAGGTGCATCGAGCACAATACAATCTACTGGCTGTGCAGGAGTCCATTGAGTTGCATCGGCTGCCAAAACCTCTGTATGACTTTGATCAAGTGCTAAGCGATTTAAGTTCTCAGTTACACGCACCAAACGGCTTGGGTCCTGATCAATCGCAATGAGCTGAGCAGGTTTAAATTTTTCAAGTAAATGAGCAGTTTTACCGCCTGGGGCAGCACATGCATCAACTACTATTTTATCGTTCAAATCTGGCAATAATGTTGCGCAAAGCTGAGCGTGTTCATCTTGTACAGAAAACCAACCTTGTTCAAAACCAGGTAACTGGGTAATTTGTACAGACTGTTCAAGAACAATACCTGCTTCAGACAAAGTACATGCACGTGCCTGAATTTCTAAACTTTGTAGTTTTGCTAAATAAGCATCGCGGCCAATATGACGCTGGTTCACCCTTAACGTTAAAGGCGCGACTTGCTTCAAAGATTGGCAGAGAGATTCCGTTTGTTCACCCCAATCCTTTTTTAAGCGTTTGAAAAGCCAACTTGGTAAGCCATGTGCTTGCTGTAAACCTTGCTGAAAGTCATCAGTTTCACGAGTAGCTCGGCGCAAAATAGCATTTACAATACCGCTGAGTGCAGGGAACCCAAGTTGTTTGGTTGCATCGACTGTTTCTGAAATAGCGGCATGCGCTGCAATACGCGTGCATAAAACTTGATAAAGACCAACATAAAGACAGATTTCTACTGTCTCATTATTTAAAGGCTTGCTGAGTAGAGGCAGGCTAATTGATTTAAGTGCAAACCATTGGCGCAATGTACCTAAAACAAGTTCGTGAAACAAAGCGCGATCGCGCTCTGCTACCTGATTGAGCTGTGTATTTAAAATACTAGCGAGTGATTGGCCTTGCTGAACTTTTAGTAACGTCTGGACGACTTGAGCACGCAGGTTAAAACGTGAGGAATTTGAGGTAACCTGACTCATGGCAAAATTTGTCCTACATGAAGTTTTTGAGTTTGTGCAATTTGTTGAGCGTTTAATGCTTTACCACCCGGCCACTGCACGCTAGTCAGACAAATAAATGTATTTTCACCGCAAGCAACATGCACACCTTGTTTATCGATTGCAATAATTTCACCAGCTTGAGCATTCGCTTTGCTTTGGCTAGAAATTAGAGAGTTCCAGACACGCAGAGCATTATTTTCATCAAGTTGAACAAAAGCGACTGGCCAAGGGTTAAAAGCACGAATATTTCGGTCAACTTGAACAGCATCAATTGACCAATCAATACGAGCTTCTGACTTTACGAGCTTATGAGCATAGACCGTTAAGCTTTCGTCTTGAACTTCGCGTTCTGCCAAATATTTTTGTAGTGTTTCTTCTGACTCAAGTACCGCACAAATTGCTGTTGCACCTTGAGCTGCGAGTTTGTCATGCAAAGTCGCTGAGGTATCTTCGGCAGTAATTGGGCAGTATGTTTTATACATCATATCGCCTGTATCTAAACCGGCAGCCATCTGCATGATGGTAATTCCGGTTTCTTCATCACCTGTTGCAATCGCACGCTGAATTGGTGCTGCACCGCGCCAGCGTGGTAATAGTGAGCCGTGAATATTTAAACAGCCATATTTCGGTGTATCGAGCACAGTTTGTGGAAGAATTAAACCATAGGCTGCAACCACCATCACATCTGCGCCTAAAGCTGCCAGTTCTTGTTGAGCCGCTAAACCTTCTTCTGTAGATGCTTTGAAGTGAAGGGGTTGATAAACAGGGATATTATGCTCAAGGGCAAGTTGTTTTACAGGAGATGGCGTTAGTTTTTGTCCACGACCCGATTTACGATCTGGCTGAGTATAAACCGCGATAATTTCATGGGAAGTTTTTAATAAAGCCGCCAATGCTGTTGCAGCAAATTCGGGGGTGCCAGCAAAAATAATTTTCACAAATGCAATCCAAAAAGAGTTTATGCGTAGTATACGTGAAAAACGATTGAAGCCCTAAACTCATGGCGATTGAGTGTTTTAGTTTTTAAATAGTGAACAAAAAATTATTGAAAAACTTTTATTGATAAAAAAAGGTTATGAAAAAATAAAAAATTATTCATGTAAGTTTTACTAAATATTGACTGTCTATTACTGTTCTTGGCTTTCCGAATATTATTTGCTTCTATAGAATGGAGAATGATCAAATTATGATGATGAGTCAATATTCCGACTGATCTAACGCTATATCAGTATCATCCGCCAGAGTGGGAGAAATTCCGCTCAAGCACAACTTGTTGGAAACACTAATGCCTGACTATCGTTCAAAAACATCGACACACGGAAGAAATATGGCTGGCGCACGTGGCTTATGGCGTGCAACAGGAATGAAAGATGAGGATTTCGGCAAACCGATTATTGCGGTGGTCAATTCATTTACTCAATTTGTTCCGGGCCATGTACATCTTAAAGATTTAGGGCAACTAGTCGCAGCAGAAATTCAGGCAGCAGGTGGTGTTGCTAAAGAGTTTAATACGATTGCAGTAGATGACGGGATCGCAATGGGGCATGACGGCATGCTTTATTCATTACCATCACGTGATTTGATTGCTGACTCAGTTGAATATATGGTGAATGCACACTGTGCAGATGCCATGGTGTGTATTTCTAACTGTGACAAGATTACTCCAGGAATGCTCATGGCTGCGATGCGCTTGAATATTCCTGTTGTTTTCGTGTCTGGCGGACCAATGGAAGCTGGTAAGGTTAAGTTCCGCGGTAATGAAAAAGCGATTGACCTTGTTGATGCAATGGTTGTTGCGGCTGATGAAAGTTATACAGACGAAGAAGTTGAAGAATTTGAACGTTCAGCATGTCCAACCTGTGGTTCATGTTCAGGTATGTTCACTGCAAACTCAATGAACTGTTTAACAGAAGCTTTAGGTTTATCTTTACCGGGTAATGGTTCGATTGTTGCGACGCATGCAAACCGTAAAAAATTATTCTTAAAAGCAGGCCAACTTATTGTTGAATTGGCTAAGCGCTATTATGAACAAGAAGATGCAAGTATTTTACCTCGTTCGATTGCAACCAAGGCTGCATTTAAAAATGCGATGACTCTTGATATTGCAATGGGTGGTTCAACCAATACCGTTCTGCATTTATTGGCTGCGGCAAGTGAAGCAGAAGTTGATTTTACAATGGATGATATTGACGAATTATCACGTCGAGTTCCTGTACTGTCTAAAGTAGCGCCTGCAAAACAAGACGTTCATATGGAAGATGTTCATCGTGCTGGCGGTATCATGGCGATCTTAGGCGAGCTTGATCGCGCGAATTTACTTGATGTATCTGTACCGACAGTGCACGAGAAAACTTTAAAAGATGCGTTGGATAAGTGGGATATTATTCGTACTGAAGATGCAGACGTTTATGAATTCTATCGTTCATCACCAGGTGGTGTTCCAACTCAAGTTGCATTCTCGCAAAATCGCTATTATTCAACATTAGATGGCGACCGAGAAAAAGGCGTTATCCGTAATGCAGAACATGCTTTCTCTAAAGATGGTGGTTTAGCAGTTCTATACGGCAACATCGCGCTTGATGGTTGTATCGTGAAAACTGCAGGTGTTGATGAATCAATCTTGAAATTTACGGGCACAGCGCGTGTATTTGAGAGCCAAGATGCAGCTGTAGATGCAATTTTAGGTCATGACATTAAAGCTGGCGATGTGGTTGTGATTCGTTACGAAGGCCCACGTGGTGGTCCGGGTATGCAAGAAATGCTTTACCCAACTAGCTACCTTAAATCGAAAGGTTTAGGAAAAGACTGTGCATTGGTAACAGATGGTCGTTTCTCTGGTGGTTCATCAGGTCTTTCAATTGGTCACGTTTCACCAGAAGCGGCTGAAGGCGGTGCGATTGGTTTGGTTGAAGATGGTGATACTATTGAAATCGATATTCCAAACCGTACGATTCACTTAAACGTTGATGATGCGACTATGGCACATCGTCGTACAGTACAGGAAGCGAAAGGCTGGCATCCGAAAGAAGAACGTAAACGTAAAGTATCAAAAGCGTTAAAAGTTTATGCAATGCATACAACAAGTGCAGCGAAAGGAGCTGTACGCGTTCTATAAAATATTCAATTTTAATAATTGATTAGGAATCATGCACCCTTTAACACGATGAATTGCTATCATGTTAAGGGTGCATTTTTCATGTCTGGTAAAAAAAAATCAGCTTGTAGAAAAAGGTGTTTTTAGATCATTCTATGGGTTTGCCATAAAATGGTGATAAAATCTTCACCTACGTAGAAACTTGCTAAAAACATGACTTATTTTCTGCGTAAACTAAGGTAGTTATATTTCAATCTCGACTACTGTTTTACCTTGCACTATGATCAAAACAATCTTTGATCTCGCTTAGGATTTATTTTTTAGAGGCACAACTCATGTCACTGCTACGCCGTTGGTTTGACCCTATTCGATCGAGCTGGTTTTACCAAAAGCCTTCTCGTCAAGCGGTGTTACCCACGGAAAATGGTTTAAGTATTTATTTACGACTTGATGATGTGTATAGCTATTTGGCTGTTCAGCAATTGTCTCAGCTAGATGAAATTTTAAGTGATGAACTTAAGCCTTTAAAAATTATTATTTCGCATACGGCTTCTGAACCCCCAAACAGTATGTCGCATGAAGAGTGGCAAAATTATTGTTTAAATGATGCCAAGATATTAGCCAAACAACATCGTTTCGGTTTCGATGAATTTCCAGAAATCCCAAGCCCAGAATCTTTAAAACAAGCGGCAGTCATATTAAAAAGAACCCCATTACAAGGTCAGAATTTCTTCCATTTATTAGAAGATATTTTTCACATGCTTTGGCAACAACAATATGGAAAGTTGCGTACTTTACATGCCATGGCAGTTAAACATCAGCTTCCTCAACATTTTTCAGAACGTATTTTTACGGATGAGCCTGTACCTGCAGCTTACTTTGAATTTGGTGGACGTAAATATCACGCAGTAGATGATTTATTACGTTTGACTCGTCGTTTGAAGCAGCAAAAGCTACTGACTGGTAATCCGATTTTTTTAATTAATCATATCGAATGGCGTGAACATTTGATTAACGATGCTGAAGCGCTTACCGAGATTCAAACACTTCATCCTGAGCTTGATGTCTATATTGCTTTAGAAGACCCAATGAGTTGGTTGTTACTTGCCTATATCAAGGAAGAGCTGGCTGATTATTATGATATTCAACTAAAAGTTTACCCTTTAAGTTATCAAGGTCGAGACTGGTTTGACTGGAGTTTGGCGACACGTGTTTCTAAACGAACAGGTGTGGCCTTTACGCCATTTTGTCGTCCTACCGAGGAAAGTACACTGGAAATGGCAAAGCTTTTCTATAGTGTGCAAGAAAATCAGCAAATCGATACGATTTTTACGATATTGCAGGCAGTTTGGACGAAAGGAAAAGATTTATCTTTCTTAAAACATTTCCAACAGTTACAGCAGCAACTTGGGATTGAGCAGCTAACCGACCAAGATGTGCAATCTGTTTTGGCGCAAAATGATGCACTTTGCAAAGACAAGCATCAGCCTGATTTGCCAGTTTTAGAGCTGCGTATTGATGGTCAGACCTATGTGTTTAATAGCTTGTATCGTGTGTGGATGATTGAAAGTATTTTTAGCAATGTATTAGAAGAGAAATATAAAACAGCCTCAACTTTTAATTGAGGCCTACTTCTAAAAACAAGAATAGGGCCATACCTGTTTTTTCCGTAGCATATCCTTTAAGGAATCGGAGATAAACAGTGACTTTTTTAGCAATTATTATAGTGGTCTTTGCCTTCGCTGGCATGATTAAAGGCATGATCGGTTTAGGATTGCCCGCGGTATCGATGGGCTTACTCACCATCGCAATGAGCCCTTTTCAGGCAGCATCTCTGCTCATTGTCCCTTCAATGGTCACCAACGTCTGGCAGCTTTTTGCTGAAGGACATGTCTGGGCGTTTATTCGCCGTTTCTGGACGTTGCTTGTCGGCATTATAGTAGGTTCAATATGGAGCTTTTTACCTACTTTAAGTCAAAGTCATGGGCATAGTAGTGAAATTTTATTAGGCTGTATGTTGGCCTTATATGGACTCTATGGTCTGTGCGTGAAGAAACTTCCACACTTAGGAAAGTATGAACGTTGGCTACCACCGATTATTGGATATATCGGCGGGGCAGTGACTGTAGCAACTGGTGTCATTATTATTCCAATCGTTCCTTATTTGCAGTCTTTACATTTAAAGCGTGATGAGTTGGTTCAGGCTTTAGGACTAACGTTTACTGTTTCTACCATTTGTCTTGCAGTCTTTTTACACCACAACCCTATGTCGGGAATGACATTAGATTATCGTTTATCTTTCGCTGCATTGTTGGCAGCGCTCGTTGGAATGTGGTTAGGTAAAAAAATCCGTTATCGGTTAAATGAGCAGTTATTTCGCCGTATCTTTTTTATAGGTTTGGTATCATTAGGGCTTTATATGATTTTGCATTAAGCTAATTTTTAAGGGCGATGTTGCAATAAAAAATCTGAAAATTGTTTATAACTATTAGGTAGCTGATTAAAATTTTGTGTGGCCAAAAGCAGTTTACGATTTGCCCACGCGCCTAGTAGTTGAATGGAATGAAAGTCATAGTCCGATTGCAAACGCTGGGTAGCACGAGCCGGCATAATCGCAATTCCGACACCTTTGGCGACTACTTCCGCAATCGCACCAAAATTAGGTAAGCGCAAACGGTACTGTATGTTAAAGCCCAATAGCTTAGCTTGAGTTTCGATGGACTGTTGCAACGAATGGTGGGGCTTAAGACCAATAAAACCATAACTTAAAGCCTCTACCAAATTCAGCTGTTGGTGTTGAGCTAAATTGTGAGTAGGAGGACAAATCAGAACTAATGGATCACTAGCAAATTCCTTAGTTTGCAAATGTCTAGTATCAAAAAAACTTGAGACCAGCCCAAGATTTGCAACTCCTTGCGTTAATGCCTCTACAATTTCTGAACTTTCTGCCTCGTGTAAATCAATGTTCATTTCGGGATGAAGCACCAAATATTGCGGTAATAACGGAGGCAAATATTCGCTTTGAGCAGAAGAGTTACACCAAAGCGTTAATGACTCTGTTGTAGGCGGCCTAAAACGCTGCATTTCTTGTTCAAGCTGCTCTTTTTGTGTCATAAGCTGACGAGCATGCTCTACAAAAGCGTGTCCTGCTGTGGTGAGCTCCACTCCCGTCGTTTGGCGAATAAATAAGGGCGTTTCAAAATATTGTTCGAGTTTTTTAATGCGTTCGCTGGCAGCTTGAAGTGAAATTGCAGAGCGGTCTGCACCTTTGGTTAGGCTACCCGTAGAGACAATATGAAGAACCAGCTGTAAATCAAAAAAATCAAAACGCATGACAGGGAACGTGTTGAAGGCTAAAAAGTCATCATACTAAATCGTAATAAAAAAAGGCAGCTTGCGCTGCCTTTTTGAATTTAGGTTTTATCTTTTAAACTAAACAGCCAGTTTAAAATAATGGCTGCAAAAGTTGCGGTACCAATACCACCTAAATTGAAATTACCAAACAATAATTCAAAGTTACCAGCACCTAAAATAATCGTGACCGAAGCTACAATTAGATTTTTATTGTTAGAAAAATCAACTTTGTTTTCAATCCAGATTTTGGCCCCAGCAATGGTAATCAAACCAAATACGACAATAGATGCACCTGTTAAAACTGCGCTTGGGATCGTACTAATTACCGCGCCAAATTTTGGAGATAAACCCAAGAAAATGGCGAAGACACCAGCAATCACAAAAACAATGGTTGAGTACACACGAGTGACTGCCATCACACCAATGTTTTCGCCGTAAGTGGTCATACCTGGAGCACCTACACTACCAGAAAGCGTTGTTGCTAAACCATCTGCAACAAATGCTTTACCTAATTGCGGCGTCAGGTTTTCACCAGTCATTGCACCTACTGCTTTAATATGACCTAGGTTTTCTGCTACTAAGATAAGCGCAACTGGCGCAATAATTAGCATAGCATTCGTGTCAAAAGTAGGATGTGAAAAGCTTGGAATCCCAAACCATGCGGCTTGTGAGATCTGGCTAAAATCGATGGGTTTACCTAAACCTAGCCCATTGGTGGTAATGGCATAAATCACATAGGCCAAGATCAAACCAATCAACAGAAGTAGACGTTGTAATAAACCTCGCGTAAAGACCGCAATACTACCCATACAAAGTACAGTAATTAAGGCCATCCACATTTCAAATGGTTGGCCTGCAACACCTTTAATCGTAACAGGTGCAAGGTTCAGACCAATAATCATCACAATGGCACCAGTCACCACAGGCGGCATGAGTTTTTCAATCCAGCGTGTACCAGTAAGCATCACAATAAAACCGATGATGGCATAAAAAACACCACATGCTACGATTCCACCTAAAGCCATAGATAGATTTGGATTGGCACCTGAACCTGTAATATGCCCAGTTGCAGCTGCAACCACCCCAATAAAGGCAAAACTTGATCCTAAGTAACTTGGAACACGACCACCTGTAATTAAAAAGAACAAGATGGTACAGATTCCAGACATTAAAATAGCAAGGTTAGGATTAAAGCCCATGAGTAAGGGTGCTAAAACAGTCGCTCCAAACATAGCAAATGCATGTTGAATACCCAAAACAGCACTTTGAACGGGTGGGAGATATTCATTGGTAGAGACTGGCCGATGGTCAATATCACCTTGGTAAGGCTGCCATTTTGGAAACCAATTGGACATAAAATAAGCTCATTATTTTTTAATTGGTGCAATGATACTCTTTCTTGAGAATGCATTTAATCTCTAGAGAGAAGTATGTATGTGAAAAGCAATTATTTTTTAACGATCGGTATAATTTGATGGTTTCTAAATATAAGGAATTAGTTATTTTTTTATCCTAAAAATTAATTTTTTGATTTTAAAAAAATATTCTAAAAAATAGAAAATCGGAGAAAATTTAAGAAAAATAGAGAACTTTGCAAGTAAAAAGCAGTACATCATGATGCACTGCTTTATAAAACAATCGGTAAAATCAGTTTAGCCTGTATTGCGTAAACCAGCCGCGATACCTGCAATACTCACCATAAGTGCATGGTCAACAGGGGTATTCTCAGCCTGACGTTCAGCGAGATAATCACGACGGCGCTTCATGAGTTCAGCCTGTAAAAGATGCAAAGGTAGTAAGTAGGGTTTACGAACCTGCATAGATTGATCGAGAACTTCATTATTACTCAGAAGCTTTGATTCATCTTTCAATGCTAGCAAGGTCTCAACAGCATCTTTTAAGCGCTGACGTAATTGGTTGCCAAGAACTTTCAAATCTTCATCTTCAGTCAGATGAGACTCGTAATAGAGTGCAATGTTGGCATCGGCTTTAGATAATACCATTTCCAGCATATCAATCAGCGTCTGGAAATAAGGCCATTGCTGAAGCATTTCATCAAGCGTTGCTTTTTGCTGATCGGCAATCACTTCATTAATTGCTGCACCAGTACCTAGCCATGCAGGTAACATCAAACGAATTTGTGTCCAAGCAAATACCCATGGAATCGCACGTAAAGACTCAATACCGCCACTCACTTTACGTTTTGCTGGACGTGAGCCTAATGGCAACATTTGTAATTCAAGTTCAGGCGTAACGGTCCGTAAATACTTCACAAAGTGTGGGTTTTCACGAACTGTTTGGCGATAAACCTTAACAGAATGATCTGTCATACGGTTCATAAGTTCACGCCACTCAGCCTTAGGCTCTGGTGGTGGTAATAAAGTCGCTTCAAGTGTTGCTGCGGTATAGATCTCAAGGTTTTGCATCGCAATTCCTTCTAGACCAAATTTGAAGCGGATCATTTCCCCTTGTTCAGTGACTCGAATTGCACCAGAAATCGAACCCGGCGGCTGTGAAAATAGCGCCTGTTGTGTTGGAGCACCACCACGACTAATTGAACCACCACGGCCGTGGAACAGGGTCAACTGTACGCCGTGTGTTTGAGCAATTGCAGTCAGCTCTTCTTGAGCACGATACTGTGCCCAGTTGGCAGACATGAAACCGGCATCTTTTGCAGAGTCGGAGTAACCAATCATGACTTCATGTTTACCCTGAATGTGCTGTTTGTACCAATGCATATTGAACAGCGTATTCATGGTAGTTGCTGCGCCATCTAAGTCTTTTAAAGTCTCAAATAAAGGCACTACACGTAAAGGATGCTGAATACCTGCTTCTTTTTGCAATAACAACACTGCTAAAACATCACTTGGATATTCAGCCATCGAAATAATATATGCCCCTAAAGACTCAGGCGGTTGGTCTGCCAAAGTACGCATGGTTGCAAATACTTCTTGAACGTCTGGATGACCAATCAAACTACCTTCAGGTTCATTAATATATTTCGGTAAAAGCGGGCGTTTACTTTGTAATTCTTGAATGAGGAAGTTTTGGCGTGCTTGCTCAGTCCACGATTCAAAATTACCTAAACCTAAATATTCGGTAATGGCTGAAATGGCTTGACGATGACGACCTGATTCTTGGCGAATGTCGAGTTTAAGTAATTCAATACCAAAACAGTTCACACGGTAGATAAAGTCGAGCAGTTGACCATTCGCAATTTCAGGTAGGTTACTGTCGATTAAAGAGCGATAGCATAGCAATAATGGTTGTAAAAGCTCATCTTTACTTTTAATGACATTGCTGTCGTCTGCTTCTAAGCCTTGTAGGCGCTGCGCTAACCAGTGTCGAGTTGCTTTTAAACGTTCTCGTGTAGCACGTAAATATTCGCGATAAGGTTCTGCATGTTGGCTACCAATTGCCTGAATCATTTCTTCGGAACAAGTCTGGATTGAAAGTTCCCAACGTAAGTTTTCGATATCTCTTAAATAGAGATCGGCAGCTTGCCAGCGTGATAACCACAGTACTTCTTGGGTAATTTGATGGGTAACATTTGGGTTGCCATCACGGTCTCCACCCATCCAAGATGCGAAACGTACTGGTGCAATATTCAGTGGTAAATTAAGTTGGCAGTTTTCTTGAACTAATTCATTTAACTCGCGAATGAATTTAGGTACAGCGTTCCAAAGTGTTTGCTCAATTGTGGCAAACCCCCATTTTGCTTCATCGACTGGAGTTGGACGGTGCTGTCGGATTTCATCTGTTTGCCAAGCCGAACTAATTTGTTGCTTTAAATTCGCAAGTGCATTTTGGCGTTCGCGTGGGGTAAGTTTTTGCTGATCAAGCTGTGAGAGACATGCGTTAATATCATCATATTTCTGAATCAGGGTACGACGACTCACTTCAGTTGGGTGCGCCGTAAGTACTAACTCAATCTTAAGATCGCAAATTTGCTGGAACAGTTTTTCTGTCGAAATACTTTTATCTTTAAATTTTTGAAATAAGTGAACAAGCGGATTCGGAGAGTTTGCATCCGAATCAAATTCTGCCTGTCTGCGGCTACGGACCACATGATATTGCTCGGCAATATTGGCAAAATTGAGGAAGTGAGAAAAAGCGCGGGTGAGAGGTAATAGCTCTTCATCGGGCAGTTCTAAAAATAATTGTTCTAATTGCTTTTCGGCTTCAGCTTGACCATCACGTGCACCTTTGGCAAGAGCACGGATTTGCTCGATCTGATTAAACAGTTCTTGTCCTGCATGTTGTTTTAGGGTTTCACCTAACAAATTACCAAGTAAGCGGACATCCTCACGCAGTGGCGCATCGATTTGCTGAACCATGCTATTTTCTCCTGTTCTTATTCTTATCGAATATAGCGCGATTAACAAACATTCCAAGCTTTGAGCGTAAGAAAATGTGAATTTTTGCTTAAAAAATAACATTTAATTCGCTTGTAGTGTCTTAAAAGCTGGCATGCACTCAGCGCAACTTTTGACAATCGGACTTTGGTTTAATTCCGATATTTGAGTAGGAATAAATTAATTGCGTCGCGAATAATTTGCTCTAGCTCCTGTGCATTTGGGGCAGCAGTAATGCCCAGTAAAACCTTGTGATGGCGTACACCAAGCAATAAGGTCAAAAGCAGTTCTGTTTGATAGATCGGATCATCGGCTTGAATGAAACCTAATTGAGCAGCTTTTTGAAAAAACTCAGCTAATTGATTCTCCATTCGTGTATGTGAAGCTTCAAAAAACTGTAGGGCGAGTGGGTTCTGTTCGGCTGCAAGCTCCAACAATACATGATCAAGCTTTAATGCTTCAGGTGAATAAATAATTTGTAAGGCACGTGAACATACAATAAAGAGTGTTTGATAGAAGTCTGCCGATGTATCTAAGTCAAATTGTTTAGTGCACAGTGTCTCTTCACAAGTTTCCGTAATCGCACAGATAAACAGGTTCACTTTATCTTGAAAGTGGTTATAAACCGTGAGTTTAGTAACGCCTGCTTCCTGTGCAATCTGGTTCATGCTAGTACCGTGATAACCGGATTTTAAAAAAATAGCTTTCGCGGCTTGTAGGATACGAGCACGCTTTTCCAGATCTTTGGGGCGACCACTTTGATTAACTGTTTGCACAAAACCCTCTAATAAAAGTTTAGAAAAATAAATATTTATAAGTTTTTTTTAATTAATGTACTCATAGGTATATTAATTAAAAAACAAACAAACTATGATGCAAGCATATTGTGCCTTAAAAAATCAGTTTGAATAAGAGCGATAAGATATGAATCTGTTAAAACCTCTCATCATGAGTATGGTGATTGTTTGTACGGTCACATTAATGGGATGCAGTAAAGAAGCACCCAAAACAGAAGAAATACCCTATGTGATGGTGGCGCAGCCATTAACCACACTCAATGAACAAAAAAGCTATGCAGGGGATGTGCAGGCTAGACAACAAACGGCTTTGGCATTTCGGGTTGGTGGACAAGTTACGGCGCGCTATGTGGATGTAGGCGACCGAGTTAAAGTTGGACAAGTATTAGCAAAACTCGATGTGGCAGATGCTCAGTTACAATTAAATGCTGCTAAAGCCCAATTGGATAATGCACAGGCTTCAGCAAAAACAGCAGCAGATGAACTTAAACGTTTTCAACAATTACTCCCGATTAATGCAGTGAGCCGTTCACAATTTGATACGGTAAAAAATCAATACGACGCGGCACAAGCGGCTCTACAACAAGCGCGTTCTAACTATGAAGTTTCTGCAAACCAAACTGGTTATAACCAACTCGTTTCTAATAAAAACGGGGTGATTACTGCGCGAAACATAGAAATTGGACAAGTGGTTGCAGCAGGACAAGCTGCTTATCAACTGGCAATTGATGGAGAGCGTGAAGTTGTTATTGGTGTTCCTGAACAAGCGGTTAGCGAGATTAAAGTTGGTCAAGGCGCTTGGATCACCTTGTGGTCTAAACCGAATGAAAGATTTGCTGGATATGTACGCGAAGTTTCTCCGGCAGCTGATCAGTCTCGTACCTTTACAGTGAAAGTTGCACTCAAAGAAGGGCAGTCTGTTATCCAACTTGGACAAAGTGCACGCGTATTTTTTACCTCAACTCAAACCAATGTGATGAGTGTGCCACTTTCGAGTGTTTCAGCAACAGATAATCAGCCTTATGTCTGGGTTGTTAATGCGAATCAAACTTTACGCAAAGTACCTGTTACGGTTGGTGCATATGGTAGAGACAGTGTACCCGTGCTATCTGGTTTAACGCCAAATGATTGGGTGGTGATTGGTGGTGTGCATTTGCTACGTGATAAGCAGAAGATTCACCCGATTGACCGTGAAAATCGTGCGGTGAAAATTCAGGGAGCAAACCAGCCATGAAATTCAATCTCTCGGAATGGGCATTAAATAATAAAGGTATTGTCCTTTATTTTATGCTGTTACTTGGCATTATCGGCGCGATCTCTTATTCAAAACTCTCACAAAGTGAAGACCCACCATTTACTTTTAAAGTCATGGTCGTACAAACCTATTGGCCGGGAGCAACAGCGAAAGAAGTTTCAACGCTGGTGACTGACCGTATCGAAAAGGAACTCATGACAACAGGGCAGTATGACAAGATTATGGCTTACTCCCGCCCAGGTGAGTCGATGGTTACGTTTGTTGCCAAGGACTCGCTGACATCGGCACAGATTCCTGACGTTTGGTATAACGTCCGTAAGAAAGTGAATGATATTCGCCATGAACTGCCAAACGGTGTACAAGGCCCATTTTTTAACGATGAATTTGGGGACACTTTCGGTAATATTTATGTACTGACAGGCAAAGACTTTGACTATGCACTTTTGAAAGAATATGCAGATCGTTTGCAATTACAGCTTCAACGAGTCAAAGATGTCAGTAAGGTCGAATTGATTGGTCTACAAGATCAAAAAATCTGGGTTGAGATTTCTAACACTAAAGCGGTACAGCTCGGAATTCCAGTTACAGCGATTCAAGAAGCCTTACAAAAGCAAAATAGTATGGCAAGTGCTGGCTTTTTTGAAACGGGTACAGACCGTATTCAAATTAGAGTAAGTGGTCATCTACAAAACATTGATGAAATTAAAAAAACACCTTTATTGGTCGGTGATAAAACCATCCAGCTTGGTGACGTTGCTGATGTTTATCGTGGTTTTAGTCAGCCTGCTCAACCACGTATGCGTTTCATGGGTGAAAATGGTATTGGCATTGCTGTTTCGATGCGTAAAGGCGGTGACATTATTGCCCTTGGTAAAAATCTAGAAACAGAATTTGCCCAACTGCAAAAGACCTTGCCACTCGGCATGAAATTGCAGAAAGTTTCTGACCAACCTGTAGCAGTACAACGCAGTATTCATGAGTTTGTGAAGGTACTCGCTGAAGCAGTCATTATTGTCTTGTTAGTGAGTTTTTTCTCTTTAGGCTTCCGTACGGGATTGGTGGTCGCTTTTTCTATTCCTTTAGTTTTAGCAATGACCTTTGCCGGTATGAGTTTATTCGATGTCGGACTGCATAAAATTTCACTTGGTGCTTTGATCTTGGCGTTAGGTCTGTTAGTCGATGACGCCATTATCGCCGTCGAGATGATGGCCATTAAGATGGAGCAGGGCTATAGCCGGATTAAAGCCGCCGGATTTGCGTGGAAAACTACCGCATTTCCGATGCTCACGGGAACATTGATTACCGCGGCAGGTTTTTTACCGATTGCTACGGCTCAGTCTAGTACAGGCGAATACACACGCTCTATTTTTCAGGTTGTGACCATTGCTTTATTGGTATCTTGGATCGCGGCAGTTTTATTCGTACCTTATTTAGGTGAAAAGCTATTACCAGACTTTACCAAGTTAGGACATCAGGCCCCTTGGTATGTCCGTTTGTGGGCAAGATTAACTAAAAAACCACAACCGCAAACTGTGGCAATTTCACAGGACCATCATTACGATCCTTATCAATCTAGTTTCTATTTACGTTTTAGAAAGATGGTCGAGTTTTGTGTGACCTATCGTAAAACCGTGATTGCAACGACGGTGGGGATTTTTGTGCTCTCTGTGCTGATGTTTAAGATGGTACCTCAGCAGTTTTTCCCGCCTTCAAACCGTGCTGAGATTTTAGTCGATTTAAAGCTTGAAGAAGGTGCTTCTTTAACAGCAACAGAACAAGCTGTGAAAAAGGTTGAAAAATTCTTGTCTAAACAAAAAGGTATTGATAACTATGTGGCCTATGTAGGGACAGGTTCACCACGTTTTTATTTACCTTTAGACCAGCAATTACCGCAAGCCAGCTTTGCTCAGTTTGTTGTACTCGCATCATCACTTGATGATCGTGATGACATTCGTCGTTCGTTAGAAACACAAATTAAGCAGTTACTCCCACAAGTCCGTACTCGTGTGTCATTACTCGAAAATGGCCCACCTGTGGGTTATCCATTGCAATATCGTGTGTCAGGTGAAGATTTAAATCTGGTACGTAAAGAAGCACAGCAAGTCGCTAAAGTAATGAGTGAAAACCCGAATACCACCAATGTGCATTTAGATTGGGGCGAGCCAAGTAAGATCATTTCCATTCAAATTGATCAAGACCGTGCTCGACAAATGGGTGTCTCTAGTCTGGATTTAGCGAATTTCATTAATGCATCAATTACTGGTAGTGCGATTGAGCAATATCGTGAAAAACGTGAACTTATTGAAATTCGCTTACGCGGGGACCAAGCAGAGCGCGTTGAAGTGGCTTCACTGGCAAGCTTAGCTGTGCCAACGAACAATGGAACCACTGTACCTTTAGCTCAAATCGCGAAGATTGAGTATAAGTTTGAAGATGGTTTGATCTGGCATCGTAACCGCTTACCGACGATTACTGTTCGCGCAGATATTCGTACCAATTTGCAGCCTGCTACCGTTGTGGGTGAGTTAGCTGAATCAATGGATAAGTTACGTGCTGAATTGCCAAGTGGCTATCTCATTGAGGTGGGTGGAACTGTAGAAGAGTCTGCACGTGGGCAAAATTCTGTGAATGCGGGTATGCCACTGTTCTTGGCTGTGGTCATGACATTACTGATGATTCAGCTCAAAAGCTTGTCTCGCTCGACCATCGTGTTGTTAACAGCTCCACTGGGTTTAATTGGTGTTGTTTTATTCTTACTATTATTTAACAAACCATTTGGCTTTGTGGCCATGTTGGGCACAATTGCACTCTCTGGGATGATCATGCGTAACTCGCTTATTTTGATTGATCAAATTGAACAAGACAGGCAAGCAGGACATCCAACATGGGAGGCGATTATTGAGGCGACAGTGCGTCGATTCCGTCCCATTATTTTGACTGCTTTAGCCGCTGTTCTGGCCATGATTCCACTTTCTAGAAGTATTTTCTTTGGTCCGATGGCAGTTGCGATCATGGGCGGATTGATTGTTGCCACCCTACTGACATTATTTTTCCTACCTGCACTCTATGCAGCGTGGTTTAAGGTGAAAAAAACCGCATAAAATACATAAATTTTTTGTGAATAAAGGTGCGAAATATTGAAAACTCCAATATAGTAGCACCTGTCTTTACACAAAAAATACAGGATTATTTCACTGCATAAAAAATAGGCAAAATGCAGTGAATTGAGGTGAAATACAGATGGGGCAAGACCATATCGAACAGCATCGCCGTTATATAGTAATTTCTTATGCGTTCATGTTTCTTGCATTGTTTACGGTTATTTTTGCGGCCTTTGCTTATTTGGTCGCTCGTAAAGTGGCAGTTGTAGATAATGCAGAAGTTTGGATTCATGCGCATGCGCTATGGATTATGCGCAATGCGATTCTATTTCTATTTATGGCAATTTTTGCTGTTGTCTGGTTTATTCCGCTCTTCTTTTTTGCATGGGATAGTAATCTTTGGGTCACAGCCTCTACGGTTGCTGGCGTAGTTTTTAGCGCTATTGCGTGGTTATTTCTATTAAATGCATGGTTAAAAGGCTTGTCTAAATATTTAAAAAATAAGGCAGTTTTTTAATATATCTATTTTTTAAACATTTCCCCCTTGTAAATTCGGCTAAAGCCCCCCATTTAGTCGGCAATAGAGTATTGATAAAATTCCGTGAGGAGCACCGCCAAAAATGGCTAAACGTGATTATTATGAGGTTTTAGGCGTTTCAAAAACCGCAAGTGATGATGAGATCAAAAAAGCCTACCGTAAATTGGCGATGAAATATCATCCTGATAGAAACCCTGACAATGCCGAAGCTGAAGAGAAATTTAAAGAAGCTGCTGAAGCTTATGAAGTTTTATCGGACAGCGAAAAGCGTAGCATGTACGATCGCATGGGACATAATGCGTTCGAAGGTGGCTTTGGCGGGGGCGGTGGTGGCTTCGGCGGATTTAGTGCAGAAGATATTTTTAGCCAGTTCGGTGATATCTTCGGTGGCGCATTCGGTGGTGGTGGACGTCAACAGCGTCAACGTCGCGGATCAGATTTACGCTATGTAATGGAACTTACCCTTGAAGAAGCTGTAAAAGGGGTTAAAAAAACCATTACCTTTACTGCTCCAGCACCATGTGATGTGTGTGATGGTAAAGGTTCTAAAAATCCAAAAGATGTTGAAACCTGTAAAACTTGTCATGGTTCAGGACAAGTTCGTATGCAGCAAGGTTTCTTCTCTGTACAACAAACATGTGGTACGTGTCGTGGTCAAGGTAAAATTATTAAAAACCCTTGTCAGGCATGTCATGGTTCAGGTGTTGCCGATCGCCAGCAAACGTTGGAAGTTACAATTCCAGCGGGTGTAGATAATGGTGACCGCGTTCGTTTGAGTGGTAAAGGCGAAGCAATTCGTGATGGCCAATCAGGTGACTTGTACGTTGAAGTCGTCGTTCGTGAACACGAAATTTTCCAACGTGATGGCGCAGATCTTTATATGGACGTACCAGTGAGCATTGCTGATGCTGCACTTGGTAAAGAAATTGAAATTCCAACTTTGGAAGGTCGCGTTAGCTTGAAGATTCCTGAGGGAACTCAAACAGGTAAATTATTCCGTTTACGTGGTAAGGGCGTTCGTCCAGTACGTAGCAGCATGGTGGGTGATTTACTCTGCCGTATTGTGGTAGAAACACCAGTCAACTTAAATTCTCGTCAACGTGAATTACTTAAAGAGTTGCAAGCTTCTTTTGATGGCGAAGACAGTGCTTCTTCACCGAAGAAAAAATCATTCTTTGATCGTTTGTTCGATTAATACTTGATTAGATAAGAAATTAAAAAGAAGGCGGATATTGATAAAATATCCGCCTTTTTATTGCGCTGATTCATCTTATTATTTTTATTCTGCTTAAAAGAAAATTACGTCTGCTTACTCTGTAGGGTGAGCAACATCAATATCATTAACACTGACAGTCGGTTCGCTAGAAGCAAGAGTAGGAGCATTTTCGATCACTGGTGCGGCTACTGCTTCTGCCTGTACAGCTACTTTTGGTGCCTCTGCTGCTGTTTCGCCAATAATTGGGTCAATATCTTCAATTTTAACGTCAGTGTTGGCATCAGTTGCTACAGTTTGAGCTGTAGGAGTTGCTGTTTGAGTACTTACGTTAGTTGTAATACGTGCTTTAGATAAGCTTTCTAATGTGTCTCCTGGCTGGATTGCAGGCTCTGCAAATGCCATTGAACTCATAATCCCCATCATTACTGTAAAGCCAATAATTCTCGAATGCATGCTGAACTCCTTATAGTCATCTTTTTCTCATTCGTGGCTCCGTAGTCTGCCGATCAATTCTTTAACTTTTGTGAAAACAGATTAAATTTCGTCCCAACTCAAAAAATAATTTTTACTTTTTAAGATGAGCAAAGAGTTTTGATATAGTAGGTAAATTACGTAAAACCGAAGATTGGGAAGATTATGTCAGCAGCTCCACGCATTGGTATTTTAGGTGCAGGCGGTCGTATGGGCCGTACGCTTATTCAAGCAGTTCAACAGGCAGGCTATCAATTAGCTGCTGCGGTAGAGCGTCCGGAAAGTAGTTTGGTGGGCACTGATGCAGGTGAGCTTGCTGGTATTGGTTCAGTGGGTGTGAAGGTTTCAGGAAACTTGGCAGAAGTTCTTAAAGACTGCGATGTAATCATTGATTTTACTGCACCAGTTGCAACGGCTCAGCATTTAAAGCTTTGCCGTGAAGCTGGGGTTGCCATGGTTATTGGTACAACAGGTATGTCAGATGAGCAAAAAGCTGAGTTAGACGAAGTTGCTACGCATACCCCAGTGGTTTACGCTGCGAACTATTCAGTGGGCGTAAATGTATCAATCAAGTTACTTGAGCTTGCAGCAAAAGTATTTGGCGATACAGTAGATATTGAAGTGATTGAAGCTCACCACCGTCATAAAGTAGATGCGCCGTCAGGTACAGCATTAATGATGGGCGAAGCAATTGCAGATACTTTAGGTCGTAACTTAAAAGAAGTTGCTGTGTATGGCCGTGAAGGGCATACAGGCCCACGTGACCGTCAAACGATTGGCTTTGAAACCATTCGTGGTGGTGACATCGTTGGCGAACACACTGTGATGTTTATTGGTGAAGGTGAGCGCGTTGAAGTGACTCATAAAGCAACTAACCGCATGAACTTTGCTGCTGGTGCAGTGCGAGCTGCTGCATGGGTTGTGGGTCGTGAAGCGCGTAAATATGACATGAAAGATGTTTTAGGATTGAACGACGTACAGGTTTAAAACCCTGTCCGTATTCCATGTGTAGCGAGAAAAACAAGATAGAGCAGAACATGAATAAAAAACAAATTGCCTTGACCACTCTTCTTTGCTTAAGCAGCCTCTGGACGGGGGCTGCTTCTACAGAAAAAGCTAAACTCAGCTTAGACCGCAATAATATTAAAGTCTGGACCTATCAAAAAACTGATAATCCAGTCTTTCAATATAAGGCTGAAACGACATTTGATGTGCCACTTGAACGCGCTGTCGCTGTGATTTTAGATGTAAATCGTGCTGACCAGTGGGTGCCTTATATGGGCAAAGTTGAAATGTTGTCTCAAGATGAGAAAAAAGGTGAGTTCACACTGTACATGGTGTTGGATTTTCCGTTTCCTTTGAAAGATCGCGATGTGGTTGTAAAAGGAAAAATGAGCAAGGCTGCAAATGGCGTTGTGACAATTAAAAATACTGCAATTAGTGGAAATTATCCGATACAACCTGATGTAGTGCGCTTAACACGCTATGAAGGGGATTGGACATTCCAGAAACTTGCAAATAATAAGGTGAAAGTAACCACCAGTGGTTATGCTGATCCTGCTGGTGCAATTCCGTTGAGCTTTGTAAATATGTTTGTTCAACAGCAACCTTACCAGATGTTGCTGAAAATGAAGCGGGAAGTGACCAGTCCGATTTATGAACACCCTAAATTACCAGATATTTTAAAATAAATAGTTTAAAAAAAAGCGCCTGAGATCAGGCGCTTTTTTATTAATCTGAACACTGCTGTAAAGCTTGTGCAGGGTTACTTTCGCGTTTGATTTGAAATAAAACCAATAGCAAACCTAAGCCAGCCAGTAATGCTCCAGCAAATGATACTGCGCTATAACCCCAACCTAGATCGAGTACTAACGCGCCTGCTGCTGCACCTACGGCATTACCTAAGTTAAACGCACCGATATTTACTGAAGAGGCAAGTCCCGGTGCTTCATGAGCGACTGACATTACACGCATTTGCAAAGGTGGTACTAAAGCAAAGGTTGCTGCACCCCAGATCACTAACGCAATGGCTGCTCCAATCTGGCTTTGCGCAAGGATTGGGAAAGTCACCATCATCACAATTAACAGAACCAAGAAACCAATCAAAGTTTTATTAATGGACAAATCTGCAAAACGTCCGCCTAAATGGTTACCAATTGAGAAACCGACACCAATCAGCACCAACATGAACGTAATGAAGGTAGGTGAAGCATGGGTAAACTCAGTCAAACTTGGCGCAATATAGGTGTAGAGCGTAAACATTGCACCTGCACCGAGTACGGTGGTGAGTAGCGCAAGGACCACAGGAGTACGCGTTAACACTTTCAACTCAGCTTTCACATTTGGTTTTTGGGCAACCATCCCTTGAGGGAGCGCTTTCCATAAAGCGAGCATGGTAATCACACCAAGCAAAGAAATTGCAAGGAACGACATACGCCAGCCAATGTTTTGTCCAACCCATGTTGCTAACGGTACACCACCGATATTGGCAATGGTTAAACCCATAAACATGGTTGCTACAGCACTGGCCTGTTTATGTGCGGGCACAATGCTTGCCGCTACAACAGAGCCAATCCCGAAGAAAGCACCATGGTTTAAGCTTGTGATGAGACGAGCACCTAATAAGCTCATATAGCTTGGTGAAAAGGCTGCGATTAGGTTACCGACCGTAAAGATCGCCATCAGCAAAATAAGCGCATTACGTCGTGCAAAACCACCAAACCATAGGGTCATGAATGGGGCACCTAGCATGACGCCAAGTGCATAACCTGTAATTAACATACCTGCCGTTGGAATTGAAATCCCTAAATCATTAGCGATATTCGGCAACAATCCCATTGGTGAGAATTCAGTGGTGCCAATGGCAAAGGCACCTATTGCCAATGCCAATAACGAGAACGCCGTATTTGATTGAGTGTTCATGAGTTTAGTCCCAAACTGGTGCCCATGGCTCTGGGCTAACTTCACGACTGTTACGATCAAGTTCGGCAATCATTTGCATTTCAGCTGAAGTTAACTCGATATCCTGTGCTTTTAAGTTGCTAATCAGGTTTTCACGTTTAGTTGAAGATGGAATGACTGCAAAACCACGTTGCAATGCCCACGCTAGTGCAATTTGCGCTGTCGTTGCTTTATGTGCTGCTGCAATTTCAGTTAAAACAGGGTCTTGAAGCACTTTGCCGTACGCAAGCGTCATATATGAAGTCACATCAATATTCTTCTCTTGTAAGAAATTCACAAGCTTATGGTTTTGAAGATAAGGGCTTAGCTCAATCTGGTTCGTTGCAATATGTTCTACACCAATTGTGTCAATTGCTTGTTGAGTAAGCTCAATATTGAAGTTTGAAATACCAATTTGTTTAGTTAAGCCCTGTTGTTTTGCTTCAAGTAAAAGCTTCATAACTTCAGGAATCGAAACGCCTAAATCTGGCGCTGGCCAGTGAATTAAAGTTAAATCGACATGGTCAGTACGAAGCTTTTGTAGGCTCTCTTTTAAGCTTGGAATGAACTTATCTTGAGCAAAATTATCTACCCAGATTTTTGTGGTTAAAAATAAGTCCTGACGTGATACACCGCTTTCGGCAATCGCTTGACCAATCGCTGCTTCATTATCATAAATTTGAGCAGTATCAATGACACGGTAACCTACGTCTAAAGCAGTTTTAACAGAATCAATAACTGCTTGTTCTTTAAGACGGAAAGTTCCTAGACCAAAACGTGGGATATTCATGTGTTTACCTAAATTTGAATAATCATTTAACTTGATGTGCATTTTGCTTTTTTTATTGTTGCGAAAAAATAGATGAATAAGCAAAATATCTTTGATCATTAGTCAATAATGGAATAAGACATGAAATCAACAATTGAAGAGCTGGTCGCGTTTATCGCAATCGTTGATACGGGCTCTTTTGTTGCGGCGGCAGAACATTTAAAACAAACGCCTTCAGGAGTCAGTCGATCTTTAACACGCTTAGAAGCTAAGTTAGATGTGACTTTGTTAGAGCGAACTACACGTAAATTGAAACTCACTCAAGAAGGACAACAGTTTCTGGTAAAGGCCCGTAAAATCTTAAATGAGCTAAATGCGGCTGAAGAAGAACTACAAAAATCTGATCAGGGGACTGCGGGACTCATTCGCATTGATTCAGCAACGCCGTTTGTCTTACACGTAATTGCGCCATTAATGCATAAGTTTCGTGAGTGCTATCCAAACATTGAAATTGAATTAAATAGTAATGATCAGGTGATTGATCTACTGCAACATAAAACCGATGTTGCATTCCGATTCGGAGAACTTAATGATTCAAGTCTTCATGCCAAATTAGTATGTAAAAGTCGCTTATTTATCGTTGCAAGCCCTGAGTATTTAGCAATTAAGGGTACACCGACACAACCTGAACAGCTTGAACAACATGATTTGATTGGTTTTACCAGGCCTGCATATATCAATAGTTGGCCGATTAAAGTTGGTGATGAATATTTTTTTGCACAATCAAAAATTAAAGCATCAAGTGGGGAGACGGTACGTCAGCTGACGATTAGAGGACATGGTATTGCACGACTATCTGAATTTGAAATTTGGAAAGATATTGAAGAAGGGCGATTGATTGCCTTATTTGAAGACCAAATTGAACATCAATATCAAAGCATCCATGCTGTGTATTATCAACAAGAGCATCTACCAAAACGAATTCGTTTATTTATTGAGTTTTTGGCAGAACAGTTAAAAGACGGTTTTAAAAACGCTCTCTAAAAGTAGTGTAACTGTCAGTTGGAAAATGAACTTCTAAAAGTGGGGTCGTTTGTCCTTGTGATGAATGTTGAGACAGAAAATAGCTTTTTTGATGTTCTCGGCAGCTAAAATACAAAGTCGAATAAACCGAGTTCACCATTATAACTTCATTTGAGCTATTCCGTTTATATTGATAATGAGAAATCGTACTGGTCTTTTCATCAGTGCGTTGCTCCATTTTATAGTCTTGTTGATTTGTCATTTTTAAATAACCTTCTATGAGACTTTGGCAAACAGTATGTCTGTACTGCTCATCTTTTGGTTGTTGTTGGCAACCAGCTAAAACAATAGTAAATAACAATATAGCTTTTAATTTCATGACCTTGCTACTTTCTGAGTTGATTTCTATAGCCTAAAGGTGTTCTATAAACCAGTACAGATACAGAAATTTTTAAAAAAGCAGCACAGAATGACTTTCCAATATCAGGTTCTTGCCAATCAATTAGCACATCGTATTTATCAAGATGAGCTTAAACCTCATCAGAAACTTATTTCTTTACGAGATTTTGCTCGTCAGCACAGCATTAGTTTAAGTACAGCAAAAAGTTGTTATGAGTTACTTGAGGCGAGGGGGCTTATTTATGTAAAGCCGAAGTCAGGTTATTTTGTGGTTGCTCGTGCACAATCGGGCCCCATTCCTGAAAGTCCAGATTTCTTGTCTTTACCTCGACAAGTTTCAAATCTGGAATTGCATAATCAAATTCAGGAAGCTGCCTTACAAAGCCATCTTGTACCATTAGGCTCTATTCAGTTAACGCCTCATTTTATTCCTGTGGAAGGTTTACGTCGTTCTATTCAACGGGCTTTAAAAAATTGTCAGCCTCAAGACTTTCTTTATTGTAATAAACAAGGACATGAGCAATTAAGAAAAGCGTTATCTGATCATTGGCGTGAAGATGGAATTTTTATCGCGGCAGAAGATATTTTTATTACCAATGGCTGCATGCCTGCTTTGTCTTTGGTGATTCAACATCTAACAGAAGTAGGCGATAGTATTTTAATTCCGACGCCTACTTTTAATGGACAACTACAGCTTATAGCCAGTTTAAAACGGCAGATTATTGAAATTCCAGCGCATCATCGTGGTATCGATCTTGAGCGCTTAGAATCATTTATGAAGCAGGGTTTAGCCAAGGTTTGCTTAATGACAGCCAACTATCAGAACCCATTGGGATATTGTTTAAGTAATGCAGAAAAGCAAAAGATTGCCGAATTAGCAGCAAAGTATCAGTGTTTTATTATCGAAGATGATATTTATGGAGAGTGTGGTTACAGTGGTGAGCGGCCATTGCCTATACGCTATTGGGACCGTGAAGGCTATGTGATTTGGTGTGGATCGGTTTCTAAATCATTGTCGAGTGCGTATCGCGTAGGGTGGTTCTGTTTAAGTGCGAAGCTACAGCATTTAAGACTTGAACTGTTAGCCAGTAATATTGGAGTCAATACACCGCTACAGTTGGGTCTAGCTGATTTTATTTATAGTCGTGGTTACAGGGAGCATTTAGAGCAGTTAAGACCGAATTTGATGCGGCAAGTCGAGGAATATCGTAGTTGTATTTTAAATGCCTTTGAAGGTATTCCAATTGCACTGAGTCAACCAGAAGGCGGCTATGCACTCTGGATGCAGTTACCTAAAACTGTAGATAGTTTGGCGCTCTATTACACTGCAAAATCTCATGGAATTACCGTAGTTCCCGGGCATGTTTTTGGTGAGGATGAACGCTATCGGCATTTTATTCGTTTAAATGCAGGTCATGAGTTAACAGCAGATGTCCGCCGAGCAATTAAAGACTTAGCGGACTGGTCACGACAACAGATTAAAACAGCGAGTTAGTCTTACTCTGCAAAGTCTGCTTTAAGCACAATGCGGTAGCGTGCCTGACCTGAATGTAGACGTTCAATTGCTTCATTGAGCTGTGACATTGGAAATAGCTCAATTTGAGGCGCAATTTTTTTACGTGCAGCAAACTTTAAAAGCTGACGTAGTGCAGCAGGTGAGCCCGTAGGTGAACCAGTCACTGACTTAGCACCACCAATAAGAGAGCCAACAGAAACAGGAACAGGCTCAAGCGTAAGGCCTAAGAAATGTAAGGTTCCGTTTGGTGCCAGTGTTGCAATAAAAGCAGACCAATTTAGAGTCACATTCACGGTACTTAGCAATAAATCGAATTTCCCTTTTTGAGCTTTTACTGCCTCTGTATCGCGACTATTTACCACATGGTCGGCTCCCATTGCTTTGAGTTCTTCGGTTTTATCTGGGTTAGAACTAAAAGCAGTGATTTCACAGCCCCATGCTTTAAGTAGCTTAATGGCGATATGACCTAAACCACCAATGCCAATTACACCGACATGATGCGTTGCCTGAATTTTGTGTTTGAGTAGCGGGTCAAAAACGGTAATTCCGCCGCACAGTAAAGGACCTGCACTTTCAGCATCTAAATCTTCAGGGAGGGGAATAGCCCACTGCCAACCTGCACGGACCTTATCGGCAAAGCCACCAGCATGCCCGACGATTGTTGCAACATTTCCACCTGTACACAGTACTTGCTGACCACCAATACATTCATCACAGGCTTGGCAACTTTCAGCTGTCCAACCAATGCCGACACGTTGCCCAATTTGTAGACCTTTTGCTTCTGAACCCAAAGCAACAATTCGTCCAATAATTTCATGACCTGCAACCACAGGGTACACGGTCGAATGCCATTCATTGTTTAAAACAGAAATATCAGAATGACATAAACCACAATATTCAACTTTTACCTCAACCTGATGCGGTTGTAATTCACCTGCGTCAAATTGATAGGGAACCAGTTTTTCACCTGCCTGCATTGCAGCATAAGCTTGAATCGTATTATTGCTCATCGGAAACTCCTTAAGCGGCTTTGAACCGTTCTGGTGGGTTATGAAGCTTTAAATTGACAATCGTTTTCATGATCATCGACCATGCCTACTGCCTGCATAAAAGCATAGCAGGTGGTTGGGCCAACAAATTTGAAACCATTCTTTTTAAGTGTCTTGGAAAGTTTTACGCTCAGTTCGGTTTGAGCAGGGGCCTTACGATAATCTACAACATCATTGTTTTGTGGCGCTGCATCTACAAACTGCCAAAGCCATGTAGGAACATCACCAACTTGTGCTTTGAGCGCTTGCCAAGCAATAGCATTATCACGAATGGCTTTGAGTTTCCCCAAGTGACGAATTAAGCCAGCATCGGATAATTTTAGTTCTAGAAAATCATCTGTAAATGAAGCAATGTCTGCAATCGGATGATTAAAAAAATGCTGACGGTAGCTTTCTCTTTTTTTTAGTACGGTAATCCATGAGAGGCCGGCTTGCTGACCTTCGAGACAAAGCATTTCAAATAATCGTGCCTCGTTGTGTTCGGGTTTACCCCATTCCTCATCATGGTAGGCAATATAGAGTGGATCGTCGGAACACCATCCGCAACGTTGGGTTTTCATGATAATGCTCCTTATATTTATCTTAGAATTTTAAAGTTTAAATAACACCCATTCATTTGGGCGAGTATCCCAATAATACAGTTCTGCTTGTGTTAAGTCTTCAAACTTCAGCCAAAAGTCTTTGCCGACTTTGTCTGAAAAACCAGTACTGATTAGTAGGGCATCATCGCTGATTTCCATGATCCAGCCTTGATAGCTATTGCCATTTAAAATGATCTTTTGCTGGTTACCAGACTCGGCAAACTCTACTAAGCGATTGATCAGCGCTTCCGACATAAAATGTTCCTAGCGTAAATATGAATAAGGATTAACAGCACCACGCCCTTTACCATCTAAGTAAAGACCATAATGAAGATGAGGTGAAGTATAACGTGCATTGCCCGTATTGCCGACATAGCCAATGAGGTCGCCCTTTTTGACATAGTCACCCACATTTAAGCCACGTTTGTGACCATCAAGATGAGCATAATAATGCCATGTCCCGGCTGGACCTAAAATCCAGATGACTTTGCCACCTAAGTTGTTATTGCGAAGATCTGCAACGAGACCTTCGGTTGCACTGTACACTTTGGTTCCACGTGGAGCCAAAATATCAATTCCTTCGTGACTACGGCCCTGACTCCGAGCAGCTCCCCATGTGTCTTTTAATTCATCACGGTCAATACCTTTTACAGGTACAGGTAGTCGACTTGGAAGCTGCATACTTTTGAGTTTGATGACTTGAGCAGGTGGAAGTGGGGCAGGTTTTTTAGGTGCACTGGCACAGGCAGCCAAAAGAATAATCAGAAAACCAAGTGAGAAATGAGAAACAAAACGTCGCACAAAATACTCCCTGTCACAGCCATATCAAAATTATTTTACTCACTATGTCATGAACGGCTTGTTGAGATCAATTTTTTCATAGCGGTTGGAACACCTTTGGCAATGGCTTGTTCCGGACTCAACCATTGACCTTCAAGTTCAATAGCCAGATGTTCTTTTTGATCAGGTTCCACGTGGAACACATGAGCATTAAGTAACCATGTGAAATGAGTGAAGCTATGGCTGATCTGAAAAGTTTGTGCTTGAGGCTGTAATTTATATTGCTGGCTTATGCTCAGTCGTTCATGTTCATTTTCTAAAATAGGTAAACAGAATAAACCGCCCCATAGACCATGAGCTTGACGTTGTTGCCAGAACCATTCACCTTCGCACTGAATAATAAGAACATCTGCTGTTTTAACAGGCGGTGTTTTTTTCGGTTTTTTAAAAGGTAATTCTTGTTCTAACCCTTGCTGATAAGCCTGACAGTGAGCTTGCATTGGACAATATAAACATAGCGGTTTTTTAGGCGTACAAATGGTTGCGCCGAGATCCATAATCGCTTGAGTGTAGTCATGATTGCGATGTGTAGGGCAAAGCTCTTCAGCCAGTTTCCACATTTCACGCTCGTGCTGTGGTTTGCTTAAGTCATCTTCAATGGCAAAGAAACGAGCTAAGACGCGTTTCACGTTGCCATCCATGATGACGCCGTACTGACGTAAACCTAAAGACATGAGCGCGCCTGCGGTAGAGCGACCAATGCCAGGTAACGCAATCCATTCTTCTAGCGTTTCAGGAAATTTACCTTGCTGCGTGACAAGACCAGCCGCTTTATGCAAATTGCGTGCACGAGCGTAGTAACCGAGGCCAGCCCAAAAAGGGGCTACTTCATCCCAAGTTGCATGACCTAAAGCTTCTACAGTCGGGAAGCGCTCCATAAAGCGGTCAAAATATTGCAAGACCGTTTTTACCTGAGTCTGCTGTAGCATAATTTCAGAAACCCAAACTTTGTACGGATCATCGGCAACTTGCCAAGGCAAATCGTGACGACCATGTTGATCGAACCAGTTTAAGAGGGCATCAGAAAAAGAAAATTCAGGCATGAACAGCTATAGAAGAAAAGTAAGGGCTAAATTATAGCTGAAATTTGGGTGAAATTTTGTTTAAAGCAAACGAAGAAAATGGACATATGAAAACAGGGACTACATCAAAAATTTAGTCCCTGTTCTATGGGTAAAAAGGATTAATCCTTTTGTACACCCCAACGTTGATCAAGTTTCAACGGTTGGTTTTTATAGTAAGGAATGACATGAATGTGGAAATGATCTGAAGTTTTTCCAAAAACTTCACCATCATTAAAACCAATATGAAAGCCATCTGGCTGATGGCGAAGCTGTGTCTCATGACGGGCAATTTCAAGAAGTGTCAGTAAGCCTTGATGTTCTTTAGACGTAATGTCAAAAAAAGAACTAACATGGCGCAGTGGTGTTACTACACAGTGGCCTTTAGATAACGGATTAGAATCAGGCAAAATTACAGCAAATTCATTCTTATCAATGATGTCATATTCATCAAATTCGCAATACGGACATTTCTTGTCAGTCATTGTTGTATCCTCTCATGTTATTCCATTAAACCCCGAGTGCGGGAAATAAGACTAGGCTTTGCTCTAGCTCAACGGGAGTATAGTTATTGAAGTATGGTTTAAAAAATACAGTAAAAATATTGCAAAGTCATAAACATTTAAGGGAGCAAATGCAAAAAAATCATTTGCTCCAAATTTGCTTCTTTTATTTTAGCGTACGATCTAATAAAGCGTACATTTTAGCAAGGCCTTGTTTTTCCGCTTCGCTGCTGTAGCCAAGGTCTACACCGTTCGCTTTGGCTCTTTCATCGGCAAGCGGGTTACTAAAGCCATGTTTAGCACCTTCTAAAACCACTACTTCGTGTTTAACCTCAGCAGCTTGCATCTCTTTTTCAAAATTAGCAACATCTTCTAAGGTGACCATACTGTCTAATTCACCATGTAGAACTAAAACTTCACCTTGAATGTCGCCTTTTTGAGCAGGAGCTTTAGGCGTTAATGTGCCATGGAAAGTTGTAGTTGCTTTTAGTGGAGCACCTGAACGCGCAAGATCTAATACGACTTTACCACCATAGCAGTAACCGACAGCGGCAATTTTTTCACTGTTTACTTCCGGCAGAGCAGCTAAAGTTTGAAGCCCAGCATTGGCACGATCAGTCACCGTGTCTAACTCTTCAAATGTCTGCATCATCCATTCATAGGCTTGAGCTGCGGTGGTTGTAACTTTTTTATCACCATACATATCAATTGCAAGCGCAGCATAGCCGTGCTCAGCAAGTTCACGTGCGCGTTGCTCTGTATATTCGTTACGTCCCCACCACTCAGGAGCAACAATCACACCCGCAACAGGTGTTTCGCTATCTGGAGCCGCAAAGTAACCAATTAAATGGCTACCATCTGGTGCAGTATATTGAATTTCACGGGTTTTAATTGCAGTACTCATGACATTAATCCTGAAATTTAAATCGATTTAAATACGCTTGATTAAAGCATAAAAATTAAGAACTAAAATAAATAACTATGTAAAAATCTACATCAAAAGAAAAAGATACAAAGCTATAAGCAATAAAAAAGAAGGAAACCAGTTCCTTCTTTTTATGTGATCATGATTAAATTAAGTTCGGCCTCGAGAAATGAACCCAATTACAGCTAGAATTACAGCTACAACTAATAAAATCACGGCAAAGTCTTTAGATAGCCCTGCAACACCACCAAACCCTAATAGACTGGCAATGAGTGCAATTACTGCAAAAATTATCGCCCAACGGAACATAATGCTGTCCTCCTTATTTTTCATTGTCATTTAACTATATAGCGTGTTTTTTACTCGGAATGTGTCGTTTATGTGGTTGAAATGTATATTAAACAATCATTTTGTGATGTCATAAATACAGCTTCTTTTTTAGTACAGACCACTTCAATGCTATACTGATACATCGTTTTATCTCATCAGCTGTTAAAAGATTATGTCTACCGAGACCTCACTTCGACCACTCTTTTGGAAAAACTATCCGTTAGAGCAACTGACTCAGGCTGAGTGGGAAGCTTTATGTGATGGCTGTGGTTTGTGCTGTCTGGTAAAACTAGAAGATGAAGATACGCATGAGGTGGCTTATACCAAAGTGGCCTGTAAGTTACTTGATTGTGGTACAGGGCGTTGCACGGATTATCCGAATCGTCAGCAGCAAGTACCTGACTGCCTACAATTAACGGTAGAGTCTTTAAAAACAATCCACTGGTTGCCATCAAGCTGTGCCTATAAGCGCTTGAATGAAGGCAAGAATTTACCTTCTTGGCATTATTTAAATACGGGTTCGAGACAAAGCGTGGTTAAAGCGAAAAAGTCAGTTGCAGGACGTTGTATTTCTGAAGTTGATGTCCATGAAGATGATCTTGAAGATTATATTGTACGCTGGGTGCGCTAATTTAGTCTTAAAAGAGAATGTTTGATTACAGCGTATAATAAAGTAACACTTTTATCGTAATTTTTTTGCTCATCTCCGTAATATAACAATAAAAACAAAGGAGATAAAAATGATGAGACGATTAGCAGTCCCCTTATTATGTAGTAGCTTTTTTTTGTTAATGGCCTGTGGGTCTAATAATACCAATTCAAAAAATCCTGAGCAAAATACGACTGCAAAAGCAGATCGGTCTGTTGCCATCAAACAAACTTATCAGGTTGAAGCAGTCTCACATTTTAATGAGCCTTGGGCTGTGACCAGTCTGCCTGATCAGCGTTTATTAGTGACCGAACGGCAAGGTAAATTAAAAATTTTTAACCCAAAAAATAAGCAAATGTTGGACGTGCAAGGTGTTCCAGCGGTGAACTATGGAGGACAGGGTGGTTTAGGAGATGTCATTTTACACCCTGACTTTGCCAAGAATCATTGGGTTTATCTCAGCTATGCTACAAAAGGGCAAGGTGGATCTGGCGCAGTGATTTCACGTGCGAAACTAGATTTATCTAATCCTAATCAGCCAAAACTTAACGATATAAAGCAGATTTGGCAGCAAGTACCCAAAGTTTCAGGGCAAGGCCATTACGGACATCGAATGCTTTTTGGTACAGATGGTAAGCTGTGGGTCAGTTCAGGTGAGCGACAAAAGTTTGATCCTGCCCAAAACATGAAAAGTAACTTAGGTAAAATCTTGCGTTTAAATGAGGATGGCACCGCGGCTGTAGGTAACCCTTTTTATAAGCAAGGCGGGGTCACTGCTGAAATATGGTCACTGGGACACCGTAACCCGTTAGGTATGGCTTTTGGCCGCCAAGGACAGCTATGGGTGGTTGAGATGGGGCCTAAAGGTGGTGATGAGCTTAATATTATTACCAAAGGTGAAAATTACGGTTATCCAATCGTTTCAAATGGAGACCATTATTCGGGCCAACCTATTCCAGACCATCACACTCGCCCAGAGTTTAAAGCACCCGAAATTGACTGGACTCCTGTTATCTCTCCATCAAGTATGATCATTTATCGTGGTCAGCAATTTCCTGCATGGCAAAATAAAGCCTTAATTGGTGGGTTATCTTCCGAAGCGATTATTGTGGTGGATTTAGAGCATAAGCCCGTGAAAGAAGTGCAAAGATTGGATATGAAAAAACGTATTCGTGGGTTGCATGAAGCACAAGATGGTTCGATTTGGGTGATTGAAGATGGCTCAAATGCGCGTTTACTCAAGCTGAGTAAGAAACCCTCTTAATGCTAAGCAAGCGCCTGTAAATAAAGAACGTGTCTCATAGATTCAAATTGTAGATTTCTGTGAGACACAATAGACTATAGTGAAAAGACGATAAAGCCATTTGAGATGTCAGACACCCATATTCCACTTCCCGAACGCCTGCGCCCAAGAGACTTGTCTGAAATTATTGGGCAAGACCATTTATTAGGTGAACATGCGCCCTTACGTCAAATGATTGATCAGGGACATTTGCCTTCTATTATTTTTTGGGGTCCACCAGGCGTTGGTAAAACAACAATTGCTTTACTTTTGGCACAGGCGATAGACCGTCCATTTGTGAGCTTATCTGCGCTGAATACGGGCGTAAAAGAATTACGTGAAGTAATTGCAGAAAGTGGTGATTTACTGACGCCTGTAGTTTTTATTGATGAAATTCATCGTTTTAATAAATCACAGCAAGATGCTTTATTGGGTGCAGTTGAAAAAGGCAAAATTACGTTAATAGGCGCGACAACTGAAAATCCATCTTTTGAAGTGAATAGTGCGCTTTTATCACGTTGTCAGGTCTATACTTTAAATAGTTTAGACAGTGAGGCAATTCAAACATTACTCAATAATGCACTTCAAAGCGATAAATTCTTAAAAGAACGTTATATCCATATTGAAGAATATGATGCACTCATTCAGTTTGCAGCAGGTGATGCTCGAAAAGCGCTTAATTTACTGGACTTGATCGCAAGTACTTTTGAACCAGAAATTGAAAACACGATTACCAATGCGGTTGTGGTAAAAGTCGCTCAACAAAATATTGCGCGTTATGATAAATCGGGCGAGCAGCATTACGACCTTGTTTCTGCCTTTATTAAATCAATTCGGGGCAGTGATCCAGATGCAACCCTATATTGGATGGCTCGTATGCTTAAAGGCGGAGAAGATCCGGTTTTTATTGCAAGACGTATGCTGATTGCCGCCTCAGAAGACATTGGAAATTCTAACCCTAATGCGCTATTGCTTGCAGGTGAGTGTTTCCGCTCCGTACAAGCGGTGGGCATGCCTGAGGCTCGAATTATTCTAGGCCAAACAGCGGTTTACCTAGCAACGAGTGCAAAAAGTAATAGTACTTATTTAGCGATTAATAAGGCTTTGGAACTTGCTGAAAAAACGGCAAATTTACCTGTGCCTTTGCATTTGAGAAATGCGCCGACCAAGCTTATGAAACAGCAAGGCTATGGAATTAATTATCTCTATCCTCATGACTACCCAGAGCACTTTGTGCTGCAAGACTATTTGCCGCCTGAGTTGAAGGGAACCAAACTCTATGAGTCTGCAAGAAATAAGCGTGAGGTTGAAGGTGAGCGTTTACAGCAACGCAGATGGCAGCAGGAACAATAGTTCCTGCTTTATGCTATTCCAGCTCTTCAGTGACCTGACCATAAATCAGTAGCGTGAACACACCTGTACCGCCAATAATATTGCCGATAGTGGTTGGGATGAGGAAAGTAAACAGATACTTGCCAATAGAAGCTTCTCCTTGCCAGACCAGGTAGGACATTTCTGTAGAACCAACCACTACATGAGTAAAGTCACCCAGTCCTATCAAATACGTCATAAAAAAGATGAGCAGGAATTTATTACTGACCGAGGGCAACATCCAGACCAATGCTGCAATTAATAGACCTGACATAATGCCTTTAAGCAGATTCTGGGTTGCAGAAAAGGAGCCCACATGATGTGCGAGTTCATCCAATGCTTTGTCAATATCTGGAGTAAACAGGTGAGTAGTTAGGAAAAATAAACTCGCCAAAGCTGTTCCAATAATGTTGCATAGAATCACAATGCCCCATAAGCGTCCCACTGCTCGTAATTTATCGAAAGTAAAGGGATTAAATAAAGGCACAACTGTGGTGATAGTATTCTCAGTAAAGAGTTGCATGTGACTCAAAATAGCGATCAAGAACCCAATGGTATAACCCACATTAGTGATTAAATCGGTCCAGACTGCATCAGCTGGGAGATAAGCAGCAATAATCGCTTTAAATACAAATGAAAAACTGATGACTAAACCTGCGGCAATCCCTGAAAAGATCAGTGCAGTTGTTGGACGATCAAGCTCTTCGGCACCATCACGGCGGATAATTTCATAAACTAAACGGGGAGACAGTTTCTCATGTTCTTCAACTGCCATTTTTTCACGCCAGCTTAAGGTTTTCTCGACTTTCTTTTCCTCTATTTCATGGTCCATTAGATTTACTCCTCACTGAATAAATATCTTATATTTATTGTTTTATTTATTGTTAAGGCAGTGTTCAGGATAAATCTAGTCTATTCATAACAGCTTTATGTGTCTTTTTATAAATTGAATGCACAATGGCTGGATCATCAACAACAAGATTAAAGAAAAGTATAAGCTCTTAAAGTACGGATGAGCGCCATATAGTCGCCTTGAGAGGCTTTAGCAATAACAGATTCAACCTCTGCCTGACTCCAGCCTTGTTTTAAGGCAGTAGTGCTAAAGTTGTTTAATAGGACAAGAGGATTTTCACCAAAATGGATTGGATGACCCGTTACTCTCTTTTCAAGCTTAGATAATTCCATAGGTTCACCCTAGTTTTTAAATTTAATTATTGTGAAGTGCTTTGTGTTTTTTTAGATTTTAGTGTTTTAAATTAAGCTTATGCAAGTGTTAATTTATTGAAATAGACAAATCTGTCTACATTGTTTGGGGCGCATGGCGCTGAATATAAAAAACCGGGCTTTGGCCCGGTTTTTTTATGAAGTTTTACTGATTAGATGTCAGATAAATCTACGCCTAAACGAGCAGCAACTTCTTCATAAGCTTCAACAACACCGCCTAAACCTTGACGGAAACGGTCTTTGTCGAGTTTCTTCTTAGAGTCTTTATCCCATAAACGGCAGCCGTCTGGAGAGAACTCATCACCAAGCACGATGCGGTCATGGAAAACACCGAATTCAAGCTTGAAGTCCACCAAAATCATGTTGCCTTCAGCAAATAATGCTTTTAATACATCGTTTACTTTATAAGTTAAAACTTTCATTTGTTCTAACTGTTCAGCAGTCGCCCAACCTAAAGCAATCGCTTGAGATTCGTTAACCATTGGGTCGCCTAGACCGTCATCTTTATAGAACAATTCAAATGTAGGAGGAGTTAACTCTTTACCTTCTTCTACACCTAAGCGACGGCATAGAGAACCAGCTGCGTAGTTACGAATTACACATTCAACTGGAATCATTTGAAGTTTTTTAACAAGCACTTCAGTTGGAGAAAGCAATTTTTCAAAATGCGTTTCAATACCTGCAGCAGCAAGTTTTTCCATGATGAAGGCGTTAAAACGGTTGTTCACCTTGCCTTTACGATCTAGTTGTTCGATTTTTTCGCCGTTGAACGCAGAGGCATCATCACGAAAGACTAAAATCAGATGGTCGGCATTGTCTGTTTCATATACAGATTTTGCTTTACCAGTATAGAGCAAGGTTTGTTTTAACATGAGGGAACCTTTTTAAAAAAAATGCCTAGTAAACGACTAGGCTGGCCAATTTTGGTAAATCTGGTTTAGCACTTCAGCAGCCACATCTGGGCTTGCAAAAGTGTTATCTACATTAAAAAGAGCAAGAGTATGACTAGAACCTACACCAGTAAGTTTAAGTACATAAGTATTGTCATTTACTTTAATCGTCGCTTGATTACTACCTTGAGCGATGATGTTGAAATTTAAAGTACTTAACGTAGCTTTGGTGTATTGCCAGATCTCGGCTGTATTTCCATCAACTTTTAACAACGGGTTTTTATTACCGTCAGTCACAAGCTGAGGACGTCCAAGCGCAGTCGTCGTTTGAGCAGAGGCATCTAGTGTCGCATTACCTTGCGTTTGTTCAGGGCGTGGCAGGGCATAGCGGTTGCCACGCTTGTTTTCAAACTTCGGTGCGTTATCGATAGCGCGCTGTTCTACAGTTGGTGCAGGATACAAAGGTGTCGCTGGTCGTACAGTTGCATCGGCAGGATATTCAAGCGGGGCGAGTTGCTTGGCATTTTTATAATCTAAAGAGTGATTATTAATTGCGAAGCGACCACAACCAGCTAAACTTAAGGCTGAAACTGCAAGGACTAAACCAAGACGTAATTGCATCATAAATTGCTCTTATTAAATAATTCCCGCATCTTTTAGGGCATTGCGGAGAGGTTCGCGATATTGCTCAGCGAGAGGAGTGAGTGGTAAACGAATACCAGTATCAATCAGTCCCATCTCATGTAGTGCCCATTTCACAGGAATTGGGTTTGATTCGCAAAATAGAATATTGTGTAAATTTGCAATCTTATTGTTAAGCGTCTTCGCTTGTTGTTCATCTTTGGCAATCGCAACAGCACATACTTCACTCATTGCTTTAGGTGCAACATTTGCAGTAACCGAGATGTTGCCGTCAGCGCCAAGAAGCATAAGTTCCCATGCTGTCTCATCATCACCTGAGTACACAGCCATCTTGCCGTTTAATGCCTCAATTAAAGCTTTACCACGAGGTACGTCACCTGTTGCATCTTTAATGCCAACAATATTCGAGATCTCTGCTAAACGTACAGCTGTGTCGTTTGAAAGGTCTACGCCAGTACGACCAGGTACGTTATAGAGAATAAGCGGTAATTCAACAGCTTCAGCAATCGCTTTATAGTGTTGGTAAAGGCCTTCTTGGGTTGGCTTGTTATAATATGGTGTTACAAGTAAAGCTGCGTCAGCACCGAGGTCTTTAGCAGCTTTAGTTAATTCGATTGCTTCACGGGTTGAGTTTGCACCAGTACCGGCAATAATTGGAATACGTTTATTGGCTACACGAATAATTTCTTTAATAACCTGTGTGTGCTCTTCCATGCTCAATGTTGAGGCTTCGCCGGTTGTACCGACGGCTACAATACTGTTTGTACCTTGTTCTATGTGCCACTCAACCAGCTTCTCAAGACCCTTCCAATCTACACCGCCGTCTTTCAACATGGGTGTGACGATTGCGACGATTGAGCCTTGAATGGTCTGTGCTTGCTGAGTCATTTTTAAAAATATCCTATTTATCCATCCGAATCTGAGGTAAGAAAAACAAAATGTGGGATGGTTGCAGTATTTTGATTGTCCAGTTCTAACAATAACAGATTGTTGAATGACAATTATGCAAATTATGACTGATCAGACGCATAAGAACAATACGCCTAACGGATAATCGCGATGTAAACTTGAGGAAAAGATAGGATGTTTTCATTATTGCGCGCTAAGAATACCCAGTAAACATAACAATACGGCTTGATTCGACTGAGCCTTACTTAATATGGGCTTTTTTTGTGGCAAGATAGAATGCAATTTCCCAGTTGGGATTGAAGATGACATGAAAATGAATAAACAACCACAAAATGCGGTTTTAATCGTAGTTGATGTACAAAATGGTTTTACACCGGGTGGAAATTTAGCAGTCGCCGATGCCGATATAATTATTCCAACGATTAACCAACTTGCTGGTTGTTTTGAAAATGTCGTCCTGACTCAGGACTGGCACCCGGATAATCATATCTCTTTTGCAGCCAATCATTTGGGTAAGCAGCCATTTGAAACCATTGAACTCGACTATGGACAGCAGGTGCTTTGGCCTAAGCATTGCGTACAAGGTACTCAAGATGCCGAGTTTCATCCTGATTTAAATATTCCGACAGCTCAACTGATTATCCGAAAAGGCTTTCATGCTCATATTGATAGCTACTCGGCTTTTATAGAAGCTGATCACTCTACAACGACGGGTTTAACAGGTTATCTAAAAGAGCGCGGTATTGATACGGTTTATGTGGTCGGAATTGCTACGGACTTTTGTGTAGCATGGACTGCTTTAGATGCAGTTAAGCAAGGTTTTAAAACTTTAGTGGTTGAAGATGCTTGTAAAGGGATTGATCTGAATGGTTCTTTAGAACAAGCTTGGCAAACCATGCAGCAGCAAGGTGTTGTCCGTATTCAGTCGACTGATCTGTTGAGCGAGTTTTAAGTATATTGCTCTAGTTTTTAACTTTCATATTTTAATTTTTAGGGATAGAAAGTATGGATGCATTCCTGCGCTTTACCCAATTTATTCAAAAAACTTTTGCCCTATGGGTGATTGTTTTTGCAGCATTGGCACTATGGCAGCCTGAACTTTTTGTCTGGCTCAAAGCGTACATTCCATGGATTTTGGGCATTATTATGCTTGGCATGGGAATGACCATGACTGTAGACGACTTTAAAGGTGTATTACAAAGCCCTAAAGCGGTATTGATTGGCGTGGTAGCGCAGTTTGTCGTAATGCCGGGCTTAGCATATGCTCTATGTAAATTATTTAATTTACCGCCTGAAATTGCGGTTGGGGTCATTTTGGTGGGTTGTTGCCCAGGGGGAACGGCGTCAAACGTAATTACCTATATGGCTAAAGGCAATGTGGCTTTATCGGTGGCCTGTACATCGGTATCAACACTTTTGGCACCGATATTAACCCCTGCGATTTTCTATCTGCTTGCCAGCCAATGGCTAAAGATTGATGCAGCCTCGATGTTTATTTCGATTTTGCAGGTGGTGCTACTGCCTATTGTGATTGGTTTGATTTTAAGAACATGGCTTAAACGTCAGGTCGAATCTTATATTCAAGTCATGCCTTTAGTTTCGGTCATTGCAATTGTAGCGATTGTGGCCGCGATTATTGGTGGAAGCAAAGCAGCAATTTTACAGTCGGGTTTGCTTATTTTGGCTGTGGTGATTTTACATAATGGGCTTGGATATTTATTAGGTTTTACCGCAGCGCGTTTCTTTAAATTACCTTATGCGGACAGTAAGGCGATTGCTATTGAGGTGGGGATGCAAAACTCAGGCTTAGGTGTTGCACTTGCAGCAGTCCATTTTGCTGCTTCTCCGATTACAGCTGTACCAAGCGCAATTTTCAGTCTTTGGCATAATATTTCTGGGCCAGCGCTTGCGACTTATTGGGTAAGTAAACACAAACAAGAATAACTGTATAAACAACATTCATTAGGAAAGATGGCCAAACGAATAGTTTGGCCTTTTTATTTAAAGCATATTTTAGGGGAGCTAAAGCTAGAACTGGTATGTCTTTTGCTTTGAATTGATGCACTAAAAATAACGTGAATATGAGTATAAATCGTAAAGAAAAATAAGGCATTTCCTTGATGAATCAGATTTTTAAATTATTTATTCCCATGCTCTCAAGCAATTTAATTCTAGTTTTAAGTGGATTGGTTGATATTGCTTATGTAGGGCATTTTAGTAACGATCATGTAGCAGCATTATCGGTGACCTTATCTTTATATACAGTGGTTTATGTCATTGGTATGGGGATTCTGCAAGGTGTGATGCTCAAGCTCTCAGAAGCTTATGGTTGCCATAACATACCACGCATTCGTCAAATTTTTATTCAAGGCATCTGGCTAATGTTATGTTCGGCATTGCTAAGTATTGGCTTGCTCTACTTGTTCCGTGATTTGCCCAAATTGTTTGGTGCATCGGAACATGTTGTTTCAATTACTAAAAACTGTATTTGGGCTTTGGTATTTATTTTACCTGCCCATTTACTGATGCGCTTATTTACAGCTTTATCTCAGGTCACTGAAAATGCGCATAAGGTTTTACTATCAGATAGCATTTTCTTCATTCTTAAAATTATTTTGTCCTATCTTTTGATTTATGGTGTCGCTTTATTTTCAATTCCGCCACTCGGTGCCATAGGGGCTTTGTTAGCTACTCTCATTGTACGGTGGTTTATGTTGGCTGTTTACTACCTGTTTTTTCTGGAGAAAAGATACATCTTTATTGAGCATCCCGAACAGTCAGTTGAAGATAGCCGCCAAAGTCTGCGTATGATTTTAAAAATAGGTATCCCGACTGCGATCATGGCGTTGATGGACGTCGTTGCATTTTGTTCGGTTGCTATTCTGATTTTGCCTTTTGGGAGTGTGGTGTCAGCGGCACATCAAATTGTCGCGAGTACTGGCGGCTTCATGTTTATTTTTCCTTCGTCAATTGCCTCGGCTTATAGCATTTTGGTGTCACGATCTATGGGCAGCGGGAACATGCAAGAAGCGAACAAAATTGCCAGACAAAGTATATGGGTGATTATGGCAGTGAGTGGCAGTTTGTCCCTGTGTTTATGGTTGGAACGGGATTTAATTGTCACGTTATATTCAGATGATTTGGCTGTTCAGATTTTGGCTGCATCGTTGTTGTTGATTGTGTGTCTGTCTCACTTTCTAGATGGCTTAATGACGTTATTGACCTCTTTGTTGCGTTGTTGGGATGTGTCGATTTTACCAATGCTGATTTTCTTGGTCGTGGTGTTATGTTTCGGATTAGGCGGTGGTTGGTGGATGGCCTACAAAGGACTGTATTGGCAAGATATCTCGATTTCTGCGATGGGAATTTATGGTTTCTGGTGGATGGCTGCCATAAGCTATTTAGTGGCTTGTATATTGAGTGCCTTCTGTTTCCATTTTAGAAAACAATTAAGAGGATTTTGATTGAGCAGACAATGATTAAAGAGGATGTTCTACTAACCAATCTTCAATCTCGTTTTCAGAAATTACTTCAAAGCCATGGCGCTGCAAAAGTGCTGTGGTGATTCCAACTCCCGTAATTTTCTCACCTTGAAAAGTACCATTATAAATTTTTTGGCTACCACAAGATGGGCTATTCTCTTTTAAAACCACACAAGTTGCTTTTATTTGCCGAGCAATTTCTAGAGTGCGGTAAGCACCTTTTAAATATAAAGCTGTCACATCTAAACCAGATGAATCGGTAATTTTTGCTTTGCCATCAAGCACATCTTGACCTGTACCTCCCACAATTTCTGCGGGTAAGCGGGGAGTGGTAAAACCACCTAATAGCTCTGGGCATAATGCATGGGCTTTTTTATTGATTAATAGCTGCTTAAGTCGGGTATTTGGGCAGGATTTACCATCATATCGAACAGGTTCACCAATTAAACATGCGCTGACTAAAAGCATAGTTTTCCAAACTCAAAGCAAGAGAGATTTTTGAAGATAAAGAATCATAAACAGAATATCGAATATGACAATTGATTTTAAAAACAGGCAAATTAAAAGATTACTAAAATTATGCAATTCATAATTAAGTTATGTATTGCATAATTTAATTGTTTTTAGTAGCATCTAATTCAAGGTAAATGGCCATTGGAGATCCAACAAGGATGTTGGTCTCCATAAATCTATAAATGATTTTTAGGAAAAGACGATTTTTAAAGGTTTATTGAAAAATCTCAATCGTACTTTTAGATAACAAAGGACAGTGTGTATGGAAAATAAACACCACATGGAACGGAAATTAATCATCAAAGGCTCCACGCTCATCATATCTTCATTTTAATGATTCGTTTTTTTCTCATAGGATGCGTTGGGTTAAGGCATTTTGACGGTTCAAATACTCACCTAATGATTACGTATTCTATAGAGAAAGGAGCTGAGTTCATCAGCAATAGAGATAAACGGAACAGGTAATCACCAGAGGGAAACTAGATGGATATTTTAGAGAACCCATTAGAATTATGCGGTTTTGCATTTATTGAGTTTGTTTCAAAAGAAAATGAATTAGATCCAGTTTTTGAAACAATCGGCTTTTCAAAAGTAGCCAAGCATAAATCGAAAGAAGCGTACTTATGGCGTCAAGGAAATATCAATATTATCCTGAATTATCAGCCAGAATCTTATGCTTCATTCTTCTTTAATGAACATGGTCCATCTGCTTGTGCGATGGGTTTCAAAACACGTGATGCAGCAAAGGCTTTCCAAAAAGCAGTAGAGCTTGGTGCTGAACCAATGTATTCAAAAGTTGGGCCAATGGAGCTCAACATTCCGGCAATTAAAGGTATTGGTGGTATGCCAATCTTTTTAGTTGACCGTGATATTTATGAAAATGACTTTGTTTTCTTTGATGATGCCGAGAAACGTCCAGTAGGGGCAGGCTTAAACGAGATTGACCACTTAACTCATAACGTCTACAAAGGCCGTATGGAGTATTGGGCAAACTTCTATGAAAAAATCTTTAACTTCCAAGAAATTCGCTACTTTGATATTAAAGGTGAATATACAGGTTTAACGTCTAAAGCATTAACAGCGCCAGACGGTAAGATCCGTATTCCGTTAAACGAAGACTCTGACAAAGGAAACGGCCAAATTGCAGAGTTCCTATCTGACTTTAATGGCGAAGGTATTCAGCATATCGCGTTTATTTGTGATGACTTAATCTCGACTTGGGATAAGTTAAAAGGTCTCGGTCTGAAATTTATGACACCACCGCCAAATACCTATTATGAAATGCTACCAGAACGTTTACCTGATCATGGTGAGCCGACTGAAGAGTTAAAACAGCGTGGTATTTTGTTAGATGGCAACACTAAAGATGGTCAGAAGAAACTGTTATTGCAAATTTTCTCTGAAAACATGATTGGTCCAGTTTTCTTTGAATTTATTCAACGTAAAGATGATGATGGCTTTGGTGAAGGTAACTTCAAGGCATTATTTGAGTCGATTGAACGTGACCAGATTCGCCGTGGTGTTTTAGAAACTAAATAAATAAGCTGAGCTTTATTCCTGATCTTAAAAAACCAAGAGTTTGATCTCTTGGTTTTTTTATGGCTATTGATTAGCGGCTTTTAATATATTGATTGATGAGCTGCACTTCATTTTTCAAGATTTCAATCGTTTTACTGTGAGGGTCGACTGGTAAAAACATTTCACTATCCAGTGCGACAATACAAAACTCAATGCTCTGGTTTGAGTTAAATACAGGTAAACCTACCGCATTAATTCCCGTCAGTAAATCACCTTTCGCTGCCGACATTTGTTGCTGGCGAATGGTGTCTTTAAGCTCTGTAAATGCTTGCCAGTTTTGCGGTGCGATGTGCAGACCAAGTTCTTGATGCTTTTGCCATTCCGCTTCCATTAAGGGACGAACAAAATGTTCTGGAAGATAAGAAGCAAATAGACGTCCCGCAGCAGAATTGACTAAAGGCATAATCGAGCCGACTTTAGTCACAATTGAAATAGGGTGGTTTGATTCAATCGATTGAACCACGACAGGGCCCTTTGGTGACCATTTACTAATTTGTATACCGCAACCAATTTTGTTTTGTAGGTCATAAATTAAATGCTGTACCAGCTGTAGTGTGTCGCTATGCTGGACACAGTTGAGACCTAAGCGCCATGCCTGATCACCTAAAGCATATTGTCCGTCATCAAGCTGTTTTGCATATTCCATACGAATAAGGCTGACCAGATAGCGGTGAACCTTGGCAGGATGCATTTCGAGCTTGCTCGATAGATCTTTGAGAATAATAGGTTGATTGTGCTCTAAAAGGGCGTTTAGTACAGATAAACCGACTTCAAGTGATTGAACCCCCCCAGATACTTTTTCTTCAATCATTTAAATACCCTTAATAAATTTACTTCAGCTGTTAAACAGTGACGATCAAAACATAAATTGAAATTGGCGCGTTTTACATCATGCCTGAGCCTAGTGAAAAATAGAAATCACCTTTTTCTATTAGCGAAATTGACATGTTTAATAACCAACAATTTTCTAAAATCACCATGCTCTTATTTATAGCGCAATTTTCTAGAAATTTAGCGGTTTTAAATAATATAAATCGGCATTGATATAGAACTGCTCTTAAAACAATTCTAATCAATGCCGATTTTTTATTACGCTCTTTAAAAATTAGGTTCCTAACTCTTCTTCATGCAAGAAATGAGTATGGTGCGGAGCGCGTTTGGTTTTGCTCCATTCCTCTAGCATTTCAGTTTTCATTTCTTCTGTAATTTTTGCAATTTTTTCTTCAGCATGAGCATCGTTATAAGTTAGTTCTAAACGATGGCCATTTGGGTCAAAGAAGTAAATTGAGTGGAAAATGCCATGGTTAGTCACACCTAAGACTTTCACGCCATTTTCTTCTAAATGTTGCTTGGCAGCCATCAACGCATTTAAGTCTTCAACTTCAAAAGCAATATGTTGTACCCATTGAGGCGTATTTTCGTCTCGGCCCATTTCTGGTTGAGTTGGCAATTCAAAAAATGCCAAAACGTTGCCTTGACCAGCATCTAAGAATAAATGCATATATGGGTCAAAGGCTTTAGTTGACGGCACATGGTCCTCAGCAAAAGCTAAAATAAAGTCCATGTTGAGCATTTTTTTATACCACTCAACAGTTTCTTTCGCATCCTTACAACGATATGCAACGTGATGTATTTTTTTAATGGCAAATGTCATATTAAAACTCCTTTTTACTATTCCCAATCTGGTTGTTGTTCTGGCGCCGCGTTATAAAAGGCTGGGATAGACAAACAATGGTGATAAATCGATTCAATTTTTGGAAACGCAGATAAATCAATCTTGAAGCGTTTCGCGTTGTAGACCTGTGGAATCAGACAGCAATCGGCAATTGTTGCTTGTTGTCCAAAGCAAAATTGTCCATTTGAATCTTGAAGTTGCTGTTCGAGATTTTGAAAGCCTTCAATAATCCAGTGCTGATACCAATAATTTTTCTGCTCATCTGAAACATTTAAGTCATTTTTTAAATATTTCAGTACGCGTAAGTTATTTAATGGATGAATATCGCAAGCGATTGCTTGAGCAAAAGCGCGAACTTTTGCTCTCTCTTGCACATCACTTGGAAGTAATTTGGTTTCTGGATATTGTTCATCTAGATATTCCAAAATACTTAACGATTGAGACAAGGTTAAATCGCCGTCAATTAAAGTCGGAACTAGAGCACTACGGTTTAACTTTAAATAGTCTTCGCTTTGCTGTTCGTTTTTTACCAGATGAACTGGAACAGTCTCATAAGCTAATCCTTTAATGTTTAGACCAATCCGTACTCTGTAGGCTGCAGAGCTACGAAAGTAACTATACAGCTTCATAGTCAGGCTCCGAAGTTTCTGCAAAATCGAAATTTAATGCAGGAAGGACTGTATTTCGAACTTCACCGAAGCCAATGCGAATACCATTTTTCTCACAGTGACCTTTCATAATGAGTGTATCGCCGTCTTGCAAGAAACCACGAGTTTCACCATTGGCAAGTGTTAAAGGCTTGGTGGTGTTCCATGTAAGCTCAAGCAAGCTGCCATACGAATCTGGTGTAGAACCTGAAATAGTACCTGAACCCATTAAATCACCAACCTGAACGTTACAGCCGCCAATGGTGTGGTGAGTGAGCTGCTGAGCCATAGACCAGTACATATATTTGAAATTAGTTTGGCAAATCACGTCAGCTTGTGCCGATTTCGGGCTTTGAATTTCAACACTCAAATTAATGTCATAACTATTCGCGATATTTTCTTGTAAATACGCTAAAGGTTTAGGCTCTTGTTTTGGGCCTTCCACTTTAAAAGGCTCAAGTGCTTCAAGTGTAACTACCCAAGGTGAGATGGCACTAGCAAATGATTTTGAATTGAAAGGGCCTAAAGGCACATATTCCCATTGTTGGATATCGCGTGCTGACCAGTCATTGAGTAATACCATTCCAAAAATATGGTCCCAAGCATTTTCAATCGAGATCGGCTGGCCAAGCTCGGTTGGTTTACCTATAACAAATGCTGTTTCAAGTTCGAAATCGAGTTTACGTGTCGCTGAGAAAACTGGGCGCTCTTCATTGGGAAGTTTAATTTGTCCAGATGGACGCACGACTTGAGTGCCACTGACTACCACAGAGCTAGCACGACCATTATAACCAACAGGCAATTCAGTCCAGTTTGGCAGTAAAGCATTTTTAGGGTCGCGGAACATACATCCCACATTGGTTGCATGTTCTTTAGAAGAATAGAAATCGGTATAACCAGGCACTTGAAGTGGTAAATGCAACGTAACGCTGTCTTGCTTAACCAAAACTTCCTGACGCAATGCTTCATTTTCTTGAAGCGTTAAATTTTCAACCGAGAGAAGAGACTGTAGTGTTTTACGAACTTTTGACCAGTTGGCTTTGCCAGACTCGATAAATTTATTGAGTGTAGGCTGGTTAAAGTATGTGTCTTGTTCTGAAAGTTTTAAAAGACCGTGCTTTTCAAGAGCAGCGAGATCAATCACCCAATCACCAATAGCTACACCAACTTGACGCTCACTTTCGTTAGCTCTGCTAAAAACACCGTAAGGCAAATTATGAATAGTGAAATCTGATTGAGGTGAAACTTCAATAAAAGAGTTTAGTTTTTGTTCCATTTTCGCTTCCTTGTCTTTATCTCGGGTCTTATACAAATAAAAGTTCGGTCTAGGACTGAGCTACTCAATAAGTTTTAACCTTTGCTTAGATCATCTTTTGTCTTATGAGTTTGATATAGACCGAGCACAACCAATTGCTTCATGTCTCTATAATACTGAATTCATCAAATTACGCAATACATAATTTAATTACACATTTCATAATAATTGTCATTTCTTGTATTTTCTGTTTTCATTCGCGGTCATGAGAAAAGTCACGCAATTATTTTTTCATGAATCTCTATGAAAGTTTGATCAATTTATGATATACGTAATTTATTGGAAAAAAATTACGTGACACGGATGAGAATAATCATATGTCAGCACAAGAGCAAGGAAACCTGAAACATGGTTTGAGTAATCGGCACATCCAGCTTATTGCATTGGGTGGGGCGATTGGCACAGGGCTTTTTCTTGGTATATCACAATCGATTAAATTAGCAGGTCCATCGGTCATCCTCGGTTATGCCATTGCAGGATTTATTGCTTTTTTAATGATGCGTCAGCTTGGTGAAATGGTGGTAGAAGAGCCAGTTAGTGGATCTTTTAGTCATTTTGCCTACAAATATTGGGGACCATTTGCAGGGTTCATGTCAGGATGGAACTATTGGGTACTCAATGTACTCGTCTGTATGGCAGAACTAAGCGCAATTGGTCTTTACATTCAATATTGGTGGCCGCAAATCCCGACGTGGGCATCTGCTTTAGCCTTCTTTGTCTTAATTAACGGCATTAATTTGCTACACGTTAAGTTTTTTGGCGAAATGGAATTTTGGTTTTCTATTGTCAAAATCTTAGCAATTCTTGCAATGATTGGCTTTGGTTCATATCTACTTGCAACAGGCACAGCAGGTCCACAGGCAAGCATTTCAAACCTTTGGGCACTTGGCGGTTTCTTCCCGTTCGGTGTTGAAGGCTTAGTGATGGCAATGGCGGTCATTATTTTTGCTTTTGGTGGTATTGAGCTTTTCGGTATTACTGCAGCTGAAGCACGTGACCCTGATAAAACTTTACCTAAAGCTGTGAATCAAATTATTTATCGTATTTTGATTTTCTATATTGCGACGCTTTTTGTTTTATTCTCGCTGTTCCCATGGAACCAGATGGCACAAGGCGGAAGTCCGTTTGTAATGGTCTTTGCTTCTTTAGATAGCCAAGGCATTGCAACGTTATTAAACTTTGTCATTTTGACTGCTGCTGTTTCAGTTTATAACGGGACAAGTTATTGCAGTAGCCGTATGTTGTTAGGCCTTGCGCAACAAGGAAATGCACCAAAAGTATTTGCACGTATTAATAAACGCGGTATTCCAACCAATGCAGTGATCCTTTCTGCGGCAGTCACTATTTTATGTGTACTGTTAAATTATATTTTCCCTGAAAAAGCATTTGGTTTACTCATGATGCTGGTGGTTGCAGCGATTGTAATTAACTGGGTTGTAATTTCATGGACGCATTTAAAATTCCGCAAATATATGCAGCGCCAAGGGCAAACAACGAAGTTCCCTAGCTTTATGTATCCGTTTAGCAACTATCTATGCATACTGTTTATGCTGGGTATTTTGGTCGTGATGTCTTTAACACCAGATATGCGTGTTGCGGTCATGATGATTCCTGGCTGGATCTTGTGTTTGATGGTGGCTTACCAATTTAAACGCCGAAAATTAAAAGCTGAGCAGTCTGTACCTGCCTTAGAAGCAGATATTTAATAAATTATTGAGTTGTATCTAAAAAGGGCGTCTGACAGGCGTCCTTTTTTATTTTTAAAATTTAGCAACAGAAATTAAAGGATTTTATTATTGTTATAATATAACATTTCATTAATTTAATGATGAGCAATTTTCCCATTTTTGGTGAAGATAGAGCATATTTATGAAGCGTTATTTCGGTTTAATTTTCTTATCTCTCACAGCATGTAGCACTCAAACACCCAAGCCAACAACCCCTCTGCACACCCGGACCTCTTTACCTCAACCTACAAAAACAGTAGTCAAAATAAAGCCTCAACCCGAGGCGTATGTTGCGTGGTTAGCTTCAGCAGACCATCGACAGGCTGTACAAGCTTACAAGCAATTTCTTAAGCAAAAGGGACTTGCAGATTTAGTGCCAGACCATGAATTATTAAGCTCAGCTCGCGATTGGCAAAAATGTGGAGTTGAGCCTTACGCGGTGCCACCACGGGAGATTTGGTCCAATATTGTTCCGACGCTTAGCATTTTAAAAGCGTTAGTTGATGATGGCGTAATTAATGATTTTGAAGTGACTTCGGTCTACCGAGCGTTGTCTCTAAACCGCTGTGCAGGTGGTGCTGATGCTTCCCGACATGTCTTTAATGCAGCGCTTGATTTTAGAATTGGGCCAGAACAGCCGAGTGATTTAGACCAGTTCAATATTCAGCAAACTAAAACCAAACTTTGTCAGTTTTGGGCCACAAAAGGCCAAGCTTTTAATATGGGACTAGGTGTTTATGCTTCAGGACAAATCCATATTGATAGCCAAGGATTCCGTGCATGGGGGCCTGACCATCACTATAGAACCTCAATTTGTCAGGGACTATAAAAGCAATTTTTTCAACGACTAAGTAAATTGATTTAAACAAAAGCGGAATAAAAACTTGATCAATAGTTATGTTATAACATAACATTATTGTGGTTTAGAAATAGATTACGCCTGTGATCTGGCCATACCTAGATGGCCAGCCATGATCAGTTTAAATATTATTCGAAGAGATCAAGCCATGCGCACTGCAATCGCCAACTCATTTGCCAAGCTTCCCGTCACTGTTTTATCAGGCTTTTTGGGTGCAGGAAAAACCACATTACTCAACCATATTTTAAATAATCGTGAAGGCCGCCGTATTGCCGTGATTGTCAATGATATGTCTGAGGTGAATATTGATGCGGCATTAGTACGCGAAGGTGGGGCAGAGCTTTCAAGAACGGATGAAAAGCTGGTTGAAATGAGTAATGGCTGTATCTGCTGTACGTTACGAGAAGATTTACTGATTGAGGTGAGACGTTTAGCCGATGAAGGGCGCTTTGACCAGTTAGTCATTGAGTCAACTGGCATTTCAGAACCGTTACCTGTGGCAGAAACCTTTACCTTTGAAGATGAAGATGGAAACTCACTCAATGAGTACGCTCGACTCGACACCATGGTCACGGTAGTCGATGCTTTTAATTTCTTTAAAGATTACAGTTCAGTTGACTCCCTACAACAACGTGGCGAATCATTAGGTGAGCAAGATGAAAGAACTGTAGTCGATCTTCTTATTGATCAAATCGAGTTTTGTGATGTAATCGTGCTGAATAAAATTGATTTGATTGATCAGGCTCAGCAAGACCAGCTTATCGCAATTTTAAAAACATTAAACCCGCGTGCCCGAATTGAAATTGCTCAATTTGGAAAGATTGCCTTAGATAAAATCTTAGATACACAGCTCTTCGATTTTGATGAAGCTGCACAAGCACCAGGTTGGTTAAAAGAGTTACGCGGCGAGCATACCCCTGAGACTGAAGAATATGGAATCAGTAGCTTTGTTTACCGTGCGCGTCGACCTTTCCATCCAGAGCGTTTTTATGATTTGGTTCAGGCTGAATGGCCGGGAGTCGTGCGTTCTAAAGGCTTTTTCTGGTTGGCTGCCGAACCGACATTGGCCTATTCATGGTCACAAGCAGGTGCAATGGCTCGACACGGCTTGGCAGGTTATTGGTGGGCCGCCGTTGCAGAAGAAGACTGGCCGAGTGACCTAGCCAGCATTGAAGAAATTAAGAAAAATTGGGATGCACGCACAGGAGATGCACGTCAGGAACTGGTTTTAATTGGTATGCAAATGGATGAGCAAGCTTTAATACAACGCTTGGATCGCTGCTTGTTAAGTGATGAAGAAATGGCTTTAGGACCACAAGTTTGGCAGAACTGGCCTAATCCTTTTAAACAAGAAGATGAAACCATGTTGATCGCTTAATTAAATAAGCCCCTATTTTAAAGGGGCTTATTTTTATGATTTGTCTTTAATAAAAACCTTTCGAATGTAGCTGTTAAGCGGTGTGGAATAATATTTTTCAATCGCTGCGCTGATGATAAAAGTCAGAACCAAATAGCCAATTAAAAGCATAATTTTGATGCTAGAGTCGGTTTGGGCCGGAATAAAAGCAACCTTCATAAGGCCCAATACAACCAGATGAAACAAATAAGTTTCGTAACTTCTTTGCCCTAACCAGACCATCACTTTGGTAAATAGGTTATGCGCTTGCGGTTCGGAAGGATGCTGAAAACACAAAATAAGTAAGCCTGTAGCAAAAGCAAATAAGCTGATACCCCATGTACTGACTTCTTTAATTGGTGCATATAAATATAGAGCGGTCATACTCAAAATAATTAACCATGAAAGAGGTTTTTTATAGGGCCAATTTGGCTGATATTTATGAGAGAAAATGGCAGTTAAACAGCCAATTGCTATACCATCAAAACTTGAAAAATAATGATATAAATAGGCACCGCTTTCTTCTCCAAAATGCAAAGACCTAAAATAAGGCCCATATAAAATTACGCCAATTAGTACAGCAACAAAGACCTTATTACTACGCGTAAGTAAGCACAATAATGGAAAAACAAAGTAAAAAACTTCTTCTACAGAGAGCGACCACAGCACTCCCAAAGCGTAGTTTACCCAACCGAATTTAATAATCAGGATATTCATCCAGAAGGTTAAAGCTGCAAATATGGTTAAAGGATAAGAGACCTCAATGCCATTTGGTGCTTGGTTCATAAAGGGTTTTAAGTCAAACGAACCAAGTATACTTACACCTAAAATGAGTAATACCAGACACGGTAAAATACGCGCTGCCCGTCGGATATAAAAATGCTTGAGGTTAATTGCGGAAAATTTTTTATCTCTTTTTAAGGTGTGATGAGTAATTAAAAAACCCGAAATCACAAAAAACATGGTGACGCCATAATTTCCGTTTCTTGCGATGACTGTGCTAAATGCTTCACCTAAAAAATCAAAACCTAACCATGTATCTTTAAGTTTATAGGGAATATTAAAATGATGTAAAAGAACCAAAAGGATAGAGATTCCTCGAAGAATATCTATTTTATAATTACGCATTCGATGTGCTTCCAGTTTTATTAATATACTGTGTGGCAGAAGAATACTATCGATCAGTTATTTTAAATAAAAGTTTTAAGCATCATTTCGTAAACCCGAAAAAATGATATTTTTGTTTTCTTGGATGGGGCACTGGCTTACCAGAAATAACTATTAAATAAATATTGATAAAATCCTAATATATTTGAATTTCTCTACATAAAACTTTAAATTAGCTCTTATCGAGCTATGTTTATTTTTTAAACTTTTTAAAATCTATTTATTTCATAAATTAACATGTTGTATGTGGTTGTATATACATAGCATGTCAACTAAAATACTTTTTTGCCTGCCGCCTTTTTGAGTATTTGTTATGCCCAGAACATCAAAACAAGAACATGCTGAGCTTTCGATTGAAGCTGATAGTCCAGTTCCTTTATATCAACGCGTCAAACAACTGATTTCACAAAAGATTTATGAAGGCTCGTGGGCTGTAAATAAAAAAATTCCTTCGGAAAGTGAACTAGTTAATCAACTTGGCTGTAGCCGTATGACGGTAAACCGTGCGCTACGTGAGTTAACAACAGAAGGCTTACTCGTTCGAATTCAGGGCGTTGGTTCTTTCGTAGCTGAAGGGCAAGGCCGAACTGCACTTTTTCAAATTAATAATATTGCTGATGAGATTATTGCACGAAACCATAAGCACCACGCTGAAGTTTTAGTCCTAGAACAAGTTTATGCAAATGCAGAGCAAAGCGTGTTAATGCAGACTCGTGAAGGGCAAAGATTATTTCATTCGATTATTGTGCATTATGAAAATGATGTACCTGTTCAGGTCGAAGATCGTCTGGTTGATGCAGCGCTTATTCCAGATTATTTAGAACAAGATTTTAAAACCATTACTCCAAATGCTTACCTCATGGCAAAAGCACCCGTGACAGAAGGTGAACACATTGTTGAGGCCGTTTTAGCATCTCCTCAAGAGTGCAAGTGGTTGAAGATTACTAAAGCTGAACCATGTTTACTTATCCGTCGCCGTACATGGTCAAATAAACAACTCATTTCAAGTGCACGATTAATTTATCCGGGCAGTCGCTATTATCTCGAAGGGAAATTTAACCCATGATTGAATTGATCAGGGCCGATCAATATACAAAAATGCTTTGGAAAAACGGTGCGGGTTTCACTTTAGAAATTGCCAGAAGCCAAGGTGAGGCTGACTTCGATTGGCGCATTTCGATGGCAGACGTGACCACTTCCGGGCCATTTTCGTTATTTCCCAATAAGCAGCGCATTATTAGCGTACTTGATGGACAGGGCATGGTATTGCATGTCGATGATCTTCCTGCCAAAACGCTGAACCAAGGTGATATTTTTGCTTTTCATGGTGAGAGTCAGGTCCAAAGTGAACTGGTTGACGGGGCAATTCGGGACTTAAATTTAATTTATGATCCCGCAAAGTTTCATGCTCGTTTTCAGTGGTTGAAGGATGCAGCGGAACAGGCATTTATTAGCTCGGCAGATCTAATTTTTATTTTTAATCATGGTGGTGAAACGGAAGTGAATGTTGATGATCATTCCTTTCAGATTGCTACTCATGAGACTTTAAAAATTGAAAAAAATAGTGGGGTAACATCGGTTCATTTTACTCAAACTCAAGCAAAAAGTTGTTATGTTATTGAACTAATTCAACGTTAAAAATTAAGTAATTTGCTTATTTAAAAGCACATGTCTAGTGAAAAGATATGTGCTTTTTTTATGCTTGATATAAAAATAAATTAATTTAATTCAAAATCTTATTCAATTTTTTTAAAAAAATATGAGTCACCCTCTTCACGCCGAAAAATATTTGTGTAGTATGTAGATGTATATACAAGTTAATACATTACTATACAAATGCAGAAACAAGTGATGTTCTGCTGATGTAAGCTCAAAGGAAGGAGTCCGCCTGTGACAACAATGACAACAAAATTTCGTGATGTAGAAATTCGTGCGCCACGCGGCACTGAATTGACGGCTAAAAGTTGGTTAACTGAAGCTCCATTACGTATGTTGATGAATAACCTTGATCCGGACGTTGCTGAAAACCCGAAAGAGTTGGTTGTATACGGTGGTATTGGCCGTGCAGCACGAAACTGGGAATGTTTCGACAAAATTGTAGATACTTTAAAAAATCTTGAAACTGATGAAACGTTATTAGTTCAATCAGGTAAGCCAGTCGGTGTATTTAAAACTCATAAAGATGCACCACGCGTTTTAATTGCAAACTCAAACCTTGTACCGCACTGGGCAAACTGGGAACACTTCAACGAATTAGATGCAAAAGCTTTGGCTATGTATGGTCAAATGACAGCAGGTTCATGGATCTACATTGGTAGCCAAGGTATTGTACAAGGTACTTATGAAACTTTCGTTGAAGCAGGCCGCCAACACTACAACGGTGATTTAAAAGGCCGTTGGGTTCTTACTGCAGGTTTAGGTGGTATGGGTGGCGCTCAGCCTTTAGCTGCAACACTTGCAGGTGCGTGTTCTTTAAACATTGAATGCCAACAAGCAAGTATCGATTTCCGTTTACGTACCCGTTATGTAGACGAACAAGCGACTGATTTAGACGACGCTTTAGCGCGTATTGACCGCTATACAAAAGAAGGTAAAGCAATTTCAATTGCGCTTCATGGTAACGCTGCTGAAATTTTACCTGAGCTTGTACGCCGTGGTGTACGTCCAGACATGGTGACTGACCAAACAAGTGCACACGATCCACTTAATGGCTACTTACCAGTAGGCTGGACTTGGGATGAATACCGTGCACGTGCGAAAACTGAACCGGAAGCTGTTGTAAAAGCTGCAAAACAGTCGATGGCGAAGCACGTACAAGCGATGCTTGATTTCCAAAAAATGGGTGTTCCAACATTTGACTATGGTAATAACATCCGTCAAATGGCGAAAGAAGAAGGTGTAGCAAACGCTTTTGATTTCCCAGGCTTCGTACCTGCATACATCCGTCCATTGTTCTGCCGTGGTATTGGTCCATTCCGTTGGGCAGCGCTTTCTGGTGATCCAGAAGACATTTATAAAACAGATGCCAAAGTTAAAGAGTTAATTCCTGATGATGAACATTTACATCACTGGTTAGACATGGCACGTGAACGCATTAGCTTCCAAGGTTTACCAGCGCGTATTTGCTGGGTTGGTCTAGGCTTACGCGCAAAACTTGGTTTGGCATTTAACGAAATGGTTCGTAGCGGTGAATTATCAGCTCCAGTTGTGATTGGTCGTGACCATTTAGACTCAGGTTCGGTTGCAAGTCCAAACCGTGAAACTGAAGCAATGCAAGACGGATCAGACGCAGTATCAGACTGGCCTTTATTAAATGCGTTGCTCAATACAGCAGGCGGCGCAACTTGGGTGTCTTTACATCACGGTGGTGGTGTAGGTATGGGCTTCTCTCAACACTCAGGCGTTGTGATTGTGTGTGATGGTACAGATGAAGCTGCTGCACGTATTGCTCGCGTACTGACCAATGACCCTGCAACAGGTGTTATGCGTCATGCCGATGCAGGTTATGAAATTGCGATTAACTGTGCGAAAGAGCAAGGCCTACACTTGCCAATGATCACGCAATAAAAATATACGGAAGAACTGGCGGTGCTTTTTGCAATTGTGAAAAGCACCGTCTCAGCAGAATATAGTGCAAAAAATTAGGAAGCCAACATGGAATTATTAATCCAACCGGGAAAACTAACCTTAGCCGATTTACGTCAAGCGTACCTCAACCCGATCAAAGTTAAATTAGATGAAAGTGCTTCATCTGCAATTAATGCAAGCGTGGCTTGCGTTGAGAAAATTGTAAATGAAGGACGTACAGCTTACGGCATTAATACAGGCTTTGGCTTACTTGCTTCAACCAAAATTGCTCCTGAAGATTTAGAAAAATTACAGCGTTCATTGGTTCTTTCGCATGCGGCAGGTGTAGGTGAAGCACTTGATGATGCAATGGTTCGTTTAATTATTCTATTGAAAGCAAATAGCTTGGCGCGTGGTTTCTCTGGTATTCGTCGTAAAGTGATTGATGCTTTGTTGGCTTTAATTAATGCCGAAGTTTACCCACATATTCCACTGAAAGGTTCAGTAGGCGCTTCAGGTGACTTGGCACCACTTGCACACATGTCTTTAGTGTTACTTGGTGAAGGTAAGGCGCGTTATAAAGGTGAATGGTTACCAGCAGTTGAAGCTTTAAAAGTTGCAGGCTTAGAACCTATTTCTTTAGCAGCTAAAGAAGGTTTAGCACTTTTAAATGGTACACAAGTTTCGACCGCTTATGCTTTACGCGGCTTATTTGAAGCGGAAGATTTATTTGCAGCTGCAACAGTTTGTGGTGGCTTAAGCGTTGAAGCAATGCTGGGTTCACGTGCACCATTTGATGCTCGTATTCATGAAGTACGTGGTCAACGTGGTCAAATTGATGTAGCTGCGGCTTATCGTGATCTCTTAACAGACTCGAGTGAAATTGCACATTCACACGAAGACTGTAGCAAAGTTCAAGACCCATACTCTTTACGTTGCCAACCACAGGTGATGGGTGCATGTTTAACCCAAATCCGTCAGGCTGCTGAAGTACTAGAAATTGAAGCGAATGCTGTATCTGATAACCCGCTTGTTTTTGCTGAACAAGGTGACGTGATTTCTGGTGGTAACTTCCATGCAGAACCTGTAGCAATGGCGGCCGATAATCTAGCTTTGGCAATTGCAGAAATTGGTTCACTGTCTGAACGTCGTATTTCGATGATGATGGACCGTCACATGTCACAACTTCCACCGTTCTTGGTGGCAAATGGTGGTGTTAACTCGGGCTTTATGATTGCTCAAGTTACCGCTGCTGCTCTTGCAAGTGACAATAAAGCGCTTGCACATCCGGCAAGTGTTGATAGTTTGCCGACTTCAGCGAATCAGGAAGACCATGTATCAATGGCTCCGAATGCGGGTAAACGTCTTTGGTATATGGCTGACAACGTCCGTGGCATTTTAGCTGTTGAATGGTTAGGCGCTTGTCAGGGTCTAGACTTCCGTGAAGGCCTAAAAAGCTCGCCTAAACTTGAACAAGCTCGTAAAATCTTGCGCGCTCAAGTGCCTTACTACAGTGAAGACCGTTTCTTTGCTCCTGATATTGAGCAAGCAAGTGAATTACTCTCAAGCGGCTGCTTAAACGAGTTAATTATTCCAAAACTACTCCCTAGTTTATCTGAAGTGTGATTGAAAAAACGGTCACATGGAGTGGCCGAATCTAACTAAATATCCTCAAGGATTGGAGATTATAATGTCACAAAACTCCACACTACAGCGGGGTTTAAACACCCGCCACATTCGTTTCTTGGCATTGGGCTCAGCAATTGGAACTGGGCTTTTCTATGGTTCGGCAACTGCAATTAAAATGGCAGGGCCTTCAGTATTACTGGCGTATATCGTTGCAGGGATTGCAATTTATATCGTTATGCGCGCATTGGGTGAAATGGCTGTCCAAAACCCTGTCTCTGGTTCATTTAGCCACTATGCATCACAGTACATTGGTCCATTGGCTGGCTTTACGACAGGCTGGACTTATGTTTTTGAAATGATCATTGTGGCGTTGGCTGATGTCACTGCTTTTGGTATTTACATGGGGTTCTGGTATCCCGATGTACCACGGTGGATCTGGATTTTATCCCTGATTATGTTCTTGGGTGCAATTAACCTCATTCACGTTAAAGTCTTTGGCGAACTCGAGTTTTGGCTTTCTATTGTCAAGGTGAGCGCCATTGTTGCCATGATTTTAGGTGGAATCGGTTTAATGTTCTACGGCTTCCATGCTGACCATAGCAGTGTGGTACCGGGTATTCAAAACTTATGGATTTATGATGGCTTTATGCCGCATGGGATTGCAGGCTTAGTTGCATGTTTATCTGTGGTTGTATTTGCTTTCGGTGGTATCGAAATTATTGGTATTACAGCAGGTGAATCACAAGATCCGAAAACCACCTTACCTAAAGCAATTAATGCAGTTCCAGTACGTATTTTACTTTTCTATGTGTTGACCATTTTTGTACTGATGTCGATTTTCCCATGGAATCAAATTGGTAGCCAAGGTAGTCCATTTGTACAGATTTTTGAGAATTTGGGCATTCAATCAGCAGCTACAATTTTAAATATTGTCGTGATTACTGCTGCTGTTTCAGCGATTAATAGTGATGTATTTGGTGCTGGTCGTATGCTTTATGGCATGGCAAACCGTGGTCAAGCGCCTCGAGTTTTCCAGAAATTATCACGTAATGGTGTGCCATGGATGACTGTAGTGGTTATGGCTGGCGTGCTATTAATTGGTGTAGTGCTGAACTACCTGATTCCTGAAAATGTATTCATGATCATTGCCTCAATTGCAACTTTCGCAACCGTTTGGGTGTGGCTCATGATCTTGCTTTCGCAAGTCGCGATGCGCCGTAAGTTGTCTACTGCTGAAATTAAGGCATTGGATTTCCCCGTTATTGGTTGGCCGTATGCTCCTGCGTTTGCAATTGGTTTTATGGTATTCATTTTAGTCATGATGGGTTATTTCCCAGATTCACGCCCTGCAATTTATGTCGGAATCACATGGCTTGTTCTGTTAATGATCGCTTATCGTATTTGGGTCAAACCTCAGCAAAATTCGGGAAAGCAAAATAATTCAATTCCGCAAAATATCGAGATAGAAAGCTAACAAGTCAACTGCCCAATAGCTTTACTGTTGGGCAGTTTTGAGGAAAGGCGAATGAAAAAACTTTGGCAAAATTGCCACATTGCGACCATGCAAAATGGGCAATATTCCTATATTGAAGATGCAGCAATAGTCACAGAAGGGCATCTGATTCACTGGATTGGAAAACAACAACAACTTCCTGCCGACACTTATTCCGAAACAGTTAATTTAAATGGCGCTTGGGTAACCCCGGGGTTGATCGACTGTCATACGCATAGTGTTTTTGGTGGCAACCGTAGTGTTGAGTTTGAAAAACGCTTGCAAGGTGTGAGCTATGCTGAAATTGCAGCAAGCGGTGGTGGTATTGCCAGTACAGTGCGTGCAACGCGTGAAGCCAGCGAAGAACAATTACTAAGCTCAGCACTTAAGCGTATTCGCTGTATGCAAAAAGACGGCGTTACAACTATCGAGATCAAATCTGGCTACGGACTCAATTATGAAAATGAACGCAAGATGCTGCGTGTGATCCGTCAAATTGGTGAAAAATTACCAATGACGGTCAAAAGCACATGTTTAGCTGCACATGCGTTACCACCAGAGTACAAAGACCAAAGCGATGCTTATATCGAGCATATCTGTACAGAGATGTTGCCTAAACTACATGCTGAAGGTTTAGTCGATGCAGTAGATGCATTCTGCGAGCATTTGGCATTTTCACCAGCTCAGGTTGAACGTGTTTTTAAAACGGCACAATCATTAGGTTTGCCCGTTAAGCTCCATGCTGAGCAACTCTCATCGCTAGGTGGCTCAAGTTTGGCAGCACGTTATCATGCTTTGTCGGCTGACCATTTAGAGTACATGACCGAAGATGATGTTAAAGCCATGGCAGAGTCGGGCACGGTTGCAGTGTTATTACCGGGCGCTTTTTATCTATTGCGTGAAACACAATACCCACCGATTGAAAGTCTCATTAAACATGGAGTGCGTATTGCGCTATCGAGTGATTTAAATCCGGGTACATCTCCAGCACTTTCTTTACGTTTAATGCTCAACATGGGCAGCACACTTTTCCGCTTAACGCCTGAGCAAGCATTGGCGGGTGTCACCATTCATGCTGCACAAGCGCTCGGTTTAGAGCAAACACACGGCAGTTTAGAGCAGGGTAAAGTCGCTGACTTTGTGGCTTGGGATATTGAGCATCCATCTGAAATAGTTTACTGGCTGGGCGGAGATTTGCCTAAGCGAGTCGTTCAGCATGGACAAGAAGTTATTTTTTAGACGGTGGCATATGAATCACACATTTAAATGGCAAGGCCGCCATGATGGCGAGGGTGAAGCACACCAACGTATCCACCATATCATGAACAAAACCCAACCTGCTGAATTTGCCCTGATTGGTTTTAGCTCTGATGAAGGTGTGAAGCGTAACAAAGGCCGAGTTGGCGCTGCCGAAGCACCAGATGCAATCCGTACTCAACTGGCTAATTTACCAATTCATCGCCCAGTCAGTATTCTCGATTTGGGTACAGTGACCTGCGAATATGAGAATTTAGAGCAAGCCCAAACTGAGTTGGCGGAGCAAGTCGCAAACAGCTTGCAAAATGGTTTGAAACCGATTGTATTGGGCGGTGGACATGAGGTTGCGTTTGGCAGCTTTAGCGGTCTGTTCCAATATGTACAAGCCCACGCGCCAGATAAAAAAATAGGCATTATTAATTTTGATGCCCACTTTGATTTGCGTGAAGCAGAGCATGCCACCTCTGGAACACCTTTTTTACAAGCAGCGCGCCTTTCAGAACAGCATCAAAAACAATTTAATTATTTATGTATTGGGGTCGCCAACCATGCCAATACTAAAGTTTTGTTTGATACAGCTGATGCGCTGAATTGTTCATATTTACGCGATCATGAGGTTAATATTTTTAACCTAAACAACGTGCTCGCGGCGGTTGACGCTTTTATTGAAAAAGTAGACTGTTTGTACGTTACGATTGATTTAGATGTCTTCGAGGCTGCGGTTGCACCGGGGGTCAGTGCGCCAGCTGTAAAAGGAATTGATTTAGCCACTTTTGAAGCGATTTTTAAGCATATTCGAGAGACTGGAAAAATCAAACTTTTAGATATTGCTGAATGCAATCCAAAATTTGATTTAGACAATAGAACAGCAAAACTGGCTGCCTATATTGTTTATCAATATTTGTTTTCTTGAGAAACAATTTTTAGTGTAGAAATTAAAAAGTGCACTGAGATCGTTCATGTGCACTTTTTTTTAAGTTCTTGGTCTATTAAAGTCAGATGTGGAATATAGATAGCAACTATAAATAATATAATTAATAAGAAAATTAATTTATAAAATCATCTAGTTAAAAAAATACTCGATTTTTACACCATTTTATATGCTGCTTGGCACGTAATTTGTTTTGTCTTTATTTTAACCTTTGTTAAATATTTCTGGATAATTAAATGAAAAACAGAACCTTACAATTGGCTTGTATCAGTGTTTTATTTTGGATGTCTCATTCTTCTAATGCTACAACCCCCGAAATAAATACAAATAGCATCGAAAAATCACAATCTAAACAAAACAGTAATGTCTCTGTTCGAGTGAAAGCTTTAAACCAACTTTTACAAGAGCAGTGGGAATATACTTTGAAAAATAGTCCTGAAACTGCAACCGTTTTAGGAGATTTACGCTATAACAATCGATGGACTGAGCTTTCAAAAAATCAGATCGAGAAAGATAAAAAAAGTACGCAAAATTTTTTAAATCGTTTTGAAGCAATTGATAGCACAGGGTTTTCAGCAACTGATCAATTAAATAAAGATTTAATGATTTATCAGTTGAAAGAAACACTTAAAAATTATGATTTGAAACTCTATGAGATGCCTTTTAATCAAATGTGGGGGCTACATTTACAATTTCCAGGATTTATTAGTTCGATTCCATTTGATAATGCTAAGCAATATCAAGACTATATTGCTCGTTTAAAACAGATTCCTCTTATTCTTGATCAAGGGATTCAGTTAGCGAAACAAGGCCAAAAAGATGGCTTGATGCCACCCAAATATTTAATTGAAAAGGTGGCAAAGCAGATTAATAGCATTGCAGTTCCCGCAGGGAAGGACAGTGTATTTGCTTCTCCATTAAAGCAATTTCCAAAAAATATTTCGAAAGCAGAACAAGAGCGTTTAAGCCGTGAAGTGCTACAAGCCATAGATCAGAATGTTCGGCCTGCCTATCAAAAACTCGGAGCATTTATTCAGAAAGATTACTTACCCTATGGACGACAACACGAGGGTATATGGAGCTTGCCAAACGGTGACGAGCTCTATCGCTTTTATGTAGAAAATAATACGACAACCTCGGAAAGCCCTGAAAATATTCATCAGCTCGGATTAAAAGAAGTTGCTCGTATAGAAGCGGAAATGCTGAAAATTGCCAAAGCACAAGGTTTCAGTGACTTAAAAAGTTTCCAACAATCTTTAAAAACAAATCCTGCGGTTTTCCCAAAATCTCGTGAAGAAATTTTAGAGATTTATCGAGGGTACATTGCCCAAATGCAACCAGAGTTGCCGAAGCTGTTTGGTTTATTACCCAAAAATAAAGTCGAAGTTTTGCCTGTAGAGCAATATCGAGAAAAAGAAGCGGCAGGTGCGGAGTATCACCAAGGCACGCCTGATGGTTCACGCCCCGGACAAGTGTATGTAAATACAGGGGACTTCTCTGAACGTTCCAAAATATCAATGGAAGCGACCGCTTACCATGAGGCCATTCCCGGGCACCATATGCAGATTGATATTGCCCAAAACCTGCCAAATTTGCCGATGTTCCGAAAGCAGCCCAACCATACCGCCTATATTGAAGGATGGGCACTTTACGCAGAGCAACTGGGCAAAGACGTTGGTTTCTATAAAGACCCGCTTTCAGACTATGGAAGACTATCGAGTGAGTTGTTCCGTGCTTGTCGTCTAGTGGTTGACACTGGCGTACATTATAAAAAATGGACCCGTCAGCAAATGATTGATTTTATGCGTGAACATTCTGCTTTAGATGAACCCGATATTCAGGCAGAGGCAGATCGCTATATTGCTATTCCTGCCCAAGCATTAGCTTACAAGATGGGACAACTGAAAATTTTAGAGCTACGGGAGCTCGCCAAACAGGAGCTTGGAGACCGTTTTGATATCAAAGCATTCCATGACATGATTTTAAATGCAGGAACACTGCCTTTAAATATTCTGGATGCGCGTATTAAAAATTGGATTAAGGAACAAAAAGCGGCAGCTTAAAACTAAAATCGAAATTTAGATCAGGTCCTCGTTGGGCCTGATTTAAAAACCAATAGAAAACAGAATATAATTATAAAAAATATATTTTATTTCAGAACTTTAAAATGGAAAAATCTTTAAAAGAATACCAAGCTATTATTTTTGATATGGACGGTACTTTAGTCGACTCCTTTAGCTTCTTTTTAGGGGCATTAAATCAGCTTGCCAAGAAGCATAAATTTAAATCTGTAGAGCTACATGAAATAGAGCAGTACAAACATCTTTCACCAAAAGAAATTATGAAAGAGATGAAAGTCTCCAGATGGAAATTGCCTTGGATTGCCAAAGATTTCATTCGTTTAATGAAAGAAAGAGATCAAGACGTTTACATGTTTGAGGGCATGCGGGACCACTTAATTGAACTGCATAAGCGGGGATATACGCTCGCAATTATTACTTCAAACTCTAAAGAAAACTGTCAAAGTATTCTTGGTACAGAACTATGTGAACTTTTTAGCCATATTGATGGTGGCTCGTCTATATTTGGCAAAGCTAAACGAATTAAGCGTCTTCTCAATATTTTGAATTTAAATAAAGAGCAGGCCATTTATGTTGGTGACCAAACGACTGATGGCGAAGCTGCACATAAAGCAGGTATTGATTTTGCTGCCGTCGGTTGGGGTTATACATCGGCCGAAAAATTAAAAACCATTCAGCCCAAAGTCGTGCTAACAGACTTGGCAACCATGAAAAAATTTTTCTAAATATATGAAATGCAGGACAAACCATGAATAACAATAACAACCCGATTGGAATGATTGATTCTGGTTTAGGCGGATTGTCTCTCTTTAAGCATATTCGGCAGGCCCTTCCGAATGAAGATATTATCTATTTCGCTGACTCGAAATATGTCCCTTATGGAGACAAAGAAAGCGACTGGATTGTTTCACGAACCACGCATTTAATTTCAAACTTAGTTGCTCAGGGCAAATGCAAAGCGATCGTGATTGCTTGTAACACCATGACGGCTGTAGCGATTGAAACGATTAGAGCGCAAATTAATGTGCCACTTATTGCAATAGAACCCGCCGTAAAACCGGCAGTAGCAATCACTCAAAGTAAGCATATTGCGGTTTTGGCAACTGCAACTACGGTAAAGGGTAAAAATTTAAAAAGTTTAATTGAAATGTATGCGCAAGATATTAGAGTGTCTTTAGTGCCTTGTATTGGCTTAGCTGAAAAAATCGAAACGGGCAAAGCACATACCGCGGAAGTTAAAGATTATTTAGAAAATATTTTGGCGCCGTTGGTCGAACAAAAAGTCGATACGATTATTTTAGGATGCACCCATTACCCATTTGTCTCAGATACGATTCAGGAAATTGTAGGTCGCGATATCCAAATTATTGAGCCTTCGGAAGCTGTAACAGCGCAATTAATACGGCAGCTTAATCAATATCATTTAAGTTCTGAAAGTCCAAATGAGGGCAACCATATTATTTGGACCAGTTCAGATCCGTTGGAAGTTGCGGATGTTACTTTTTCTTTGTTAGGTAAGCATTTACCCGTAGAAACTACTGATTTTTAAATCCAAGAAAAACGCCTAGCCCCATAAAAATGAGACCACCCATCACTGACATAGATTTTTGGGGCTTCTTCGATTTAGTTAATTTTTGGCTAATATAATTGGCTAAAAACACACAAACCACATCAGCAGAAACAAAGATCAGATTCACAATCAGCCCTAAAATAATGAATTGAAACCAAACTGGAAAATCTAATGAGGTATTAATAAATTGGGGTAAAAATGCAATATAAAAAATAGCGGTTTTAGGGTTTAAAATTTCGACCAGAATGCTCTGCTTCAAAGATAACTGACCATTTTCAACATTTTGCTGAAGAGTCGGGGACGAGGACGATTTAAGTAATTTAATGCCTAACCAAACCAAATACAAAGCACCTAAAATTTTAATAATATCATAGAGTTTTGGAATAATCTGAAAGATGGTCATTAAACCTAAAGAGGCTGCGATGATATGAAAGCATCCCCCTAAGAAAATTCCAAATGCTGCCATCAAACCAGATTTTCTGCCGCGAGAAAGCGTCTGCGCAGCGGTATACAGCATTGCTGGACCCGGAATATAAGCAAAAATAATTGTTGTAATTAAAAATGTAATGAAAAGCTCTAAAGAAATCATGTTTTACCTATCTTATTGTTACTATTTTTGAGTGAATTTTAAACAATTTAAAGTATATGAAATTTATAAGTATTTCAATTTTATAATCAGATGTATGGCTGTAAAAACTAAAAATCATCCAAAGAATGATTTAAATTCTTTGGATGATTGAAAATAAGCTTATTTAGCTTTTAGAGTCACTGTCTATTAAGCACTTTTAAGTTCCCAACGTTGGTTTGGGTCATCAGATCGTTGACTAATACCTACAGATGAACCCCAGATATGTGTCAGTACAGCATTTGGTTGGCCTTCTACAAAGATATAACCATCTTCAAATGCCCAATTAGTTTGGTACTGACGACCCGCGCCTTGTAAGAAAACATCGCCACTATGCCAATTCACTGGTTTTATTTCTTTACCATTGGTACTGTTCAATGCTGTTTGCAGTTGTTCAAAAGATTCATTTGATTTTAAGCTGACTTTTAAAATCTTTTTGACCGTATCCATATTTTTTTCATTCGTATGTAAATTTAGAGTTTTTCTAAGCTCTAAAAGGACTTTTACGGCTTCTTTTTTGAGGTCTTGAGTATTTTCATATTCTTTATATGCTTTTACATGAAGCTCCGCCATGCTCTCTTTCTTCATATTTTTTAGTAGAGCATCGATATTGTCATGGCGTAAATGCAATCGGAACTCTGACCTTGTAGTCCAATCTTTTTGATCCAAGACATCTAATTGCACAGAGGCAAGAATAATCTTATAGAGTTGTTCGTTATGCTGAGTGAAAGGGCTATTAGGTAAATCTTTAAGTTCAGGAATATCTAAAAATAGCAACGGAGAGGAAGCATATTCATGGAACTTTTGTTCGATGTGACGAATTGACTCATGAGCGAGTACTGCATCTAAAAAGTCATTCAGCTTAGTCTCATCAAGTTTACCAACAAGCTCCGATTTAATCGTTTCTTCGCCGTTACTATCAATAAAGGTATCTAATAGACTAACGATATCAAGACAATCACTGGTTTTTAAGTGGGCGAGTGTTTCTTCATCTTGCTGTGGTAAAAGACTGAGGAAATGCTCTAAGTCCTTGTCTAATAATTTATATGCAATCGCATCTGTCTTAACATAAGCACCCAGCACCCAACTAGAACGAATATCTTTAACTTTGTTGTATAGCTTATTCTCTCGCCCACTGCGATAGTCGCGGCTGTCAAAATACCAAAGTTCTTCTTCTATGTTTTTAACCTTGTCATGTACTGTAAATAGTCGATCATTTGTATGCGAGTAAGCTATCTTACCCGTTTCTCCAAGTGAACTTACAGCATCTTGTAAGCCATGGGTTTGTCCACCGTATGCGCTTGCGATACATGCACCTGTTTCTTTGTTAACGATTCTAAAGTTTCCACCTGGAAAGCCATTAGCCATGATAAGTCGCTCCTTATAATTAGAAAGTTTTTGTAATAGTCGAAATTTATAGTTATTAGGCAAATTTCGAAGCGTGATTTATATCATGATTTTTCATGTAAAAAGCCAAGTGTTTTTGTTGGTTTTTGTATATAACATGTTGATTTATTTGTATTTATTAGAATGTCTTAATAAACACCAGAGACTATACTTTAGAACTTTATAAATTCAATAAAGCTATAGAGAAATAAGTTCTAGAAAAGATGGGGAGAGAGGGCGCTTATCAACTTATGGAGTAGGGCGTTCTATAAGATGTTTTATCCCTAGATATTCTTCATCTTAGACGTATTTATATAAACTATTAAATTAGAATTAACGATTAATCTATTTTATTAACTAAATATATATAACCCAAGTTTATATTTTAAATTTAATTAAAAGCTATAAATATAAAATAAGGTTCAATATTATATAAACATTAATTAAATTATTATATTTAAACTTTTTCATTAAAATAAATTGACGTTCTTTATTATACCGATTAATATTTCGTTGCTGGCCTACATTGCCAGTCGGTTTTAGCAGACCGTATCCTAGCGAATGGGTTATACTTTCTGAGTATTTCCCATGTGGAACCTTTGTGCCCCCTTTTTCTCTATGGTAGGGCGGAAGGGGGACGCGTTCGCGCGTGCTGGTCGCTAGGTCAGTCTGCTAACCCTCTTTCGTTCTGCCACCCTAATCAATTGACGGTGATTTGGTGGTAGGACTCCATTTTTAAGGAGTTGGCTATGCCACAATTCAAACTCATTTTCTCTCTCATTTAACTATTTTATTTATTTAAAATTTGGGTTTTCTATATCCTGATTTTTTAAATTTATAAATTATTTTTATTTTAAAATTTTAATTATTTTGTTTTCCTATATTTGTAGGAGGATTAACTGTTATTTAAAAAATTATTTTAATATTTAAATTAATCATATTTTTATTTTATTTAAAGATATAAATAATCATGAGAATAATATGAAACTTCATAAATTTATATTAGTTTTAAACCTTGTGGTCGGTGCTTACAGTATTACAAATGATGATGCCAATGCTCAGCAGGAATTTAAAAGAATTTGTTTATCAGATGAACACATGCAAGCCAGTTGCGATTGTGTTTGCCAACAGCTCGCGCAAGTGTATTCACCTCAAATCGTGCAACGTTTAAAACACACCAGTTTGCAAAGTCCTTTTCTCCCACAGGACTTTGCCCCTAATTTGTTTAGCAGCATTCAACGCTGCGACAAAAATGAAATGGGCTAAGTTCGCTTAGCTCCTTTATCTCTGTGTCGCAATGATCTCTCAAACTTTAAATCAGTGCAAAAGTAAAAGTCCGTTGTGACATAGGGTCCTAGATGGGGGTGTTCTCTACTATTAAACTAGATTTTCTTTCGTGGAAAAGCCTCTGTGTAGCGGTATGAAGGCAATAAAAAAGCCCGCTATGCAGTTATACATATCGGGCTTAATCAATCAGTTATTAAAGCAGGTGATGCCTTAATAATGATCTTTTGAATTACTCTACAGTTACTGACTTCGCCAAGTTACGTGGCTGGTCAACGTCTGTACCACGTAATACAGCAACGTGATAAGACAACAACTGAACTGGTACGCTATAAACGATTGGAGCTAGCCATTCGTTTACTGCTGGAATATGCACAACGTGTTGACGGTCTTTTCCATTGATTCCGCTATTTTCATCAGCGAAAACAAATAATTCACCACCACGTGCCTGAACTTCTTCCATATTTGATTTGAGCTTATCAAGCATTTCATCATTTGGAGCAAGAATGACGATCGGCATTTCATTATCAACAAGTGCTAATGGACCGTGTTTTAACTCACCAGCTGCATAGCCTTCTGCATGAATATATGAAATCTCTTTTAGCTTTAATGCGCCTTCCAATGCGATTGGATAATTCGTACCACGGCCTAAGAATAAGCAGTGATTTTTTTCAACGAATAATTCAGACAAACGCAAAATTTCTGGATCATGTTTAAGCGTATCAAGAATAACTTTCGGGCTGTGCCATAACTCACGTGTAATTTCTTCAAGAAGAGCAGGGCTAATACGTTGTTTAACTTGACCAATTTTCAAGATTAACAACATAAGCGCAGCAAGCTGAGTCGTGAACGCTTTAGTTGATGCAACACCAATTTCAGGACCAGCAAGCGTCAATAAGTGATGATCAGTTTCACGAACCATTGAAGACGTCGCAACGTTACAGATAGTCAAAGTCTGAATATCGATATTGTTTGCTTTCGCACGCTTTTGAGTTTCACGTAGTGCAGCTAAAGTATCAGCAGTTTCACCTGACTGAGAAATACAAATATAAAGTGTATTTTCAACAATTACAGGGGTGCGATAGCGGAATTCACTTGCGATTTCAACTTGGCAAGGCACGCCGATCAGTTGTTCAAACCAATATTTCGCAATCATTCCTGAGTGGTAACTTGTACCACAAGCAATGATTTGTACGCTTTGAATTTTGTTGAAATCTGCATCAGCATTTTTCAAGAAATCATCACGTAAGCTGTTGCCATCAAGCGCTTGAGAAATTGTTTGCTTGATTGCTTCTGGTTGCTCATAAATTTCTTTGAGCATGTAGTGTTTGTATTCACCTTTTGATGCACTACTTACAGTTGCATCAAGCTCTCGTACTGGACGCTCAACGCGTTCGCCATTTGCAAATACTTCAATTGAAGTACGAGTAAGACGTGCAATATCGCCTTCTTCTAGGTACATAAAGCGGTTAGTTACAGGCAAAAGTGCAAGTTGGTCTGAACTAATAAAGTTTTCACCAATACCTACACCAATGACTAGAGGCGAACCTTCACGTACAGTGATGAGTTCATCTGGATAATCGCTGTGGATAATACCTAGGGCGTAAGCACCTTTAAGCTGAGGTACAACAGTTTCAACAGCTTCTAAAAGACTATCTGTGCTTTTTAGAGCTTCAGCAACTAAGTGTGCAACAACTTCTGTATCTGTTTGAGAAGTAAAAACGTAACCTAAAGCTTGAAGGTCGTCTTTTAATTCTTGGTAGTTTTCAATGATACCGTTATGTACAACAGCAACCTTACCAGACATATGCGGGTGAGCATTGTTTTCAGTTGGTTTACCGTGTGTTGCCCAACGGGTATGTGCAATCCCGATAGCCCCTGTAAGCTGGTGTTCAGCAACTGCATCGGCAAGATTAATAACTTTACCTACACGACGCTCACGTAAAATTTGTTGGTTATTCAGTAAAGCAACACCCGCAGAATCATAACCGCGGTATTCAAGACGTTTTAAACCTTCAATTAAAATCTCGGTTACACAACGTTCTGCAACGCCTCCGACGATACCACACATACTTCAATCCTCTTATTTTTTAACCTTTTGGGGACGTTGATAATTTGCTTTTGAAATTTGTTGCGCACGTTCAAAGGAGAGACTTTGTTCGGCTACATCTTTCGTAATCACAGAACCCGCACCAACTGTTGCGCCATTCCCAATGGTTACCGGAGCAACCAGCGAGCTATTAGAACCGATAAAAACGGCATCGCCAATAGTGGTTTTGTGTTTATTTGCACCGTCGTAATTACAAGTAATCGTACCTGCCCCAATATTCGATTCAGCACCGATTTCTGCGTCACCTAAATAGGTGAAATGGTTAGCTTTACTACCCAATCCAATCGTTGTATTTTTAACTTCAACAAAGTTGCCGATATGTACTTCATTTGCCAATTTAGCGCCTGGGCGTAAGCGTGCAAATGGTCCAATTTGAGCATTTTCACCTACAACTGCGCCATCAAAAACGCTATAGGCTTGAACTTTAGTGCCTGCTGCAATTTTGGTGTTCTTTAAAATACAACCAGCGCCGATTTCTACAAAATCGCCCAGTTCACAGTCACCTTCAATAATCACATTTACGTCAATACGAACGTCATGTCCAACTTTCACAGAACCGCGTAAGTCAAAGCGTGCAGGGTCTGCAAAAGTTACGCCTTGTTGCATCAGCTCTTTTGCTTGCTGTTGCTGGAACTCACGTTCAAGTGCAGCAAGTTGTAAGCGGTCATTGACCCCTTCAACTTCAAAAGCGAGTTCTGGTTGAATAGATGCGATTTCTAGACCATCTGCAACAGCCATTGCTACGATGTCAGTTAGATAATATTCGCCTTGCGCATTTTCATTTGAAAGTTTAGGCAACCATTCATGAAGTTTTGCGTTGCTAACACAGTAAATACCTGTGTTGATTTCTTGAATCTGACGCTGAGCTTCGTTTGCATCTTTATGTTCAACAATCGCTTGAATCTTACCTTCTTGACGAACGATACGACCATAACCTGTTGGGTTGTCGACATGTAAAGTAATCATGCCAATGCCCGTTTTACTTGAAACGTCAACAAGTTGCTCTAGCGTTGTTTGACGTACTAAAGGTACATCACCATAAAGAATTAATGAAATACCGTCTTTAGGAAGTACTGGTAAAGTCATTTGTACCGCATGACCTGTACCTAATTGTTCTGCTTGTTCAACCCATTGAATCTTTTCTTGTGCAAAAGTTTGTTTGACGTGGTCACCACCATGTCCATAAATCGTAATAATATTTTCTGCGTGTATTTTTTTTGCTGTTTGAATGACATGTCCTAAAAGTGGGCGACCCGCTAAAGGTTGTAGTACTTTAGGAAGCTGAGAACGCATACGCGTTCCTTTGCCAGCAGCAAGAATAATGACGGTAGTTGACATGTATAACTCTAATGATTTAACTCAAATGGATAATAATTAGTGTACAAAGAGCAGCCCATACACCGGCAATAATATCGTCAAGCATAATACCAAAACCACCATGCACTTGACGATCAATAACGCGTATAGGCCAAGGTTTCCAAACATCGAAAATCCGAAATAATATAAATCCCCCAATCACCCACATCCAATTCATTTGTTGTAAATAAAGCAGGGGAAGGAAGGTAATAGATTGACCTGCAAACTCGTCCCACACAATACGACCATCATCGTGTACATCAATAACTTTTGCAGTTTGACCACAAATATAAATTCCCACCAAGGACATGATGAGAATAGCGATCAAGCTTAAGTTAAAGCCAAGCGATAACCAGATTGGAACGAAAAGTAGGGCAAAGGCAGAGCCAAAAGTACCAGGTGCTTTAGGTGCGAGACCAGATCCGAAACCAACTCCACAGAAAACGATGCAGCGGTTGAACCAAGACATGTCCTTAAAATGAATCGGTGGCTTATGCAAAGTGTTGGTATCCATGAATTTGCAATGGGTAATCTGAACCCAAATGCTCAAAAGTTAGTTGTGTTTGCTCAACGATCTCTCCGATCATTGTAATCTTAATGTCTAGTTGTTTTTGCAAAAGTTTTTCATAATTTTGCGGTGTTATTGTAAAACATAACTCGTAATCATCGCCACCAGCTAGCGCATATTGCCAGCGCCGCTGTTCTGGTAATTCTTCTAGCGTTGAATCAATCGGTAACTTTTCTAAAAGTAATAGGGCACCGACCTTTGAAGCTTTTAATATATGGCCTAAATCTTGGGCTAATCCATCAGAAATATCAATCATACTAGAGGCTAATCCCTTCAATTGCTGTCCAAGCTGACAACGTGGGGTCGGGTAGTCTAGTCTTTTTTGTAATGGATGACCTAGGTGCTGTAAACCATACGCTGCATCACCAACTTGACCGCTCACACAAACATAGTCACCGACTTTGGCACCTGAACGTAACACGGCTTGTCCGGTTTCAATCCAGCCCATGGCCGTAACAGTAATGGTGAGATGAGGGCCTTGAGTCGTATCTCCGCCAATAAGAGCAACGCCAAATTGATTACAGCAGTCATAGATACCCTGACTGAATCCTTCAAGCCATTCATGATCAATTGTAGGTAGGCTGAGCGCCAGTAAAATACTATGCGGTTTTGCCCCCATTGCTGCAATATCTGAAAGATTAACAGCTACGCTTTTCCAGCCAATTGCATGGGCAGAAGTATCAAGAGGAAAATGACGTCCAGCAACCAGTGTATCTGCACAGATCACCAATTGTTGGTTTGCGGGAGGGGTAATTAAGGCTGAGTCATCTCCAATACCCAAGGTGACATCTGTGTAAGATTGTCTGTTAAAGTATTGGTCAATAATAGAAAACTCAGCCATATCAACTTCAAACCTATTAGTTTGCTTGTTGTTTTTCAGCACTACGTAGTGTTGAACTTAAACGATCTAGAACGCCATTAATGTATTTATGGCTATCTGCTCCACCAAAGTGTTTAGCGAGTTCAATAGCTTCATCTAGAACTACTCGGTAAGGTACTTCTAAATGATCACGTAATTCGTAAGCACCCAAGCGTAATGTTGCTAGCTCTACACCATCAAGTGCACTAAGTTCACGGTCAAGTACCGGAATAAGTAATGCATCAAGATCTTCGTGCTGTGCAATCACTTGTGTTAGCAGTTCGTGATAGTAGTTTAAGTCTACCTTGTGCATTGCATTTTCAGCGCGGGTGCGTGCTTCGATTTCATGTACAGGGTTGTGACTCATTTGCCACTCATAAATACCTTGTACAGCAAAACGACGTGCTTTACGTTTTGCTGCATAAGCGGCTTGCAGTGTTTGAGACATGCTTTAAATTGCCTTTAATAAATTAACCATTTCAATAGCAGTCAATGCAGCTTCGCTACCTTTGTTTCCTGCTTTTGTACCTGAACGTTCGATGGCTTGCTCGATGCTATCAGTAGTTAATACACCATTGATGACAGGCAAGCTGCTTTCTAACGCGACTACACCTAAACCTTTTGCACATTCACCTGCAACGAAGTCAAAATGTGGTGTGCTACCACGAATAACTGCGCCAAGTGCGATAATGGCATCAAACTGGTTTGATGTAGCTAATTTTTTAGCAACAATCGGGAGTTCCCATGCGCCAGGAGCGTGAATAACAGTAATGTTATCTTCATTTACACCATGGCGTTTTAATGTGTCGATTGCACCATCCAATAAGTGTTCAACAACAAAGCTGTTGAAACGACCCACTAAAATCGCATAACGACCTTCGCTTGCGAGATGTAATAAACCTTCAATACGGCGAATTGCCATAGCAACCTCGATTATTTCGTTGTGATTTGATCAGCAGTGACATATTCCACTACTTCTAAATTAAAGCCAGATAAGGCATTGAAACGTAATGGTGAGCTAAGAAGCTTCATTTTTTCAACACCTAAATCACGCAAAATTTGAGCACCGACACCAATGGTTTGATATTGATGTGAAAGTGCTGCATTGGATTTCACCGGTTTTGGCTTATTTAAATCATCCAACGCTGGTCCCAAGTCTTGCAAATGATCTTGTCCGATCCAGACTAAAACACCGCGATCACTCGCTGCAATTGTCTGTAGGGCACGGTCTAAATTCCACGCAGGTTCACCATCAGCTTTATTCAGCTTAAGCAAATCGCGAATTGGACTAAAACCATGCACACGTACTGTTGTAACACCTTCTTTTGGCTCGCCTTTAACTAAAGCTAAATGAATGTCCGGGTTACCAATCTCACGATAACGATAAAGTTCAAATGAACCATATTCTGTTTGAATGGTTTTTTGATCCAGACGTTCAACCGTTTGCTCATTAGTCATGCGGTAGTGAATCAAGTCCGCAATTGTACCAATTTTTAAGCCATGCTTCTCGGCAAAAATTTCTAAATCTGCACGGCGTGCCATTGTGCCATCTTCATTAATGATTTCACAAATGACAGAAGCTGGTTCAAGACCTGCTAAACGTGCTAAATCACAACCTGCTTCAGTATGACCTGCACGATGTAAAACACCGCCTGGTTGAGCCATTAACGGGAAAATATGACCCGGCTGTACGATATCAGTTGGTTTTGCATGCGCTGCGACAGCAGCTTGAATAGTATGTGCACGCTCTGCTGCTGAAATACCCGTGGTAATACCTTCGGCAGCTTCAATTGATAAGGTAAAGTTTGTACTGTGCTGAGCACCGTTTTGGTCAACCATTAATGGAAGGTTTAACTGTTTACAGCGCTCACGGCTTAGCGTTAGGCAAACTAGACCACGTGCATGGGTAATCATGAAGTTAATATCTTCAGGACGAACATGCGTTGCTGCAATGACAAGATCACCTTCATTTTCGCGATCTTCGTCATCCATCAAGATAACCATTTTGCCTGCACGAATATCGGCGACAAGATCTTCAACACGACTCAGCGGCATTCGCTTTCACCTTTTTTTGTCGTAAGACAATTTCTATTTAATAAATTTTGCATAGTTTACGCTGTTTAGAGAATTTTGCCTATGATTCTGATTTATCCAAATTTGTGACATCTAAGAATAGATCGAGATTTATTTATACAAATAAATCATAAGAAAAAGGAGGGGTTTTAAATAAAAGCTATGAATTTAAATAAAAAAAACCTAGCCAAAAGGCTAGGTTCTGATGCGCGTAGTTACTTTTTATGAAGCTGCACTACTTGGACTATCATTTTGTGGAATTGATTTTTTCCCCATTAAAATTTCAGTCCGGATATTTTGGGCAAGTTCAGCACATTCTGCATTCATACCATTGATCATAAATGCATGACGTGTCATCACATTGCTTGGGTTTGGCATAGCAACAAGTTGGTAGCTGTCTTGAATTGCTTTGAGCTGTTCATTCTCAAGATATAAAGCAGACTCTTTAGCATGAAGATGCTGTGCTAAACGTTGAGCAGCTTCTTTTGCATCGATTTGCATAGCTTCCACAGCATTACACGTTGCACTACGAGTTTGCAGCGCAAAACGTTTATCTTCACGGTAACGTTTATATAAAACATCTGAAAGTAATTGGAATACGGTTCCAATCATAAGCAGACATTCTACAGCATGCGTATGAGAGGTTGAAATCGCAAGTGTCGCGCCGTCGGCATTAAACTCATCTACTACTTCAATATCTGTGAGCTTCAATTGATAATGCTTAACGCATAACTCAATACTCTTGTTTAAAAAGAGCTGGCAGAGTTTGAAATAAGGAACAGATACCGATTGGTTAACACTGCTTAATAACTGTTTAGGGTCATAAAACTGAATATTGAGTGCCAACGTATGTTGGTCAGCTGAATCTGAAGTTTTCTCAGCTTGTTGGCGAACTGCTGGTTTCGCTTTAGCTTGTTGCTGAGCTTGTGCAACTAAGGTTACCGTATTTTGTTTTTCTAGAGCCAATGCTTGAGTTAACTGCTGAATTTCATGCTTCAAGCGGTTTTCTTCATTAATGCGTGCCAAATATTCGCTTCGTGTTGGACGAGCAATCGCGCGATAGGCAAGCCATAATAAAACATGCAAAAACAGAGAAGCTAAAATTGCAAGCCATTGAGTACGAAGAATTTCTCCAATACTTGGCTGAATCAACGTAACTTCAATAGATCCGACTTTCTTTTCATTTTGAAGGGCATCACGAGCAAAAATTTCGCCTTGGCGGGTTTTTGAAATTCCGCTTGTTGCTAGAACCTGTTTGTTCGCATCAAGAATGCGAATAGACGCAACACTTGGATTGGTCGCATAGCGATTGGCAATCAGAGCTAAAGACACCGTATTAGCAGGTTCAAGCTCAGATAAGCTGTCTGCAACGAGCTGACTGGTCATGAGCTGACCTTGACTCGCACGGTTTTCATTAAGCTGGTGTGTCGTTGCAATGACCAATAAAAAGGTATGCAATGCAAAACTAACGATCAGTAGGCTAGCAAATAGCCCTTGTCTAGGCGCAATCAAGTTAAACTTCCAAGGCAATTATATTGAAATTCGATTATGATTCTTACAATAGTTGTCACTCAGACTAGAGTCAATTCATGCGAGAAATCATTCTTATATCCTTTTTAGGACCGGACCAACCAAACCAGTTTACCCGATTAATGCAAGTACTATCCGTACATTCATTGCAAATACTGGATGTAGGTCAGGCTGTTATTCATAATCAACTTACATTAGGCATTGTGGTCGCTTCTGATAATGAAACTGCGACCGCATTGGCAATGAAAGAGATTTTGATTTTAGCACATGATATTGGCTTAACAGTGCGCTTTAAACCAATCACGGGCGCAGAATACGATCAATGGGTAAGTGAAGGTGGTCGGACTCGTTATATCGTCACGGCTTTAGCCCCAGAACTCACTGCGGCACACTTACAAGCAGTTACAAAAATTGTGTCTAGCCAAGGCTTTAACATCGAAACAGTAACGCGTTTATCAGGTCGTGTAGACTTTGAAAAGGATAGCGCATTCCCACGTCGTGCCTGTGTACAGTTTGGTCTAAGTAGTGGCCCAACTTTAGATGCACAAGCCATGCGTGCTGCATGTTTGCTTCTTTCAAGCGAATTAAATATTGATGTTGCTGTGCAAGAAGACAACGCTTATCGCCGTAACCGCCGTTTGGTGTGTTTTGATATGGACTCAACATTAATTGAACAAGAAGTGATTGATGAGTTGGCGATTGAAGCAGGGGTAGGGGCACAAGTTGCTGAAATTACTGAAAGAGCAATGCAAGGTGAGCTTGATTTCCAGCAAAGCTTCCGTGCACGTGTTGCATTATTAAAAGGGCTTGATGCCGCTGTTTTACCTAAAATTGCAGAGCGTTTAACCATTACCGAAGGTGCAGAGCGTCTTATCTCGACCTTAAAGGCACTTGGCTATAAAACGGCAATTTTATCTGGTGGATTCCAGTATTTTGCTGAATATTTACAAGGCAAACTCGGTATTGATGAAGTTCACGCTAACATTTTAGATGTGCAAGACGGTTTCGTAACAGGCGAAGTAAAAGGTGCGATTGTAGATGGCGCCCGTAAAGCTGAGTTATTACGCGAACTTGCAAATAAGATGGGGATTTCTCTAGAGCAAGCGATGGCAGTAGGCGATGGGGCAAATGACTTACCAATGCTTGCGATTGCAGGCTTAGGCGTTGCTTATCGTGCAAAACCATTAGTACGCCAAAATGCAAATCAGGCAATTTCAAGTGTTGGTTTAGATGGTGTGCTTTATTTACTCGGTATGCATGATAAAGATTTAAATCGTGCTTAACCTATATGGATAAGCTTTAAGCGCTACTTCAGAGTAGCGCTTTTTTTATGCAGAATAGTCATAAAAACAAGCAAGTTATGACAAAATTTTGCACAGAAAAAAAGCAATAAAAAAATCTGAAAAAAACTTATTTTGGTCCTTAAAAACAGCATATTTTTTTGTAATGACACGCCAGAATTGATGCCATATAGGGAATCGAACTTTTTGAATTTTACAAAAATGTAATGACAAAAGAATGTTGCGACAAAGTATGTCGCATTAAGAAAAAACGGGTCTTTTTTTCTAAAAAAAAACATCCATAATGCATCGTAAGCTTCAACACAAATCATGAATTAAAGTTGTTTTTGGAATGAGGTCGGGTATTAAAGACCGAATGTTTTTAGACGTTTTCATTAAGACGGAGGTTTCTATGGTAACAGCGAATTTTGCCGCTATCGCCGGATTCAGCTTAATTGCTGTCGCGCTTGTTGCTGTTTTCTTTTCTCCTTACCGTCGTTGGCTTGGTTTTATGCTTGCAGGGATGTTCTTTTGGGGGCTATTGGAAGTGGTCCGTTTTGGAGTTCAAGTCACTTTTGAAATGCCAGTCACATATAGTTATTTAACTGCATTAAGTCTAGCGATGGTAATGGTTACATTTATTTTGTTACGTGAGGATAAACAAGCACAAAAGGCATTGGCAAATCGCCAATATATAGAACACACGCCAGTATATGAAGATGATCAGCAGCAATGTTCTAGCCGATAATTAAATTGTTATCTAACGGTAAAAAGGTATGCACAGCATGCCTTTTTCATTTACGAAACGTGATTTTTATTATACAAAGCATTTATTAAAAAATAGCCAGTTATGCTACGATAGATGGGTCTGTTGACGTTTCATCTAGATTGCGTTGCCAGCTAAAAAATATCAATTGATGCATAAAACATAGGCAATGGTATGACCTTGCTAAGTTTTGCTCTAAAGTTTTCATAAAAATACAATAGGCGTGAATGTTCATGAAACTTTCTTCCATACCTGTAGTCAAGTTACCTCTTGTTGATGTCAGTACAGACCCATTAGATTTGTTGGTAGCAGGTTTAGTGCTGCGTATGAAGCAGTTGGCGCGTACTAGCCCTAAGTTTATTGAACTGATTCATGACCGCGCATTCCGTATTCAGATCGGTACGGATTTAGGTGTTGCACGTCAAATCATTATTAATAATGGTCAGATTGATACCGTTGCAGGCGTACCTGAAAAGGCTGATTTTATTTTGCAATTTGCAGACAGTGAGCAAGGTGTAAAAACTTTGATCAAAGGTGACCCAACAGCATTTATGACGGGTATGCAAGACGGCAGCATTAAAATGGAAGGTGACTTCAGCCTATTGGTATGGTTCAACCAAGTTGCTAAGCTCATTCCACCTAAGTTACCAAAACCAGTGAAAGATAAAGTACGTCAGGCGCGTGCTTTCATTAAAGAGAAAACTGGTCGCTAATATCCAGCTATAAAAAAACTCCCATTTTGGGAGTTTTTTTATATTTATGCTCCGACTTCCAGATTGAATGTCACCGGACCATCATTTATTAAATGTACTTTCATGTCAGCAGCAAATATTCCAGTTTGAACTTTTTCAAATTGAGAATGCGCATATTCAACCAATTGCTCGTATAAAGCTTTTGCGTCGCTAGGTGGCATTGCTGGGCCAAAGTCTGGACGCAGACCTTTTTGTGTTTGTGCCATCAAGGTAAATTGTGACACAAGCAAGATTCCACCATTTGCTTGAGACACGTTCCAGCCCATTTTGCCTTGTTCATCATCAAAAATTCGATATTTCAAAATTTTATCAATAAGCTTTTGACCAATAGCCAAAGTATCATCTCGGCCAATGCCTAAAAACACCAGTAGGCCGTGTTGGATTTCGCCTGTAGTTTCATCGTCTACAACCACTTTAGCTTCAAGAACTCGTTGTATTAAAGCGCGCATAGTTAAAGCAAATTTCTATAATTAATTGAATTAACGTAGTTTAGCAGAATTTAAATTAAATGATTTTTAAAAGGAAATTTCATGGAACTGCAACAATGGTATAAAACCTCGTAATTCATCCATAAAAATATGCTTTAATGCTAAGAAGCAAGCGAATAATCATTGACTATGTCTCCAATTATCCATTCTTTACTAGATACAGACTTGTACAAATTTACGATGCTACAAGTGGTTCTGCATAAATTCCCGCAAACGCATAGTGTCTATCATTTTCGTTGCAGAAACTTAGAAGATACAGTCTATCCATTAGTGGATATTTTGGATGACTTAAACGAGCAACTCGACCATTTGTGTAGCCTTAAATATAAAGAAGACGAGCTACAATATTTACGAAAATTACGCTTTATTAAAAGTGACTTTGTCGATTACTTAGAATTATTCCAACTCAAACGTCGTTTTATTCAGGCTAGCATTGATGCAGAAGGCCGTTTAGATATTCATATTGAAGGACCGATGGTTCAGGCGATGATGTTCGAGATTTTTGTTCTGGCGATTGTAAACGAGTTGTATTTTAGCCGTATCAAAACAGACCAAGTTTGGGCCGAAGGCGAACGCCGTTTACAAGCAAAACTCGATTTGATTCAGCAATATGAAAAATCTCAACAGCCAAACGATCCACCGTTTTTAGTTTCTGATTTTGGTACACGTCGTCGTTATAGCTTTGCTTGGCAAAAACATGTCGTAGCGGCATTTCATAAAACTGTACCAAATGTGTTCCGGGGTACAAGTAATGTGTTGCTGGCTAAAGAGCTTAACATTACACCGATCGGGACCATGGCACATGAATTCCTACAAGCGTTTCAGGCACTTGATGTACGTTTGCGTGATTTCCAAAAAGCTGCTTTAGAAACGTGGGTACAAGAGTACCGTGGAGATTTAGGAATTGCCCTAACTGATGTGGTAGGGATGGATGCTTTCTTACGCGACTTTGACCTTTATTTTGCCAAACTATTTGATGGTTTACGTCATGACAGTGGCGACCCGTATGAATGGGGTGATAAGGCGTATGCACATTACCGTAAATTAAAAATTGATACCAAAACCAAAATGCTGACCTTTAGCGATGGCCTTAATTTGCCAAAGGCATGGGAATTGCATCAATACTTTAAAGATCGTTTTCAGGTGAGTTTCGGTATTGGTACTAACCTAACCAACGATATGGGGCAAAAGCCGCTAAATATTGTGCTGAAACTGGTTGAATGTAATGGTCAATCAGTTGCGAAGATCTCTGATAGTCCGGGTAAAACCATGACTGACAACGATACTTTCTTGGCCTATTTACGTCAGGTTTTTGAAATCGAAGAACTTGAAGAAGTGGTTTAAGTAAAAAGTAGTCTCGCTATTTTTTATTTTTAAAAGTGAGAATGCTGATATCTGATTTTCTGCTAAAGCGTAGCAGAAAATCAGAGTTTGTTAGATATATGCTTATGCTAAGATTGAAAATAAGCTGGTATAAAAAGAAACCATGACGATGACACTCCCTGATTTTAAACTCGATTTATTAATAGAAGCAGAAGAATTAGTGCCTTATTTAGGCAATGAATATATTCGCATTATAGATTTGAGCCGTGCATCGGTTTATGAACAACTCCATATTCCACATGCCATTCATTTACAGCCTAAATGGTTAGTGGCTCAGCATGAAGAAGCAACTGGTGTTTTGCCGGATGAAGCGGGTTTACAAGCACTGATTGAAAAATTGAATATTTCACCTAATCATCATGTTGTGGTTTATGACGATGAAGGTGGGGCATGGGCTGGGCGTTTAATCTGGAATTTGCATTGTCTAGGATTTACCCGTACCAGTTTAATTAACGGGGGTATCCATGCATGGTTAGGTGCAGGCTTACCAACTACAGCAGAAGTTGAAAAAATTTCTCCTGTTACAGACTTAATTCAAATTGATTTATCACATGCCGCTCAGTTCCGTGTGAACTATGAAGAGCTACGCAAACAAGTTGAGCAAGAAAGTGTGCAACTGTGGGATTGCCGGACGAGTGATGAATATAGTGGTGTCCGTTTAGCAGCGCGACGCGGCGGTCACATTCCAAATGCCCTCCATTTTGAATGGAGTACTGCACTTAATCGTCAAAATCATCTAAAATTGCATCCGCTTGAACGCACGCGGCAGCGCCTTGAACAACTTGGGTTCGATTTACAACAACCTGTAGTTGTGTACTGCCAGTCACATCACCGTTCCGGTTTGGCCTATATTCTGGCTAAACTCTTGGGCTGGGAAGCAAAAGCCTATGATGGTGCGTGGAGTGAATGGGGCAATCGCCTCGATAGTCCTATTATTACTGGAGAATCACCGTCGTGAGTTTCACATCTCGATTAAAAAAAGAATTATTTATTAAGGCACAAAACCTTGTACCACAGCATCAATTGAGCCGTGTGGTAGGTAAAGTTGCTGCGAGTGAAAATCCAGTTGTGAAAAACGCTGTTATTCATGCGTTTAAAGCTAAATATGGGATTGATTTATCGATTGCTGAACAAGGCAATGCACTGAAATATAAATCTTTTAATGACTTTTTTACCCGTGCATTAAAAGAAGGTGTACGTCTCGTTGACGAAAATGCAGATAGCATTGTGTCACCAGCGGACGGCGCAATTTCCCAAATTGGTAAAATTACTGCGGGTGAAGTCTTTCAAGCAAAAGGTCAAAGTTTTTCTGTAGAGAAATTAATTGGCGATCCACAACTTGCTCAACCATTCCAAGACGGTGAGTTCGCGACAGTTTATTTATCACCGCGTGATTACCATCGTGTTCATATGCCATTTGCAGGGACATTAACAGAAACATTATATGTGCCAGGCGAGCTATTTTCGGTAAATCAGGTCACTGCTGAAAATGTACCTGGATTATTTGCTCGTAATGAACGTATGGTGTGTTTGTTCGATACTGAACTTGGCCGTATGGCTGTTGTTCTAGTGGGTGCGATGATTGTTGCTGGTATTGAAACTGTGGCAACAGGCAAGGTAAAACCTTCAGGCCGTATCGAATTACAACATCATCAGTTAAAGCTAGAGAAAGGTGCTGAGCTTGGACGTTTTTATTTAGGTTCTACAGCTGTTATTTTATTTGAAAAAGATAAGATCGAATGGGAACAACGTTTTAAAGCTGAGTCTGTAGTTGTAATGGGCGAGCGCATGGGACATACCGTTTAGTCCGTTATATAGCTCCCTAAAAACAAGTAAACCCTGACTTTAATTATTCAGGGTTTTTTTTGATTTAAATTATATAAACCTAAAATATATAATTATGTTTGGATTTATATTATATAGAAATATAATTATTATTAAGTGATCTAAATGAGTACGTTATATAAGCTAGTCTATAAATATGTATCTGAAGAGAGCAAAATATTAATATGATTAAAAATTAATAAATAAAAATAGAATGAAATATTTAAGTTAGACTTAAGTCGAGGTTTTAATTTTATTTGAAGATAAGTTATTAAATCTAAAAAATTTATTTAGTTTTTTTATAAGCATGAAGCGCTTTTTAGATATTACACAACTTTAGCCTTGGCACAATGCTTGCTAACTATTCAGGACCTTATTGTAACTTTCATATTTTTTAGGTTCTGAAATCATGTTAAAAGTTAAATGTCTGACAGCTTCAGTTTTATCTGTACTTTGTATTTCACTCACTCATGCCAATGATTTTAAAGTTTTAAATCAAATTTCAAAACAGCCTACTCAACTTCAAACTGGGGAATATAAAGGTAATTATTATGTTCCATCTACTTTAAATACCATTACATGGGGCTATTTACCAAATCGAGATGCTAAACCCGTGCTTACTGTTCCGTCGGGTAGTGTTGTGACATTTGATACGGTTTCTCATGAAGGTTTGCTTGAAGACCAAGGGCGTAATGCTGAAAAGTTCTTTCAATCGAAAGGTGTCAAATCTAATGAAATCTTGGAAGATGCAAAAACAATTACGCAGTCAAATTTAAAGCATGATTTTCATAAAGATGGGCCACATATTGTGACAGGCCCTGTTGCAATTGAAGGCGCACAGCCCGGTGATATTTTGAAAGTTGAGGTACTTAAAGTTGAGCCGCGTGTTCCTTACGGTGTGATTTCAAATCGACATGGTAAGGGAGCTTTAGTAGGGGAGTTTCCTAAAAAAGCAAAGCAAGAAAATGCATCGGCTGAGCATCCTGAACGCTATGGAAATGTATCGATTTTTACTCCAATTGAAAAAAATGCTAAAGGTGAATACGAAGGAGTATTAAAAACAGAATCGGGTAAATCAATACGTTTTCCGCTGTATCCTTTTATGGGAATTATGGGGGTAGCAGCCAATACGTCTGAGCCTGTTCACTCTGTACCACCTGCAATGTATGGCGGAAATATTGATATTAATGAACTAGGTGCAGGTTCAACCGCGTATTATCCTGTTCAGGTTAAAGGTGCATTATTCTATACGGGTGATAGTCATTTCGCGCAAGGCGATGGAGAAGTGGCATTAACGGCACTAGAAGCTTCAGCCCGCGCCACACTGAAATTTACCTTACTCAAAGCAGGTAAGGACAAAATACCGGGCAAAGATTTAAAACAACCTTTAGCTGAAAATGCTGAGTTTTGGATTACACCGGGACTTGATGAAGATCTTGATGAAGCGATGAAAAAGTCTACACGTGAAGCCATTCGTTTCTTAAACCAAGAATACGGTATTGATGAAGCGACAGCGTACGCCTATTTAAGTGCCGCAACTGATTTTGAAGTTTCACAAGTAGTAGATAAAACCAAAGGGATCCATGCAAAAATCAGAAAAGCTGATTTTAAAGAGTTTGAAAGTAAATAATTGAGATGATCTGAGCTTGGTATTTAAAATATTAAATACCAAGTTAATTTTATTTTAACTATTTATAATTTTTATATATTTTATAATTAAGTATAATAAATCTCACATATATTGATTAGTATAAAATCTAATGCAATCACTTCCTAACGTTCTACTATATTTGGCTGCACTATTAACATTCTGTGCCGCATTACTTCATTTTGTTTGTGTGTTCTGGGGAGCAAATGGTTTTCGGTTTTTAGGGGCTGGTAAAAGTATTGTCCAGATGGTTGAAAGAGGACACTGGTATCCTAATTTTACAGCTATAACTGTAGGATTAATTCTAACAGTATGTGCTACATATGCCTTCTTTGCAGCAAAGGGAATACAGATATTACCTTTTACCAAAATTATTTTATCGCTTGTTGCAGCGGTTTTTCTTATCCGTGGTTTTGCTTTTCCATGGTTAAAGTCAAAATTTGTTGGTAATAGTGATTTATTTTGGTACGTCAGCTCAGCCTTTTGTTTAATACTCGGTGCTTTATATGCTGCAGGCGTATATTTAATTTGAAACGAATATATTCTAGGTGAACTAGAGTGAATAATTTTAAAAAATAAAAGGGAGCTTGGCTCCCTTTTTAATTATTTAGTCCAACCATATTTTTTGAAAATAGTATTGCCTTGCTGTGAAGATAGAAACTCTACAAAACGTTTAGCCTCGGCATCTTTTAAACTATGTTTAGTCAAGGCTACACCTGTGTCGCGATAGACAACTAGCTCTGGTTCGATAGGAATAATTTGTCCAACATCTGGGTTACTAACTCCCCAAATATTAAAGACTAACCAAGCATCATAGCTGCTATTTTCTTCCCAGTTTTTCTTGGCAATACCTGTGTTGGCTGCATAGGTAACAATATTCTTTCGAAAAGCTTTTGTTAATTGGATATTTCCGGTTCTGCCAGCGATATCTTCCCACATACCAACTTGACCTGCACCATGTGTAACTAAAACCTTAACGCCAGATTTAGCGAGGTCTTTAAATCCTTTAATATTTTTAGGATTTCCTTTTCTCACTAAAATCGCTGCGGGGCGTAAATATAAAGGTTCTACCGAGTCTTTTATAATTTGCTCAGAAAATGTATTTTCGAAATCAGACATCATGGCTTCGGAACCACTATAGATAACATCTGCATCTAGTTTCGCCTTTTCAGACCATTGAGTAGTAGGACCAGAAGTCACATGAACTGCTATTCCTGTCTTATTGGTGAATTGTTTGGCGGCTTCTTTCATAGCAGGTGCTGGCCCACCCGGACCATATACTTGTACATCTGCAAAACTATGGATAGATAGAGAACCGAGAATAAGAAAAATCAGGTAGGGTATAAATTTTTGTTTTGGCATTTTAATCGCTATCGTAATTAAGAAAATATCAGCATATATTTTTTATTATTGAAATTGGATTAATTTTTGCAACGATATTTATAATACATATTCTTTAAAATATATTTAATGAGATTTTAAGAGACTATATAAATGTAAATTATTTTGAGTTGAATATAAATATAGAAGATTCTATGGTAATTTATATTTTATAAATTAATTATTTAAATAGATGTAATGTAAATAATAGAGGAGTAATCCCTTGATTAGAAAAAGTAATTCTTTTTTAAAAATTTTATTTAGCAGTATTTGTTTGGCATCTGGTTCTGCTATGGCTGCTCCAATTACAGATTTGGGTAAGCAAATTGTGAGCGAAAAACCGGGTTCAATATTGTCGCTAGAACAGCAAGCTGTGACGGATTTGTTTCCTCATGCAGATCAGCGTTTGTTGGTCAATTATCGTAGTCGAGGTATTCAGGGCGAACCTATTGTTGCATCGGCTTTTATTTTATTACCAAAAGGAACACCGCCAAAAAATGGCTGGCCGATACTGGCTTGGGCACATGGTACGACTGGAGTTGCTGATACTTGTGCACCTTCGGGCGACTATGTGGGTGGGCCAGTTCATTCATATCAAGAAGTTGCTTCCAAAGCTTTAGATGGTTGGCTTGCACGTGGCTATGCAGTTGTCGCGCCTGACTATCAAGGCTTAGGCACATTAGGCGCACATCCCTATATGAATGCAAAGAGCCAACTGCATACGGTGGTCGATGCAGTGCGGGCATTACATTTGCTTAAGCCCAAGAGCTTTAATAAACAGTGGTTGGTGATGGGACATAGTCAAGGCGGGGCTGCGGCAATTGCAGTGTCTGCCTATGGTCAAAAAGATGCTTCCGAACTAGATTTAAAAGGGGCAATCGCTCTTGCGCCAGGCGGCTATCAATATGAAGGCATTGCAGAATATGTGAAAACTAATCCGAACCCAGAACCTAGTGTGGCTGCTTTTTTCCCAATTGTGTTATTGGGAGCACAAGCAGCAGAACCAAGCATTGTTCCTGAAAACTTAGTCAGTCCAGAAATGAATACAGTGCTAACTCAAGCACGTAGCCGCTGTTTATCTGAACTTCAATCTGATTTGAAGAAGTCTCCTTCTAGCATATTTCGCCCTAATGCAGATTTAAAACCTCTTTTGGCTTATTTAAAACAGCAGTCTATTGAAAATATGGTGCCTACCGTACCGTTAATGATTGTTCAGGGTTCTAAAGATCATTTAGTCGACCCTAGAGGGACATCTGCTTATTATCAGCAGCTATGTAAATTAAAAAAACCAACTATTTATCAAACGATTGATGGTGGAGATCATCGTGATGCACTGCGTCAAAGTAATACGTTTGCCACTCACTTTTTAAATGTCATAGAGAAAAATCAGACAAAATCGTATTGCTCGAATTCTAAGTAAATTGGTTTAAATAATACAAAAAAGCCGACTTTTCATGAGTCGGCTTTTTAAATGTGAGAGGGCCAAATTTAGGTCATGTTATATAGTCTTTCTTTTGGAAAAACTGCGGTAAATGTTGATCCCTCGTTTTCTTTGGATTGCACATCTAAATAAGCGCCGTGTTGCATCAGCACGTGTTTTACAATCGCTAAGCCTAAACCTGTACCACCTGTTTGACGACTACGGTCGCTATCCACACGATAGAAGCGTTCGGTTAGTCGTGGCAAATGTTTAGGGTTAATTCCGATGCCTGTGTCTTGCACACTAAAGTAAGCATGTTCACCATCATCATGCCAACCAATGGTAATAGTTCCACCTTTTGGCGTGTACTTGATGGCATTGGTAATTAAGTTACTAAACGCGCTGGCAATTTCCATGTCGGAACCAATCAGGTCACAGTGGCTATCAATATGTAAATTGAGCGTGTGTCCATAATCGGCATTGTAGGCCTGAGCATCATCAAACAATTGATTCATTAAACTCGGCATTTCAATAATCTGGTTTTTTGCGATTTTCTTGTTATTTTCTAAATTTGATAACAACAGTAAATCATTGACCAAAGCATTCATACGCTTGGTTTGTGACTGCATTTGATCAAAGGCTCGTTTCCAGCGTGGACTAATATCTTCCTGATCGGTAAAGGTTTCGATATAACCACTGAGCACCGTTAATGGTGTACGAAGCTCATGCGAAATATTATCGACAAAGTCTTTACGCATTTGCTCAAGGTTATGCATACGAGTCACGTCGTAAGCCACCAATAAACGACTTTCTCCACCAAATCTTGTGAGTTTAACCTGTACATAACGGTCATCATCAAAATTTGAGTGAAGCTTAATCCCGTCGGGTGCCTGATCAATATTGTTAAAATATTCAATAAAAGTAGGCTGACGTAAAATCGTTAAGAGGTTTCGGCCACGATCGAGAGGGCTGATCCCTAACAAACGTTCAGCAGCAGGGTTCCACCACTCGATTTGATGTTGATCATCAATGAGTACAACCGCTTCAGCAAGAGCAACTAATGAAGACTGAGCCCGGTCAATTAAACCGACCATTTCGGCCTGAACAATTCGTTCTTGGCGCTGGGCACGGTAAACATTAAATAACAATGCCCCCCAAATCCCGTTAAGGTTTGGAGGAACGTCATAAGGTTTATTCGCAATCCAGTCATTGACCAGATATAAAGAACGCAATTGGAGTGTAAAAAACACCACGAAGGCGATAAAAATACAGCTCCAGAAATACCCAATACCGAAACCGACTAAACCGGCAATAATTAGAAAAAATAATAAAAGCCGTAAATCTTGTTTGGCAAACGTCCATAAACTACTGTAGCGAGAAAGCTTTTGTTCACGTACCTGTTCAGGGACGGGGTAGGGTTCATACATAAATCTTGGTTAACCTGCGGCTAAATCTGCACGTGTTGAGAAACGGTAGCCAGTTCCACGTACAGTCTGAACAAATCGGTCAACACCAAAAGGTTCTAACACTTTACGTAAACGACGGATATGCACATCGATAGTGCGGTCTTCAATATATACATTACCGCCCCATACCTGATCGAGCAACTGGGCACGCGTATATGCACGTTCTGGATGGGTCATAAAAAACGCAAGTAAGCGATATTCAGTTGGGCCCATATCTAAAATGCTGTTGCCAAAGCTAACACGTTGGCTTACAGGATCAAGAATTAAACCATTGGCATCAATAGTTTTTTCACCACTTAATGCATTCGCGCGGCGCAGAACTGCCTTAATACGTGAAACCAGTTCACGTGTTGAGAAAGGCTTTGTCATGTAATCATCTGCACCCGCATCAAGACCTTGTACTTTATGGTCTTCTTCTCCGCGAGCGGTCAGCATAATTACTGGAATTTCTGCTAAATTCTCATCGCGTTTTAAGCGGCGACATAAATCGACACCACTTACGCCTCCAGGTAACATCCAATCAAGCAAGATAAGCGCCGGACGTTGGTCGACGATAATTTGATGAGCCTGTTTGGCATCTTCTGCCTGTAAACACTGAAAGCCTGCCATGTCCAAAGAAGTATGGATCATTTCACGAATAGGAAGCTCATCATCGACAATTAAAATATAGTCATCTTTCACAACGCAATATCCTATAGATTTAACGGTGAACCGTTTTGTAGTTATGACAGGCTTATTACAAAGATTAATTATGACAATTTCATTGCAGAAAAGTCTATAAAATTGAATTTAGCAATAATTTGTGACAAAACTAAGGCAAAGGTGTGACCAAATTATGACATCTCAGCCTCAAACTTTCTAAAATCATTCAATAGGTTATCACCTTAATTGCTTAGCTATTTTTTCACATTTTTAGCTGTCAAAAAACTTTAATATTATTTTGAAACTTGAGCTAATAAAGATAAGAAAACGACACGGCATGCAGTTAAAACCTGCTCAAGAGACTGCTCAAACCCTCCCATCACCCATCGAATTGCAATTTGAGTGACATATCCATTCAAACCCGTTGCGATTAAAGAGAGTTCATTTTCATGGTGCTGAATTTGGGGCATGGTCAGCATAACAAAGGCTTGAATCATGCGATCAAATTGCGCAAGTGTTTCTTGAATGGTAGCTTGATTATGTAATTCTTGTACCAAGACTGCGTCGACATAGACAATACGAGCTAATCTAGGATCATCTTTTAATGTCGTCAGCAGAGCTCTTAAACCCGCATCGACCATTTTTTCTGGATCGGGAGCAGCTTTAATTACGGCTTGCATCAGATTTTGCTGTAATTCTTCAATCATTTTTAAAAAGATGGTTTGAAATAAATCTTCACTCTTTTTAAATGATTCATAAAAATAACGTTCGGTGAGTTTTGCCTCTTGGCAGACATCTTTTACCGTCACTGAAAAAAAACCAAGGGTTCCATAGGTTGCAATACCCGCTTCAATCAGCTTTTCACGGCGTGCCTCTTTACGTTCAGATAGAGATAACCCTTTGAACTGACGTTCTTTACTCACACTTTTTGTTTTCTTTTTACTGGTTGAGTCGTTAGTCGCCATAAATAAATTGTTTCCTAAAGAATGGTTTCCTAATTTATAGGTTTTGGCCAAATATACTCACTATGATAAAGCCCTCAGCAGAATTGTGCCATTCTATCTGAAATTACAGTGTACTATATTGACAATGTGTATTGTCAAAATTATATTGAAGGTGTCTAAAGTGCACATGCAATGAACCGGTTGTGCAAATCGAAAAACAAAGGATGGACAATGAAAAATTTTAAAAACAAAGTCGCTGCAATTACGGGCGCGGGTTCTGGCATTGGGCAACAGTTAGCAATTCTTTTGGCAAAACAGGGCTGCCATCTTTCGTTGAGTGATATTAATGAAAAAGGATTACAACAAACTGTCGAGCTTTTAAAGCCGTACAGCAATATTACTGTTACCACCAAAAAGCTTGATGTGTCTGACCGTGAAGCAGTAAAGCAGTGGGCGCAAGAAACTGTGCAAGATCACGGCTCTGTTAACCTGATTTTTAACAATGCTGGCGTTGCGTTAGGTTCGACTGTTGAAGGCGCAACCTACGAAGATTTAGAGTGGATTGTTGGGATTAACTTCTGGGGTGTCGTATATGGTACTAAAGAATTTTTACCGTTCATTAAGCAAACTCAAGATGGGCACATTATTAACATCTCGAGCTTATTTGGTCTGACTGCTCAACCAACCCAATCTGGCTATAACGCAACTAAATTTGCTGTACGCGGCTTTACCGAATCGTTACGCCAAGAGTTGGATATTGAAAAAAGTGGCGTGAGTTCTTTGTGCGTACATCCGGGGGGAATTCGCACCAATATTGCTAAAGCTGCAAAAATGAGTGATAGCTTGAGTAGTTTAGGTATGGACCCAGCTAAATCGATTCAAAACTTTGATAAGTTCCTACGTACCCCACCAGAAGAAGCGGCTCGTCAAATCTTGGATGCCGTTTTAAAAAATAAACGCCGTTTATTGATTGGTAGTGATGCAAAATTTCTTGATGCATTACAGCGTTTGTTCCCAACAGGATATCAACGCGCTTCAACCGTTGTGACCAAATGGATGAAATAAGATTTAAATTAAAAAAAGCCATCAAATGATGGCTTTTTTTTATGTGGCTTGGATGGTTCTAAATAAGAACTTTGATCGTCTTTTTCTTCCAAATAAATTGATAATACAAGCCTTGAATAATACATAAACTCACAAATGCCAAGGCATAGGCAACCCAAATGCCTTTAAGGCCCCACATTGAGCTAAACCAATAAGCACATGGAATTTCAATAAATAAAATGGCAGAGATATTAATCAGCATTGGAACAGTCACGGTGCCGCTCGCACGCATGATAGATGCAAAAATGGCTCCTGCGCCAAAGAATAAAATCGCCCAAAGTACAATAAATAAAAGCTGTTGACCTAACACCACCACAGTTGGATCGGTAATAAACAAAGCCATTAAATACTTTGAAAATAGATAACCAAGTGCAATTAAGGTACCTGTAAATAAAAAGTTCATTCCCAGAGCCGTGCGGGTTACTCGCGCTAATAGATCTGATTTACCCGCACCAATCGCTTGCGCTGCAAAAATTGAGGCTGCGATGGAGATCGAAATCGCTGGAAACTGAATGTAGTTGAGTACCTGATTCACTGCACCATACGCTGCTGTAGCATGTGAGCCATAATGGTTAACCAACCCAACAATAACTAAACCTGCCATTGAGGTGGTAATCATTTGAATACCCGTTGGGACGCCTAAGCGCAAAATGATTTTGCTTAGTTCTGGATTATGACGGATATGTTGCAGAAGCTGACGATTCGGCCGAAGTGGATGATTTTTCTTGTTTAGATAAATCGCGAGAAAAATCAAAATAGCCACATAACCCGTGATCGTTGCGATTGCCGGAGCAATAATCCCAAGAGCAGGTAAACCAAAATAACCTTTAAGTAATATTGGGGTAATCACCAAGCCAATCACACTGGTTAAAGCAAGGGCCAGTAAAGGGGTCGTACTGTCTCCCACACCACGTAAAATTGAGGTATAGATAATATAAACGAACAGAAGTGGACTACCTGCCAGCATCCATTGCACATAAGGCAAAGAAAGATGCATTACCTTCGGATCTGTACCTAAAAGCTCCAAAATATCATGGGCGAAAAACACACCGATAATCGCGGTAATAATTCCACCAATGATGGTCATAAACAGAGTAGAACCAACCACACTTTGGACTTTTTCTATATTTTGCGCGCCCCATGCTTGCCCTACTAAAACAGTAGTACCCGTTGAAATCCCGATAATAAAAGCGAGGAGCAAAAACAAAATAGGGAAAAAAACCGAGACGGCAGCAATCGCATCAACTCCCATCATTTGACCAACAAAGATGGTGTTAATAGTTCCTGACAAGTTCTGCAAAATATTGGTAGCAATCAAAGGTAGCAAGAAAACAAAAAATGTTTTCCATAGATTTTGCTGTTGAATTAAGGACTGTCTTGGTGGCATGTGTTCTCCATCGCCCATCTCTTTGATGAGCGGGGCGGATATTCAACTTAGCATAGTTGGAGCGAATGACTTGTAGTATTTTTACAGCGCTAAGTGGCTAAATTTATTAACATTGATTCAAAATTTCTCCTGCTTTTTGCAGAGTCTCATCATTTTTAGCAAAGCAGAATCGAATCAAGCGTAAAGACTCAGGGGCTTGCTGGTAGAAAACCGAAACTGGAATTGCCACAATCTTGTGTTGCTCGGCAAGAAACTGGCACATTTCTACATCGTTTAAGTCAGGTCTAATTTGACTGTAATCAAGGTTTTGGAAATAAGTACCTTGAGATGGTTTTAGTAAAAAACGGCTATTGTGAATTGCCTGATTAAATCGATCTCTTTTCGTTTGGTAAAACTGAGAAAGTTCTTGAATATGTTCTGGATGTTGCTCCATATATTGCGCTAGGGCAATCTGACAAGGAGTCGTGCCACAGAAATTCGCATATTGATAAATCTGGCGGAATAAACGCATTAGCTCAGGTGAAGCGACGCAGTAACCCGTTTTCCATCCTGTCACGTGAAAGGTTTTTCCAAAAGAACCAATCACAAAACTACGCTCTCTGAGCTCTGGAAAATGCAATGCGCTAAAGTGTTGTTGACCATCAAAAACTAAGTGTTCATAGACCTCATCGGATAAAACCAGAATATTTTTATCTTGAATCAGTTCAATGAGTTCTAACCAGTCTTGTTTTGCCCAGATCGTACCGGTTGGATTATGGGGCGTATTCACCACAATCATACGGGTTTTGTCATTGATCAGATCTTTAACTTGTTGCCAGTTCACCTTAAAGTCAGGTGCTTGCAGGGCAATATGAACCGCTTTGCCGCCTGCTAACTCGACAGAAGGGCCATAGCTATCATAACTTGGGTCAAAAATAATGACTTCATCACCTGCATTGATGCAGGCTTGTATGGCACAAAAAATTGCAATGGTTGCGCCGGGAGTAATCGTGATTTGAGTAACAGGATCAAGTTGAAGTTGATCACGCTGCTGAAATTGTAAAGCGAGTTGCTCCCTTAAACCGAGAATACCATCGCCAGGCGGGTACTGATTATGTCCAGCTAAAGTCGCTTGAGATAAGGCTTCAAGTAGGGCTTGTGGCGCCGGAAAATCTGGAAAGCCTTGTGACAGGTTGAGTGCACCTAGACGATGTGCCAGTGCCGTCATGGTACTAAAAATAGTCACGCCTTGAGTGGCCAATTTTGACTGTAGCTGAAGCATATTGTTCTCTTATTAAAAATATTTAAAGTTATAAAATTGATTCAATCACTGCCCGAATTACACCAAGTGTCAAACCAATAAATGCACCCACTACAACACCATTTACTCGGATCATATGCAAGTCGCCACCGACTTCATTTTCAATTTTCCCGATCATTTCACGTGAATCCCATTCATGAATGCGTTCACTCACATAGCGTATGATTTTATGGCTATATTGATCCGTAAAATTCATGGCAAGTCCTGTCATTTCTTTGTTGAGAACTTCACGTACTTTTACATTTTGAACAAGGTTTTCACCGAGCTGCTGAATGGCAGCTCGCAGATTCATTGCAATGCCAGAGTCTTCTTTCATTAAATCTTCTTTAATGGCATCACACAAAATGGTGACAGCACCACTAATAAAATTTAGAACTTGAGGACTATCAAGGAGCGCATCTTTACCGCTGTTAAGGCGTTGACTGGCAACACTATCGGGTTTCGCTAGCTCCAGCATGAGTGAATGCGCAATGGTTTCAATTTCTTGTCGCCATGGGTGTTCATGGTCGGCCAGCATCGATTCTACTTTTTCAACCAATGAGTCGATGGTACGTTGTTGAACATCAATACCAATCCAGCTTGCGCCTCTTGCAAGAGACCATACACCTAACGCTTTAAACATTTTTCTGGTTAGTTCACGGGTTTTATCTGGGTTTTGTACCACCCACTCATGGGCAATATCGAGACCACGCTGTAAAACGTCTTGGTGGAAATCATTTTCCAATACTGCACGTAGCATTTCACTAGCGAGTTTGTTGACTTGGGTATTACGTACCCATTGCACACTGTTGTTTTGCACGAAATTAGCAATTTGCTCTTGGCTCACAAATTCAAAAATTTTCGGTACAGTTTGCTGAATGAGTTGTACCACTTGCGTATTATTTTGTGGACTTGCCAACCATTGACCGATTGCGAGGCTTAAGTCTGTTTTTTCTAGGCTTTTTTCGACCACTTGAGGCGAAAGAAAATTTTCCTGTACAAAACGGCCCATTGACTCTGCAATCCGTGCTTTGTTACGCGGAATAATCTCGGTATGGTCTCGTAAAAACTTAGGAATCGGTAACTTACCAAAAGGGTTCCTAAACAGAACTGTAATCGCATACCAATCGGCTAGACCACCCACTACACCTGCTTCGGCCCCTAGCATCAAAATATGAATAAAACCTGTGTACTCTGGCAGAAAACGGTCGGCTACCATCAGTGCAATCCACAGCACAACGACGATGATCAGCGCTAGGGTAGCAAAATATTTACTACGTTTAAGACTGGGCACGTGGTGAACTTCTTCTGCCATGCTCATAAATTTATCCTATTCATTTTTGTTTTACTGGAGGCTCGGGTGGTGGCAACAGCGCTCCTGTCGGACTCAATCCATATTTTTGTCCGATTGATTTCAAGATCAAGGTTGCATCAAAAGCGTCTTGAGGAGCTTGCTTTTGATCCCGATAACATTCAATAGTATACGACACTTGAACAGGGTCGATATTGACCACTTGTGGGAAATCATAGAACGGATCATGCCAGAAACCCGGATAGCGACGACCATAGCCATAAGGATAAAAGCTTGGAGCAGATGGATAAACCACAGCCTGACGTGGTGGTTTCTGACTTTGGTTACTTGGGTCATTCAGTACTTTAAAAAAGCGGAAACCTTTTTGTACGGTCGTTTGCGCTGATTTTACCAAAGTGATTTCTTCAGCTGCACCGTAACTCATATTCGGATCGGCTTGAAAACTAATACGAAATGTTTGCGCATTTAAAGGGTATGCGGAAAACTGGCCAAGTTGATCAAAGGTTTTTGGTTTACTTGGAGTCGTTGCACAAGCAGTTAAGGTTAAGGCAGTGCCTAAGGCTAAACAAAGAGAGAGATATTTCATGGTGAACTCCCAGCTGAGCATTAAAACAAAGATGACTCAGCATTAAAAATTAAGAAGCTTTAAAAACTACTGTTCGGTTCTAATAAAAATTCGGTTTCCTCTGGAGTAGAAACACGCCCGAGAATGGTATTGCGATGAGGATAGCGTCCAAAGCGATCAATAATGACTTTATGCTTTTTCTCAAAGCTCAAGTTAATTTCATTGCCAAGACGTTGAAATAGTTTCAAGGCAAATTCATGGATCAATTTTGATTCACTATGCATAAACGGCATATATAAAAAAGAGCGTTGCTCTGGATTAAGCTGTGCATCGAGTTGCAAACTAATTGCTTCTTGTGCCAAAGCTAATGCCAAGTTGTCATAGGCAAAAGATTGGGGCTGATCACGATAGATGTTGCGAGAAAACTGGTCTAGTACAATAATCTCTGCCAAACGGCCTTCAGCTGTTTTTCGCCAAGACCACAGTTCTGCTTGAGTTGCCTGTCGATGAACATCAGAAAAATTTTCACGGATTTTTTTGTCAAAATTATCACTTTTTGCAAACCAAAGTGAACGGTGTTCAGGAGAAAACCAGAAGTTTAAAATGTCTTGTTCGTTCATGATATTGACAACTCTTTAGCAATTATTCTTCAATAAAATCACAATTCTTTCGTGTCTTAAATAACAAGATTGTGATAAAAATTGCCAAACTGGAATGATGTGATTATATAAGTAACCGTATCATCTCACGATTTTGTATATAGTGATCTTTAATAAGCGAGCAAATGCATGAGTCAACCCACTACACCATCTCAATCAGTTATTCCTGCTTGGGTGGATTCGTCGCTACTACAAGGCATGTTACGTGGAATAGAGCGTGAAAGCCTACGTATGCAGAGTAATGGGTTCTTATCACAAGAGTTACATCCGAAGGCATTAGGTTCGGCTTTAACACATCCAAAAATTACAACTGATTATTCAGAAGCGTTGATGGAGTTTATTACCTCACCTAAGCCAACGATTGAAGAAGCTCTGCATGAGCTCACCGATATTCATGCGGTTGTGCATCGTCATTTAGAAAATGGTGAGAAACTCTGGCCGCTGTCTATGCCATGTATGTTAGATGACAATGAAGAAAGGATTCGTCTAGCACAATACGGCACCTCTAATATTGGTCGTTTTAAAACACTATACCGCCGTGGACTGGGAATTCGATATGGTCGCCGTATGCAGACCATTTCAGGCGTGCATTACAATTTATCTTTTCCAGATACACTTTTTGCTGAGCTACAAGCTCATGAAACTGACGAACAATTAAAATCATTAAGTTTGCAGGATTACCGTAGCCATCGTTATTTTGGCCTTATTCGTAATTTTATTCGTTTAACACCATTGGTCATGTTCTTGGTGGGCGCGAGTCCAACGGTATGTCGCTGTTTCTTGACCGGACATAAACATCATTTGTTACCTTTAATCAAAGGTTCATACTATTTACCGTATGCTACAGCTTTGCGTATGGGACGATTGGGCTATCAAAACTCAGCACAAAAAAGCTTAGGTATTCATTACAACAATTTGTCTGGCTATCTGGATGGTTTACAAAAAGCCGTTCATTCTCCTTACCCACCATTTAGCCGTTTAGGGTTAAATGATGCATCTGGTGAGCCGTTGCAAATTAATGATCATGTTTTGCAGATTGAGAATGAATATTACAGTCTAGTACGTCCAAAACAGGTGCCTCAAGCAGGTGAAACACCGTCTCAAGCTTTAAAAAATCGAGGCGTTGGTTATGTTGAGTTACGTGCTGTAGATGTAAATCCATACTCGGCAATTGGCGTTAATGAAACGACAGCAGGCTTTCTTGAAGTGTTAGCACTTTATTGTCTGTTAAGTGATAGCCCAGACTTGTTATGTTCTGAGCAAGACTTGGTTGAGAAAAATCAGACAGAGGTGGTCAACCGAGGTCGAGCGCCAAACGCAACCATTACAGATTTAACAGGGTCATATCACATCGAAGATTGGGCACGTTTATATATTGCAAAAATGCAAGATTGTGCACAGCTACTCGATCAGACCTATGCAACGGACTTGTATGGTTCAGCTTTGGCGGTCATGCAAGCACGAATTGATGAAGTTGATGAAACTTTATCTGCCCATGTCATTGACGATACGTTAAAGCATGGTGGAACTTGGAGTTTTGGTAGCCACATGGCTCAGTTACATGCTGAAAGTTATGAACAGCATGAGCTTAGTGTGGAAACTTTGAAACATTTTGAACAGTTGGCTGCGCAATCTTTACAGCAGCAAGAAAAACTTGAGCAAGATACCAAGATCAGTTTTGATCAATATCTTGAACAATATCGATAATAAAACGAGGTTTTACATGCGATTAAGTTACCGTTTGGTGAGTGGACTACTTGTTTTAGCAAGTATAGTCGGCATGTCTTTTGCGTTGTATCTGGAACATGTAAAAGGTTTAGAGCCATGTCCGCTCTGTATTTTTCAACGTGTTGGCTTAATGGCGATGGGCCTTGTAGCACTCATAGCCTTTTTGCATAACCCAGTTTCCAATGCGGTTAAACGTTTTTATGCATTTTTAGCAGGCATCGCAATTTTATGGTCAGTGGGTGTAGCAGGACGTCATGTCTGGTTGCAACATTTACCACCAGATCAAGTACCAAGCTGTGGCCCGGGTTTAAATTATCTAATTGATGCCTTACCAATGAAAACGGTTTTACAAGAAGTATTGTCGGGTTCAGGTGAATGTGCAGCAATTGATTGGACCTTTTTAGGTCAATCTTTACCAGTTTGGTCATTGGTCTATTTCCTCTTACTATTACTGGTCTGTTTATGGCAGTTATTCCGTTTTTATCCAATAATTAAATTTGGTAAAAATAAATAGAATTTCTTAGTTAAATGTAAATAAAAAAGGATGCTATTCGAAGCATCCTTTTTTATTTAAAACCAATTTAATTTTTTTAAATTATTAATTTTAATTTTCTTGTTATCACTATTAATTAAATAGGGGAGTTTGGCACCCATCAAAATAGGCAAGTCATCTTCAATATCATCACTATATGTCGCGAACCAAGGTTGTTTGATATCAAGTTTATTCAATCTTCTTACTTTTTCTTCCGACCTACAATGTATCCCACTTATCCATCCTCCTAGTTTCTTTTGCAAAGGAGTACCAATAATTTGTACATCTAAATTGATAGACTCGAGTAAAACATTCGCTAACTTTTCTGGTGCAGCCGTGGCAATAAACACAATCCTTCCATGTGCTAAATGATCTTTAACTTCGGCTATCCCTTGCTCAAACCAATATAATGAACTGGAAGTAGTTTCATTGATATTCTTAGAGAAATCTTTAAAGCTGTATTCTAATTCTTCTTCGTTCAAACTATACGTTGCAATCCATAAATACAATGAAGCTCCTTTAGATTTATATTTCTTAAATTTCATAAGAGGTAAAGCGATGGGCGTAACAATAAGTGCAGCGATAAATCTAAAAATATTAGATTTCAATTTATCTGTTAACCATGCCTTTGTAGAGTCACCCGATAGTAATGTCCCATCCAAGTCAAAAACAACAATTTCTTTCATATATTTCTCTAGATTTGGTAATTGTGGTAAGAATTAATTTTCAAAAAAGAGTATTTTTAATAGTTGATTTATAAAACAATAAAATATTTTATTGTATTGTAATTTAGTTATAATAGTTTGACTTGATTATTTATAAATTAATTAAATGAAAAAATTTTGTTTATTATTGCTGGCTCTTTCTGTTACCACATTTGCAAATGCAGATAAGTGGAATGGTACTTATCATTATTATAGTTCAGAAGAGTTGCTGGGTGGTAATGTTGTGACGATAGAATCGGTTTTAACGCTAACACCCAAAAAGTGTGAGTATTCTATTGCTGGCTTTCAGGTTGATAAATCTTATATATGTAAAGTGAAAAAGAAAAATAACGAACTATATTTCTTTAAAGTTCAAAGTGGTGAAAAGTTAGGAAAAGTAGTCTTTAAGAAAGGAAAATATTATCTTTATTCCGATGAAGTTTTAGATATCAAAGATAATCTATTTTATAAGGATAAATAATTGATATAGGGTTCTTTATAACCTTTTCTTTTTTTAATATTTGAAAAAATAAGAAAAGATTTAAAATTTTATAAAAAAGCCTAACATAAGTTCACTTTTTATATATCTTTACAGTTTATTGTCAACATTTAAGCATATGACTCGGCATATCTAAGATGAAGGTTTTAATACCTAAGTGATGAAGATATTTATGGAAGTAGCTATAGGATAGAATATGATTGAAATATTTAAACGAAAAATAACGAAAGTTACAGGATTTAATATGAAAAAGACTTTTATATCAATTTTTTTATTAAGCGGAATTATTTTTAGTTTTAACATATATGCAAATGATGATACTTTTGTAGTTTCTGCAAAATGTAAAGATGAATATAGTTCTAATTGTGACATTGTGAGAACTAGAAATAGTAAGAATGAAATAGTTATAAAAGATGTCAAACTTTTAAATATTTCAAAAATAAATAAAAACTTATATAAAGTGAAAACATCTTGTGGGTCTCCATGTTTAGTTACGCTTTTCTATAGTCAAAATAAAGAGGATTCCACAGACGAATTTATTACTATTGATAATAAAAATAATTGTTTAATTGAAAGTAATAGTCAGAAAAAAGTCATTTATGCAAGAAAATTGTTTACAAATAAGCCTAGAAAAATTGTCGATTTAAAAACCAAAGAATTTAATGGGTTGTTACAAAGGTTTGATTATTATACTTATTTTAAGGGGGAGAGTTTTTTCTCACCTGATGGTAGTTTAAATTTAATTGCAAATGATTATGGGGAAATATTGGTTAAAAAGAAAATAAAAAATCCTTGTGGTGGTGATAAGAAGTAATTTATTTAGTGCCTTTAGTTGATAGAAATACTAATTTTCTTTTAGGTCTAGTGTAAGTGTTAAAAAAAGTATCAGACTTAATTTCTGGTTAGAAAATTGAGTCTTTTGATGATTAAGAGATTAGTGTTCATGGTTATAGAGAAAAACATAAACCTGCTTAAATATTTAAAAAATAAAATTATAAAATTTTACCTTTTTTATATTACGAAGCTAACTATATTGGCTCTTACATTTTTTGGATTTATTATTTGTTCAACCATCTATGCAAAAGAGACATTTAATGTTGAATTGAAATGTAAAGGGCATGATCAGGAATATTGTGATGTCGTAAAAAATGCTGATAATAAAACTAATTTTATTTTAAGAGACATGAGATACCCGGAGGTTGATAAAGTAAATGAAAATATTTTTCATACTTATGGTAGTTGTGGGTCACCATGTCAATATCATTTTTTTATAAGTAAAACAGAGGAAGATCAGACTAAAGAGTTTATTACTTTAGATAAAAATAATAATTGCCTAGTTGAAAGTGACTCTAAACGAAATCTTATTTATGCTAGAAAACTTTTTAATAAAAATAAAAAAATGATTGTTGATTTGAAAAATAAAGAATTTAATAATATTCCAATCGATGTTGGTATATATAACTCATTTCAAGAAAGTTTATATTTTGATGATCAAGGACAGCTACATTTAGTAGCAATGTTAGCTGATGTTGATAAAAATGGTGATAGCTTATACTTTAATAAAATAATTAAGAAAGCTTGTGAATAATAGAAAGAATGATTGCGAAGATTTAAAATCTTTCTAAATATAAAACTTATGACAGATTTAAATGATTGTAAACTATACAATTTAGAAAAAGCCCAACATAAGTTGGGCTTTGTTTTTAAGTCTCTACAATTCCTTCTAAATCTTCGAGCTTATAGTTCGGCATATCAATAATATGGGTTTGAATACCCTCTTGCACATAATCATTCATATGAGGATATAACCAGCGAGTGATCTGTTCGGCAACACTTGAGTGATACTGAATTTCAAAGTGATTTAAGCCATAAAACACGGCTTTATGTGAGTCTGGAACCTTAAGCTGAAAACGTGGATTAGGGTGTTCGCCTAGCGCGCTTTTTACACTCACTAAGTAGTCGCCAATAACAGTCAACGCTTTATTGCGGACCTTTTCAAATTCTAAGGTCCCTGCTACTAAAAAGGTGTTGATATGGGAAGGCAGTGGAGCAGGCGCGCGGTTATCATCCATCATACCAATACGGGCATCCATATGTTCCCAATCATCATCACGAACGCTGCCGTGACGTAAGTCTAAAATACCATTACTGCGAATATTAACCAGTTGACCGAGTAAGCCGACAAAAGGGAAAGCCCCAAGTTTATCTTGTATGGTAAAGCCAAAGCGCTCTAAAACTGCCCCATGATGTGGAGAGCCAATACAGACTAGATTCTCGACCATATGAATCCATTGATACATATTTTGTTTGCCATAAAATAAGGCACTACGAGAGACTAGCCCGCCCATACTATGGCCAATGATATCGATGCTGGTAATTCTTGGATTACGTTGGACCAAGTCTTCTAATAAGTTTGAAAAACTGCGTCCATTAGCTGAAATGCGTCGACCTGTATTGTAATTTAAATACAACATGGTGTTATGGTCACGCTGTGCTAACAGACGCTCACCAATGCCACCATAGTGTGCATTTGACCAAGTCAGATGGTTCATACACAAACCATGAGCCAAAATCACAATACGGCCTGCGAGTTCCCCTTGTTGTATTGCACCGTAGTGATCGTATAGCACCATGGGTAAGGCGAGGGGGCTATGCTGTTTCAGTAGATAATCCCCAAAAATCCCATTCAAAATTCCGACTAAAAAATGTAAGCTCGGGGTGAGTGGTTTTTCGTGAAGTGTGGGATATTTTTCAATAATATGACGTAAGCTTGGCGCTAAAAAACAGCTACCGTATTTTTGTAAAGCACCATAAGAAAATTGATATGCCTTTTGCACAAATGGTCGTTTTTGAAAGTTTTTAGCATTTTGTGTGCTCACACCAAAAGCATTTTTTAATACTTCAATATTAATAACTTGTATTAATTCATGTACACCATTTAAGCTGGTACTGAACAGTTGAGCTAAACCTTCTAGTACGTCTGCCTGACTCGGTGGCGTACGATCCCATTTACAATAAGTTTCATGTAGTGGTGTTAAGCTCGGCATATCTTTTCCCCATATACGTTATAACCGACGTTTTAAACTGTACTTTTTATCAACGGCAGTAAACGTTTCCATCTTAGTAGTTTAAATAACACATGTTTTTAAAATACTGATGAATGGTTAGTTGAGTGGTTTTTCTTGTCTGACAATAGTGTTTTTATATACAAACTGAGAACAAAAATGTGAATTTATTCTCAATTTAGAGGGAAAATATATGAATATTATCTACCTCCATGGCTTTAATAGTAGCTCTCTTTCAATTAAAGGGCTGAGCCTTAGACAGTATTGTAGCGAATTGGGCATAAATGTGCATTTGCCAGACTTAAATAGATCTCCTGATCTAGTGGTTGAGCAAGTTTCAGCGCTAATTGAATCGTTGCAAGACGTGGCTTTAGTTGGTAGTAGTCTCGGTGGTTTTTTTGCGACATATTTTGTCGCGAAATATAATGTTCCAGCTGTACTGATTAACCCTGCTATGCAACCATGGAAACTGTTTGATGAGTTATTTCAAGTTGAAAGTATGCCCTATGTGGTGAATGATCAATGGTCAATTGACCATGTTCAGTTACGGCAGTTACAACAACTGGAACTGAAACAACCTGAAAATGCCGACAAAATACTCGTCTTATTGCAACAAGGCGACGAAATTTTGGATTATCGTCAAGCACAACGCTATTATAGTGCTGCAACGCCATCCTCATTGATTTTGACGGATGCTCATGGCAATCATGCTATGGAAGATTTTGAAGAAAAATTACCGTTAGTGATCGAATTCTTTGCGCACACCATCAAATAAGGAAAACGTACAACGTGACACAATATACGGCTCAATCGCTTGAAGTTCTTTCTGGTTTAGACCCTGTTCGTCGTCGTCCAGGGATGTATACCGATACGACTCGACCTAACCATTTGGCCCAAGAAGTTATTGATAATGCTGTTGATGAAGCATTAGCTGGTCATGCCGACAAAATATGTGTCACGGTTTATAAAGATGGTTCGTTGTCGGTTGAAGATAATGGCCGTGGTATGCCAGTGGATATTCATCCTGAATATGGACAAAGTGGTATCGAAATCATTCTGACCAAGCTCCACGCAGGCGGTAAATTCAGTACCGATAACTATCAGTTTTCAGGTGGTTTACATGGTGTGGGGATTTCGGTTGTAAACGCTTTATCAACACGTGTTGAGGTTGAAGTTCAGCGTCAGGGTAATTTATACCAGATGGCCTTTGAGCAAGGGGAACCAGTAGCACCTTTAGCGGTCTTAGAAGGTAAAGCACCAAAACGTGCGACTGGTACAACTGTACATTTTTGGCCAGAAGCTAAATATTTTGATAGTCCAAAATTTGCGTTAAAAGCACTGAAACACAATTTAAAAGCCAAAGCTGTTTTAGCTGCTGGTTTAAAAATTACTTATATCGATCAAATTAACGATGAAAAAATCGAATGGCAATTTGAAAATGGCCTTGTTGATTACTTGATGGATGAATTGCAAGACCGCGAAATTTTGCCAAACCCTGCATTTGTAAGCAGCGGTCAGGCAGACCGTGCGGCATGTGAATTTGCGATTTGTTGGAATGTGGAAGGCGGTGAACAGGTTCAAGAAAGTTACGTCAACTTAATTCCAACTGCACAAGGCGGTACTCATGTGAACGGTTTACGTTCAGGTGTTACCGAGGCATTGCGCGAGTTCTGTGAGTTACGTAATTTGCTACCACGAAACCTCAAAATTTCGGCAGAAGATGTTTGGGATGGCGTGAACTATATCTTGTCACTCAAGTTCCAAGAGCCACAATTTTCAGGTCAAACCAAAGAGCGTCTTTCGAGTCGTGAAGCATCAAATATTGTTTTAAATATTGCTAAAGATGCTTTCGCACTCTGGCTCAACCAACATGCTGAAATTGCCATGCAGCTTGCTGAAATGGCAATTTCTAAAGCAGGGCGCCGTTTAAAAGCTGCGAAAAAAGTTGAGCGTAAAAAGATTGTTTCTGGCCCGGCTTTACCGGGTAAGCTGGCGGACTGCGTGGGCCAAACACGTGAAGAAAGTGAACTCTTTATTGTTGAGGGTGACTCTGCGGGCGGTAGTGCCAAGCAGGCGCGCGATAAAAACTTTCAGGCCATCATGCCAATTCGTGGAAAAATCTTAAACACATGGGAAGTTTCTTCTGATGAGGTTTTGGCTTCTCAAGAGGTTCACGATATTGCGATTGCGATTGGTGTAGACCCTGGCAGTGATGATTTATCTGAACTGCGTTATGGCAAAATCTGTATTTTGGCCGATGCCGACTCGGACGGTTTACACATTGCGACTTTGCTTTGTGCTTTATTCGTTAAACATTTTCCAGCATTGGTTGAAGAAGGACATTTGTATGTGGCAATGCCACCATTGTTCCGTATCGACATTGGTAAAGATGTTCATTACGCGCTTGATGATGATGAACTTGAAACTATTTTGAAAAATATTAAAGGTAATCGTAATCCGCAAATTACCCGATTCAAGGGATTGGGTGAGATGAACGCGATTCAACTACGTGAAACGACTATGGACCCGAACACGCGTCGTTTAGTTCAGCTCGATCTAGATGATGTGCATCTAACGGCAGGTTTACTCGACAAGTTACTTGCGAAAAAACGTTCGGCAGATCGTAAGCAGTGGCTTGAGCAGAAGGGTAACTTAGCTGATATCACTGTCTAAAAAGGCGTAAAAAATCCCCGCTCAATTGGCGGGGATTTTTTTATGTAAATCTAAATTGTTGGAAATCACCACAACGATTTCTACCATTAAATTAAAATAGACAGATTTGTATATTTTAATTTAGGTCGTAATTTTTATAACCTGTGGAAATTGAAAAACATCACAATTTGCTCCACCTCCAATTCGATCTACCACTGCAAAATCACTGGGTGCCTCGAAGGTAAGCAAAGGATGATGCCATGTGCCTGCCCGATAATTAATACTTTGCTTTCCATTCGAGACGAAAGCACATAGTTTTGAAATATCAGGAGTATTTTCGTCCAAAGCGGGTGCCACGATAATTAAAAACTTTTGTTGCTGTAGTGGAATAAATGCCTGAGAGCCTTTCGGATGGCGCTCTAGCATTGAAATTTCCAGAGGCAGCACACTGGCCTTAATATTACGGAAAATACTAATTCCTGCCTTTGCTTCCCCTTCAATTTCAGTTTCAACGAGCGCATGATAGCGCTCAGTGTGGGCATCGTTAATATGAAAAAAGTCATGCCCATCGCAACAAATGACTTCTCCAAAGGACTGAAAGTTCTCAATGGTTAATGGCTGAATTTGAACATTCTTCATGATCATGACTTGGCAATTTTTCCCCATAAACGAACACGACTAATACCACCGTCTGGAATCATGTTAATACGAATATGCGAGATTTTTTCATGCTGTAAAATCTCATTCACATATTCATGAATATGATCCATTTGCATCGGTTGGGCTTCTAGTAAGTAAGGCCAAAACATACTTTGAGGAATTAACTGTGCATCGGTTGCATTTTCGAGGTAAACCGCCTGAATAGATGCTTGGGCAGGGAAGTTCCCTTTAAAATGAGCTGTATCAATTTCAAGCTTTTCAATTTTTCCGCTTTTACCCAACGCAAGAATACACCAGTCATAACCCGGTGCACGGCGGCGTTTGGTTTCCCATCCATCGCCCATATTGACTCCGCGACCTGGGTTAATCAAATTACGCGGGTGTCCAAAATGAGCATCACTATAGGCAACTACACGGCCACCATTTTCGAGAGCCAATAAATCGAGAGTTTGTTCGCTGTTAGTTACTTGAATATGAACATCACCATAGACACGTAAACGTGCAATACCGCCATCTGGGAAAATATTGAGGCGTATATGAGTGAAAAGTGCATCATTATTGACCATAAAAATATGATGTTGGCTCGGGCCGAGTTCAGTATTTCCTAAAACATTCTCCCATTTTGCCCCTGTTAGGTCTCCATTTGGTGCATAACATGCTTCTAATGATGCAGATGCAGGATAATTTCCTGTAAAAAAGCTGGTATCAATATCAAGAGCAGTGATTTTTCCACTTACGCCTAACTTCACAATGCACCAGTCATAGCCCGCATGACGCTTACGACGCGTTTCCCAGCCGTCCATCCATTTGCCGTTATCATCAAATTTATCTTCAACAAAAATAGGTGCATCAAATTGCAGCATACGCTTTGCTTCTGCAAAGAAATCATCTGAACACTCAATGACTTGTGCACCAATTCGGGCATCTGCCAAATTGGTTTTAGTATTCAAAATCTCAGGAAGTTCAAAAGCTGGAGCGTGCAATGTTGCCATAATGGGGTATCCGTATTTCTTGTTAAAAACATGATTTTTCATTTAAAACTGCGCTAACACGGAGCGTGCCAAGTCGAGTTTTATACATAAATATATAAGCATGGTGCATGCCAGTTTTGTGGAAAAGCTAAATAAATTTTGAACGATGGCATGTTTTTAGCATAAGCACCCTATAGGTGAATATCTATAGGAGAGTGTTATGAATGTGGTGATTATTGGTGCAGGAATGGGAGGTCTAACCACAGGCATTGCATTAAAGAAATTTGGTCACCAAGTTCGCATTTTTGAGCAAACTGAAAAAATTCTTCATGTCGGCGCGGCAATTTCGCTGTGGTCGAATGGTGTGAAATGTCTGAACTATCTGGGATTAACTGAAAAAATCGCCAAACTTGGTGGACAAATGGATGATTTGGCCTATGTGGATGGTCTAACTGGAGATGTGATGACACAATTCAGTTTACTGCCATTAATTGAAGAAGTGGGCCAACGACCTTATCCAGTTGCACGTGCTGATTTACAAAATATGTTGATGGATGAATTTGGTCGTGATCAGATTTATTTAGGCAAAAAAATGGTCAGTCTTGAAGACAAAGCTGATTATGTAGAAGTTCATTTTGCAGATGGTAGCTCAACGCAGGCTGATTTATTAATTGGGGCTGATGGCACCCATTCACTTACACGGACCTATGTATTGGGTCAGCAAGTACAGCGTCGTTACGCGGGATATGTAAATTGGAATGGTTTGGTTGAGATCTCTGAAGATTTGGCTCCAGCCCAGCAATGGACGACTTATGTGGGCGAAGGCAAGCGAGCTTCTTTAATGCCAGTTGCAGATGGCAAATTCTATTTCTTTTTGGATGTGCCTTTGCCAGCAGGTTTAGACAATAATCGAGATGACTATAAAAAACTTTTAAAACAATATTTTGTTGATTGGTGCCAACCCGTACAGCAGCTTATTGAACGCTTAGACCCGCAAAAGACCAATCGGGTAGAAATACATGATATTGAACCGTTTACTCAATTTTATAAAGGTCGCGTGGTGATTTTGGGTGATGCTGCACACAGCACGACACCCGATATTGGGCAAGGCGGTTGCCAAGCCATGGAAGACGCGATTTATTTAGCGCGTTCTCTGCAAATTAATACTTTGGGGCTAGAGGATGCTTTACGTCGCTATCAAAACAAGCGCAATGAACGTGCCAATGAGTTGGTGCTTCGAGCACGCAAACGTTGTGATGTGACACATATGAAAGATGAAGCTGTTACACAAGCATGGTATGAAGAATTACGCCGTGAACAAGGTGGACATATTATGCAGGGGATTATTAGTAATATTGTGGGTAATCCACTTGATTAAAAACAAAAACAGCAAGGAATTTTCCTTGCTGTTTTATCTTCTAAATTTGGATTTTAGAAGTGGTATTTAACCAATGCACTAACGTTATTTTCATCTCGACCTTGAAGGCCAAATTTATTATTCCACACTGAGTGCTCGATACCGAGGTATAGGCGTGTATCAGGAGAAATGTGTTTACCCACATTCCATTTCCACTGAGTTGTCCAGTTCAACTCACTCGCATGGTCGCCTTCAGCAGTTGACCAGTCAAGGAAACCATCTACCAAGAAATCTTCAGATCCTAATTTTAATGGAATACCATAAACGAACGTCATTTGATAATCGTCGTCAGTTTTGTCATTATCTGCACGGTAGAAGTTTAAATTTGCATATTGGAAATATGGGATATTTAAGTCAACTGCAAAACCATACAAGAAATTGTTGAAGTTATTACCATTTTCTCTATTTCCCTCCCAAGTAGTACTAATGAGTACATCTTTAATTGGGCCATACGACAGTTTTTTACCAGACACTTCGCCTAAGCTTAAACGTGGTGATAATTCAAAATATGTACTTTTATGATCATCTTCGCCACGCATGTGGTCCATGAAGAAAAATACATCAGCGTATTTAACTTTCGCTGCATATTCCAAAGTAATCGTGGTTTCTTTGTCATCTACAACTTCATAGTTTTCACCATAAAGTCCAGTCACACTAAAATCTTGCCAGATTGGTTTCGCCTGAACCATGGCAGTTGCAGATAACAAGGCACAAGTCGCCGCAAGTTGCTTTAATTGCATTTAAATGATCTCCCCCCAAATAAAGCACGCTAAGGATACAGGGTCTTAAGCAAAAATGAAGCCAAATTTGATCAACGGTTAAAAAAAAGCCCACCGAAGTGGGGCGCTAAAAAGTAAATCTTTAATGAGTATTTCTTGTGTTTATTGTTTGGCTCAAATGCGGGGTACGCGAGCTACGAAATGAAGGTAAATGATTAAATAATAAATTCAATAAGATAGCAAAGATACAAGTTGAACTAATGCCCGAATGGAACAAAGTTTGTACCCAAACTGGGAAATGAGCATAAAACTCATGGTTAATAATTGGGATCATCCCAGCTGATAAAGCGGTCGCGACAATAATTAAATTTTTCTGATCGTTATAATCTATCTTTGCCAAAGTGCGGATTCCACTCGCTGCAACCGACCCAAACAAGACCAAACCTGCACCACCAAGTACGGGCATTGGAATCGCTGCAATCAAACGACCCATAATAGGTAGTAGACCCAAAATAATCAGAATGACACCGCCTGCTGCTACGACAAATCGACTCTTGATGCCTGTAATCGCAACCAGTCCAACATTTTGGGCAAAAGCACTTTGCATGAACGAACCAAAAATAGGCGCAAAAGCACTTGAGAACATATCTGCACGAACACCATTGGCGATACGTTTTGAATCGACTTCAGTTCCTACAATGTCTCCGACAGCAATAATATCGGCTGTGGTTTCAGTCATAATCACCAAAGTGACGATCAACATCGACAAGATTGCGCTGAGCTCGAAAGTCGGTAAACCAAATGCAAATAAGTGTGGAAATTGGAGCCATGCGCCTGAACTCACCTGACTAAAATCACCAAAACCCATAAAGTAGGCGAGGGTGGTACCAGCCACAATAGCCAACAAAATTGATAAACGGCGAATGCTTGCTTGCGGCAGCATATTTAGAACGATCACAATGCCTAAGGTCAGCAGGGCCAAAGAGATATTTTCTACGCTACCCCAGTCAGGCGCTTTGTTGTTGCCGCCCATCATCCAGCGAATTGCAACAGGTAACAAAGATAGACCAATAATCGTGATGACGCATCCCGTCACAACAGGTGGGAAAAACCGAATAATTTTTGAAAAGTAAGGCGCAAGGCATAGCCCAATTAAAGAGGCTGCAATGACCGCACCGTAGACAGCAGGTAAACCACCGCCTGTGGTGATAATCGCGACCATGGTGGCCACACCCGCAAAAGATACACCCTGTACCAGAGGTAATTTTGCGCCTAAATATTTGGTTCCGATGGTTTGGATCAGGGTTGCCAATCCACCTACAAATAGGGCTGCTGCAATTAACATTCCGATTTGTGCTGAGCTTAAGCTAGCTGCCGTTCCAATAATCAAGGGCGGGGCTACAATACCACCATACATGGTCAGCACATGCTGTAAGCCGTAAGCAAAACTTTTGGAAATTCCTAAATATTCATGCTCTGGAGAAATCGCATTTTTTTGCTGATGATTCATATTTTTCTCCTATTTATAATTGAGTTAGCTACCGCGATAGGTGGAGTAAGCAAATGGGCTGATCAGTAATGGAATGTGATAATGCTGATTGATGTCTTCTATAAAAAATTGGATACAAACACGTGGGAAAAAAGTTTTGACTTGCTGCGATAAAAAATAAGGGGCAATTTCAAATTCAAGTTGATAAGCACCTTTTGCAAAGTCTGTTATTCCAAAATCACTCACTCGACCATCTTGATTAGTGGTTGCTGTCGCTATCAGCTCATGGGTTGCTGCATGAAATAACTTCACTTCTACGTCTGCAGCTGGTTTACCTAAATTCGTATCTAAAATATGAGTGCTGATCATGCTTGTATTTCCTGAGATAGACGTAATAGAGCAATCGCTGCAAGTTGCTCATGTACAATTGTTTTTTCGATAGCTAAGTCGTTTTGTAGTCGTTCATGTAGCTTTTTTAAAATTTCATCGCTACTGAGGCCTGCCGCTTTAATTAAAAAAATAAAGCCAAACTTTTGTTCATAATCCATGTTGCCTTGTAGCAGAGCCTGTTGTGTTAGTTCATCTAAAGAAATGCCAGCTTGTTCTTTAGATGAAAAATCTTGCTCTTTTGCATTGAGTTGTTTTTTAGCTTGGCGTTCACCAATTTTTGGATGGGTTGCTAATGCTGCCAGTATCTCTTGCCATGACCACATTTGACTTAACTGTTCTGCATATTCCCAAAGAGATGCTTTTGTTGAATAGGGACGATTTGAGATGATTTTTTCGGCCCATGCTTGAATGTGGACACAGTTTTTTAACAAAGTCTTGAGTTGTTCTGGTGGGGCTTGATTAAACTCGGCTAAAAACACTGTTATTCCTAAACTCGTTGTCTTGATATAGAGTTTTAGCAATAACAGTGCCAATAGCGAGTTTTAATTCGTTTAAGGATTTTGAAAATTAAAAATCAATTATTTAGTTATGTGATTTTTATACCAATGTTCAGCAATATCCTGACGACGACATATCCAGACCCGATCATGCATTTGAATATAGTCGAGAAACTTCTGTAGTGCTTTAAAACGGCCTGGACGCCCTAAAATGCGGCAATGCATTCCAATCGACATCATTTTTGGTGCAGTTTCTCCCTCTGCATACAACACATCGAAACTATCTTTCAAATATTGAAAAAACTGTTCTGAACTATTAAAGCCGCCTGGTGAACAGAACTTCATGTCGTTACATTCTAAAGTGTAAGGAATAATCAGATGAGGACGTGATGCGCCATCAGCATTGGTAAGCGTTGTCCAAAAAGGCAGGTCATCACCATAATAATCTGAGTCATATTGTATTTGTGGAAACTCTGCGAGTAACTGGCGTGTATTGGGGCTGTCACGTCCGGTGTACCAACCTATCACTTTATTTTCAAACAGGTTTTCTAAGACAGTTAAAGCCTGCTCCATATGCTGTTTTTCGACTTCAATATCGGTATCTTGATAGTGAAGCCAGCGGTAACCATGAGAAACCACATCATAATCAGCTTGTTTAATCGCTTCTACAATATAAGGGTTGCGGGCAAGCGCCATTGCAACCCCAAAAATGGTCATTGGAAGTTTGCGCTTTTGGAACTCATTATGAATGCGCCAAAAACCAGCACGTGAACCATATTCGTACATAGAGTCCATCGACATATGTTTAGCTGGGTAACTTGCAGCGCCAATAATCTCTGATAAAAACTGTTCTGAGCCATCATCGCCATGCTCTATATGTTTTTCGCCACCTTCTTCATAATTAAGAACAAATTGCACAGCAACCTTGGCATTATTAGGCCATTTAACTTGTGGCGGTTGCCCGTGATATCCGATTAAATCACGTGAATAAGGAGACTTCTGGATTTGCTCAATAAGCTCTGCTCCAGATAGATAAGATTTGGACACGATTGCTCTCCTTTTGTTCAATTTTTCATAAAAATTTAAAAAATCAGCTTGCATATTTTTATAGATGGACTGATATTGAAGGTATGAAGATCTTCAAAATAAATTAAAAGCAGTACGTTTAAGTCAGGAGATAACAAACCATTACACCATCAAAATGTACAATTGAAGTCAGTTCATGCATGCTTAAAACATGCCAACATAAAAAAGTTTTGCATAGAAAAGATCCACAGTAAGAAAGAGAGGATGGTATTTATGAATATTGAAATCCGCACAGATAAAAACATCCATAACAGCGAACGTTTAATTACTTATGTACGTGCAGAACTTACTCAAGAATTCCAACGTCATAGCGAACGTATTACGCATTTTTCGGTTCATTTTAGTGATGAAAATGGGGACAAAGGTGGTGACAAAGATATCCACTGTATGATTGAAGCGCGTCCTTCAGGTTTGAAACCAGTTGCAGTACATCATAAAGCAGGAAATATTGACGCCTCGATTCATGGCGCGATTGAAAAATTAAAACGTAGCCTTGAACATACTTTTGAGAAAAAAGAACACCCGAGAGGTGGTCAACCAGAATTCATTGATGATGAAGTTTAATTTAAAATGCTAAAAAGCCCTTCGGGGCTTTTTTTATATTTAATGAAAATAAAACTATTCACAACATTAGGTTTGCAATGCGATGCAATCAACCTCTAAAATCTTCAGAAGAGATTAGGCATAATAGCCCTAATATATTTTTGAGAGATGGTCATGTTAACCACCCAGCAGCAAGCTTTAATTAAAGCCATAGAAGAATTAGAACTCGCGCAAGTGCAAAAATTACTTGCTGAAGGACTTGATCCGAACTTTATTGATCCGGAACAAGGGCCACCTGTATCAATCATTTGTGATGGAATTTTTAAATGGTGGGAAGATGTATCAGAAGCTTATGAAGCGGGTACACCACTATCAAAAGAAGAAAAGCAACAATCATTACAAGTTTACCTCGATATTCTCGAAGCTTTGATTCAAGCCAAAGCGAATGTACACCTTTGGGATGCAGAAGAGTTTTATGGTCCTTTATGGGATGCGGCAAGCTCGGCATGTGCGCCAGCCGTTCAACGTTTATTAAATGAAAAAGTTGATCCAAACACACGCGATGAAGAGGGACTCACTATTTTATCTTCAATCAGTCAGTTGTTCTTTGATTGTGACTTTGATGAAATAGATTGGTCAGAAGCGCTTCAAGAAGAGCGTGAAACATTAGAATTATTGCGCCAACATGGGGCAAAAATGTCAAAAGAACTAACTACTTGATTGGATAATAGAATGAGAACATTTCAAATTTTAACTTTTGCTTTGACCACTGTTGCCGCAGGAAGTACTTTTGCTGCAGAGTTCTCTTTTGACCGCCCAGGTGCTGGTATGGGAACAGGGATTACTCCAGTTGGTAAATTGGCTTGGGAACAAGGTTTGCCAAGTGCAACTTATACAGAATCAACGGTTGATGGCGTCAAAGAAAAAACCGTAACTGTAAATGAAGATATGTTATTCCGTACCGGTTTAGCTGATGGTTTGGAATTACAATTAGGTTGGCAAGGTCCAGCATGGACTCAAACTAAACGTGCTGGTAAAAAACATGATAAATCAGGTTTTGGTGATGTCAGCATCGGTTTGAAAAAAGCAATTGATCTAAACGATGAAAATTTATCAATGGCTGTGTTAGCTGAAGCGATCATTGCCACTGGAAATGATGAATTTACTGCACATGACGATATTTATAGCCTAAGTTCAGCAGTCGCTTATAAATATAATGACTTAGTAGGCACATCAATTACCATGCGCTACGAAGTACAAAATAGTAACTGGGCAGTAACTGCAATCCCGACGATTGATTATAAAATCGCAGGTAAGCTGTCAGGTTATTCTGAGTTCATTTACCGTAAAGCTGAAAGCCAAGACTACGAATATGGTCTAGGGACAGGTTTAGTCTACGCAGTAAATGATCGTACTCAGCTCGATGCAAGTATCGGGGTTGATTTAGAGGGTCAAGACAAGAGCTACAACGGTGGCTTAGGCGTGGCATTCTTGTTCTAATCGAAGCAATTTAAATTTATGTTAATGAAAAAGCTTATTCATCAGGGAATTCTTTATTTTCTAGCAGTTGCTGTTTGCATGTTTAGCCAGTTGGTTTCTGCGCAAGATAAGCTACTCTCGCCCGAACAAGCTTTTTCATTTTCGGTTGAATCTTCTGAGCCGCATACTGCGAGTTTGTCTTGGCAGATTCAGCCAAATTATTATCTTTATCAGCATAAATTTTCTGTACAACAAGGTACTCAACCTTTAACTTTAAAGTTACCTAAAGCGGTTGCCCAATATGATGAAAATTATGGGCAAAGTCAGGTTTACTACCATCAAGTTAATTTCCAAATTAAGACTAAGCCTTCAGAGCACTATAGTGTGACTTGGCAGGGCTGTGCCAAAGACCGTATTTGTTATCCACCCCAGACCATTGAGTTTCAAACCGATGCAGATGGCTTGGTGGGTGTGCAAAACCAAGCAGGAACAGCGCCAAAAAGATTACTAGATTTAGCGAATACACAATCCGACACTTCCTCGGGTTCAGAATCTTTAGAAAAAGAGCAGAGTACAGAGACAGCAGCTGATCCAACTACACCTCAAATTGCGCAAGATCAGATCTGGTCAGCCAAGTTAATTGAACACTCGCTTTGGTATGGAGTTTTATTATTTTTAGGTTTAGGCATGTTACTCGCATTTACGCCATGTTCTTTACCGATGCTTCCTATTTTAACTTCACTGATCATTCGCGAACATAAAGGTCTAAAGGCTTGGACGATTGCGCTTACTTTTGTGTGTAGCATGGCATTGGTTTACGCAGGCTTAGGTTTAATTGCTTCTTCGGCAGGCTTAAATTTCCAACGCTGGTTACAACAGCCAGCAACTTTAATTGCTTTTAGTTTGCTGTTTATTGTTTTTGCTCTGAACTTATTTGGTTTGTTTGAGCTTCGTTTACCTCAGACATGGTTAAACCGACTTGACCGTATTCAGTCAATGCAACAAGGCGGCACGTTGGTCGGTGCTGGAGTTATGGGTGTCGTTTCTGCGCTTTTGGTGGGTCCTTGTATGACTGCACCACTCGCCGGAACTTTGTTATTTATTTCTCAAACGCAAAATCAGTGGCAAGGTGCTTTGCTTTTATTCTGTCTAGGCTTTGGAATGGGAATTCCGCTATTGCTGGCAAGTATTTTAGGGGCAAAATTCTTGCCTAAAGCTGGTGACTGGATGCATCAGATTAAAGTAATTTTTGCTTTTCTGATGTTGGGATTAAGTCTTTATTTTATTCGTCCTTTGCTGCCAGATTTGGGCATGCAAGTGCTTAGCCTCGTATTAGGCCTTGCTTTTATAACCTATGCTGTTTATCAGTTTTTCTGGAAAAAAGGGCAACTACAAGGGCTCTACGCGATTTTATTATTAATCGTTACACCTTTTGTAGCCTATAACCAATATCAACACATTCAAAATCGAACCTTGCAAAGTTCTAATCATATGGCCGAGTGGCATATTGCGACTAGTGCAGCAGACTTTGAGAAAATTTTAGCGGCAGCACCTGCTGATCGAGCTATTGTGGTTGATGTCTATGCAGATTGGTGTGTTGCCTGCCAACCGATTGAGCACCGTATTTTAAAAGCACCAGAGGTCCAGTCTGCTCTTGCACCTTATTATTTAATTAAGCTTGATTTGAGCCATTATGACCAGTCGCATGAAGCGCTACTCAAGCAGTGGAATATTTTAGGACCACCGACCTATTTATTTTTAAGCCCAGAGCAAAAAGAGATTCGTGCTTTACGTTTAACGGGCGCTTTTAGTCAGCAAGAGCTTTTGCAGCAACTCGCGAGTTTGGCAAAATTTAAAGAATCATAAAGTATCAATAGTTTCGGTCTGATGAAATGTACGTACCTGATTACGTCCCGAAGCTTTTACTGCATAGAGTGCTTGGTCAGCCTGCCGAATAACCAGATAAGGATCTTGTGCAAAAGCTGAACTGCTTATTCCAAAACTCGCACTAATGTGAATAGGATTATTTTGAGCGGTAAAAACAGGTAATTCTTGCAAGGCTTGGCGACAACGCTCAGCAATTTTTTCTGCTTGAATAATATCGGTGTGAGGGAGTAGTAAAATAAATTCTTCTCCACCAAATCGACCAATAATATCCTCGCTACGTAAATTCTCAGAAAGACATTGAGCAATTTCAATTAAGACTTGATCGCCTTGATGATGGCCGTATATATCATTAATTTTTTTAAAATGATCGATATCAAGAAGTACCACAGCATAATCAAATTGTTGTTGGTGTAGCGACTCCAAATGCATGTTTAAACTACGTCTATTTAATACATTAGTTAATGGGTCGATTTGGCTTAAACGTTGAATATAAGTTTCTCGCTGACGCCATTGGGTGAGTAATATTTCAAATAAAACAAAACAGGCCAATAAAATAGGCATAATAAAAAAAGCCATACTTCCTAACCAGAAAGAATTGGTTTGGGCATGATCCATGGCTCTAAAATTAAATAGAGGTGCATACGCTAAAGCACCTGTCATACTTAAATATGTACAAACAGTTAAAATAATTGTGGCAGGTACAAGGGCGCTATAAACAATTTTACGGTCAAATAACACCAAACCCACCCCAATCGTACCCACATAACCGACCATAGTGGCAGGGCTGATACTGCCAATTAAATATCCATCATGACATAGCATAAGTGCAAAGAACTGCACGCTAATGAAAGGAATAACTTTTTGAGCCCATTCATCATTTTTATAGTGATAACAGGGGATTATCAAAGCGCCTAATAAAAATAAGGTAAATAAATTGAGCCAGATTTGTGATTCAACTAAAGGTAAATTTGCCCATTGCCAGACACTTGGTGTAATTAAAATATAGCCTTTCCATAAAATCCAACTGAAATTCATTGCGCAAGCAAGTGTGAGCATCAGTGCGCTTTTTTGTAATGGCGTCCAATTGATGATGTGATTATTGTGGATGAAATCGATTATCACCTGTTTTATTCTATTTACGGGATAAGTGATTAAACGATTTTTCATAATAAATAAGGGCTCCTAAATATAGATGCCTCTTTGTTAGACCATCCTAAAATTGGATTGTTTCAATAATTTATATTTTAAACATAACATGATTTTCAATTTATATATGATGACTTTTTATAAAGAAAATGATGTGAAAAGTTTTGAGGCCTATTCACATCATTTATAAATAAATTAAGTTTTATCGAGTTCGTGTGCAAATTCAGCAATATCTGCCAATGCTTGTTTAGCCTCATCAAACCATGCATTAAACATCTGGAAGTTATGCCACATGCCCGTATAAAGTTTGAATTGAACTTTAACGCCAGCATCTTCAGCTTTTTCTCTAAAACGCTTGGCATCGTCTAATAAGATTTCTTTAGAACCCACTTGAACCAAAGTTGGTGGTAGTCCATGTAAGTCATCGAAAATAGGTGAAACACGTGGGTCATCGGCTGCGATATGATTGCCTATATAGTACTGAGTGCCTGTTTGTAGGGCCTCAATTGATAATAAAGCATCATGTTTTTTGTTAAACCGAAGAGACTCACTCGTGAGTGTTAAATCCAAAAATGGAGACAATAAAATCAGGCCACTCGGCATGAGTTCAGGTTGTTCTTTTAAACGCAAGCAAAGTGCTAGCGCTAAATTTGCCCCGCATGAGTCACCCGATAAAATAATATCTTTCGGTTGGATGCCTTGTACTACCAAAGACTGATAAATGTCATACAGAGCTTCAGTTGCCTCAGGGTATGGATGTTCAGGTGCAAGTGGATAGTCCACATGAATAATCTGCATTTGAGTGCGGGCAGCTAAATCCGTCATAAAAGCATGATGTGTTTTAACACTACCAAGGAAAAAAGCACCACCGTGAATGTGAAAAATCAGCTGAGTCGCAGAATCTTGCGGTTTGATTTCTTCACCTTTAATACCTGCTAGTCGAATCGGGCGCACAGAAACATTTTTTTGTCGTGGAAAAGCACGACACATCTGATCTAGTACAGGGCGTAAGGCAGTAGCTGGCAAATTTAGCTGGCTTGGCTTACGAATTGTTGTTTTAAGAAAAGTTTCTGTAAAATAATATTTCCAAACATTTGATATATTCATATAGCATCCATTTTTATGCTAGTTTCTTGTTTTCTTGTAAATTTTATTTTGCAAGATTACAAGGTTACACGAAACAGTCACATTCAAAAATTGCAATATCTTTGCGACTTCTGAATACTGAAAATCTTGAAAGACCCAAGGATATTACAAAAATGAAAAAGATTGCTTTAGCTTTAGGACTCATTGGTATGGCTGCATTTGCCAATGCGGCTGATTCACTCAATGGAACGGTATGGAAAACGATTGATGATCAGACCAACAAGCCAAAAGCCGTAGTGAAATTTACGGAACAGAAGGACGGAACCTTAACTGCAACCATTCAGAACATTTTGACACCGGGTGAAGAAAACGCTTGTACAAAATGTGAAGGTCCGTACAAAAACAAACCGCTTAAAGGTGTCACCATTGTACATAATTTAAAAAATGTAGGTGGTAACAGTTATGAAAACGGTACGATTTTAGACCCAAAATCAGGTAAAACTTACAAACTGAAAGGTGAGTTAACTGATGGCGGCAAAAAGCTTAAATTACGTGGTTATATTGGCGTTTCTGCACTTGGTCGTAACCAAACGTGGATTCGCGCGAACTAAAAGTTTTAATAAAAAACGAGCCAAATGGCTCGTTTTTTTAGGCTTGAATATTTTGATAGGTGGTTTCATCAAAACCTACAATGAAACCTTGTGAAGTTTTTAAGACAGGTCTTTTAATCAAACTTGGTTGAGCAATAAGTGCTTCAATCAGGTGATCTTCACTGCTTAGAGCACGATTTTGTTCTTCTTCTGAAAGCTTGCGCCAAGTCGTTCCTTTTTTGTTGAGAACAGTATCTTGTCCAATTTCTTTTAACCAGATTTTTAAAGTATCTGCATCAATGCCTTGTTTTTTATAATCATGAAAATCATAGTTAAGCCCTTTAGCCTGTAAGGCATCAAATGCTTTTTTCATTGAGTTACAGTTTTTAATTCCATAAATTTTTAACATTTTATCGGACCATGTCAAAAAGAGAGAGCACACAGCCTAACCCAAAATGCTTTTAAGCACTACTTTATACCGATACTTTTAAAACAAATGAAAATTAATGATTAATCGGAAGAGAAATGTCATGTTATTGTCATAAGACAAGGTAATAATGAGCTTAATAAGAAGAAGTTAAAACTAAAAGAACTTAGCGCAAAATAAGAGACAGAAAAGAGAAAACCCGCATTTAATCATCCTGATCATGCGGGTCTCATTTCAACGTCCAATGTCACATCCTTGCAAATAAACTTATCATAAGTTTATTTTATCTTCCTACGGCGTCCTATCCTTTTGCGTCATCCTGACTGCTTCCCTGTGCCGTGGGGCTATAATGCCGTTAAAGCTGTGTAAGAAAAATACTCAAAAACGACATATGCTGTAAGCGAAAACGACAATGTAAGTGAACGAGTGTTCACTTATTCTTGAATTTTATAGTCGATAATAACGGGTGCATGGTCGCTAAACCATTGATCTTTATAAACCCATGCGTTAATTGTACGTGCTTTCCAGTCTGGCGAGCATGCATGGTAATCAATACGCCACCCTACATTTTTTGCACGAGCTTGACCGCGATTAGACCACCATGAATAAAGTTCTGCTTCTGCGCGAACTACACGGAAAGTATCGACATAGCCAAGTTCATCATAAATATGGTCAAGCCACGCACGTTCATGTGGTAAACAACCAGAAGATTTCTGGTTACCAGACCAGTTTTTGATATCAATACGTTTATGAACAATGTTGTAGTCACCACAAATGATGACTGACTTGTTTTCATCACGCCATTGTTTCAAGATTTTCGCGTATTCACCTAAAAATAAATCTTTACGTGCTTGCGCTTCTTCACCACTTGAGCCCGAAGGTAAGTATAATGACGCAATATGTACTGGATGTGACAAACCTAAATCGAATTCCGCAGAAATAAAGCGGCCTTGACTGTCAGCCAGCTCAAACCCTAATCCATCTTTAACAGAGACAAAGGGTAAGCGGCTATATATTGCAGTCCCCGCATAACCTGCACGCTCTGCTGGAAAGAGATGGGTATGCCATCCTTCGGGTCTAAATTTTTCAGTCCATTGTTCATGGGTAATGCGGCTTTCCTGCATGCATACGACATCGGCATCTGATTGTTCTAACCATTCAAGTAAGCCTTTCGTTACTGAAGAACGTAAGCCATTTACGTTAATGGAAACGACTCGAAGAATTTTTACATCACTTGGATACTGATCCTTTGGTATCATGCGAAAATTTAACCTCAATTGTGAATTTGGAGCACCTCATGACAACGCCTGTGTCATTTTACCCGCAAGCATTTATCGAACTCGCATTATCACGCGGTGTGCTTAAATTTGGTGAGTTTACTTTAAAATCTGGACGCGTGAGTCCTTATTTTTTTAATGCAGGCCTACTCAACGATGGTGAAGCTTTATCTCTTTTAGCGCAAGGCTATGCTGATAAATTAACACAATGTGAAAATGTTGATGTGATTTTTGGACCAGCTTACAAAGGTATTCCTTTTGTAGCAGCGACTGCTGTTGCTTTGTCTCAAGTCCATAACAAAAGTGTGCCATGGGGCTTTAACCGTAAAGAAGCAAAAGATCATGGTGAAGGCGGTGTATTAGTTGGTGCTGCGGTTGAAGGTAAAAAAGTCTGGATTATTGACGACGTAATTACCGCAGGTACAGCGATTCGCGAAGTGGTAACAATTTTGAAAAATGCTGGTGCAACTATTGCGGGTGTGTTGGTTGCGCTAGATCGTCAAGAACGTGGTCAAGGTGAACTTTCCGCAATTCAAGAAGTTCAAAAAGAATTAGAAATCCCTGTGCATGCACTGATTACCATGAAAGATTTAATGGATTATTTAGAAGCGAAAGGCGAAACAGAAGCCCTAGCAAACATGCAAGCTTATCGCGAGAAATACGGGATTTGATTTTTAATAATATAAAAGGAAGGAGCGCTTGAGCTCTTCTTCCTTTTATGACTAATTATTTTTTATGTAGTTCAGAACACATGCCATTTCTAAAATTCTATTTGCCATAGAATTAGGAATAGCTGGTACTTCTTTTGGAAATTCTACTTCTTCTATTGAAAATATTTTAGAATTCGTAATTGAATAAGTTGCTGTAGACAACAACATCATTTTTTTATTTTTGCAGTCAAATTGCCATAACCCTATAGAGTTTAAATCTCCTAGATTGACTGATGTAGTTTTAACTGGGGCTATTACGATGGAATCTGAAATAGATTTAATTAGTTGATAACTCAAATAATGAATTTTTGTATCATCTCTAGCATAACTGATCCATCCTTTGTTGAGGTTATCTTTAATACTATTTTGCTGTTGTTTTGATAAGTTTTGATATGTATCAATTGAAAGAGTAATGATTTTTGCCTCTGTTGATAGCGATAAAAAAAATAATAAAAAAGTTAAAATAAACTGTTTATCCATATTGTTGATTTAATTGGTATCTTTAATGAGGAAAGTATAATCTAAAAATTAAATATTTTATTTATTGAAGATAAAAAACTTGTTTCTTTTATTATTAAAAAAGCATACCCCTAAATAGGGGTATGCCTTTTTAATATTTACTTAAAACTGATAATTCAAACGCAATAACACATTACGTGGTGTGCCTGGCATGCTGTCCGAACGCCAGTACTCTTTATTGGTTAGGTTATTTACCGCAAGTGTGACATTCCACGGATCTGCACTATAGCCAATCGCTGCATCGACACGGTTAAAGCCTTCCATTTTTACTTGATTATTAATATTTGGATAATAAGAGCCCACATAGGTCACACCCACTTCGGTATACCACTGTTCAGTTGGTAAATAGCGAACAAATAAATTACCCGTGTTTTTAGATGTGTTGGCTAAATAGTTGCCTTCTTGTTCAGGTTTTTGTTTATCTTCTTTTACTTTTGCATCTGTGTAGCCATAACCACCACGGACAAAGACATTATCAAGTACGCGACCAATAAAGCTAAATTCAAGACCACGAGATTGATGCTGTCCCGCAGTTGCCCATACTTCTGGTTGCTCATTAGGATTTGGTTTATAGCGAATATTATTTTTACGAATATCAAAGACAGAAAATTGAGTATTTAAACGATTATCTAACCATTCGCTTTTTACCCCAACTTCATATTGCTCGTTATATTGAGGTTCTTTATCCATTTTTGTGACATCGGTGTTTCCAGTAACTTGGTTAACACCCATTTGTCCACCAAACGGTGCAAAGCTCTTAGAGTAAGACGTATAAAAACTATGTTCAGGAAGCGGTTGCCATACCAAACCAACATTTGGGCTAAAGCTGCCATCTTTTACATTACGATGTTCATTCTTAATTTTGTTAGTGGTTGAAAAGTCAAAGTAATCGTAGCGGATGCCCATCATCAGTTTAAGTTGGTCATTTAGACCAATTAAATCTTGAATAAATACGCCGTAAGTTGTGCCTTCATTATAGTTATGCTGACTAATTTCTAATGGGCCATTGCCACGACTGTACTCTCGTTCACCAGTGATTGGATTAACGTAACCATAAATGGCTGACCCATTTTGAGTTTTATTGGCTAGACGTGGCTCTCGTTGCTCATAAGTCCAGTCTGTACCCACCATAATTTGGTGTTCAAGCGAGCCTGTTTTGAACTTGCCCTTAATATCAAAGGTATTGGTGGTGGTCTTATTGCTGGTTTGTTGCCAGTAGTAAATTTGGTCGACGTAACCTTTTTTAGTACAAGACTCATTCTTTGAGTTTTTACCATCTAAACCACAATAAGTTCCAAAATAAAAGTGGTCAAAGTTCTGTTCTGCTTGTCGGTAACTTGCTGCCCAGTGAAAGTTCCAATCAGGCGCATATTGATAATTCACATCGGTGCGGACAACTTGCAAAATATCATCAACATAATCGCCGTCTTGGGCAAATCCCATTTTAATTGAAGTCCCTGCAGGCAGAATGTCACGTGATGGTCCGCGATCAGGTACACGACCTAATTTGTCATAGGTGTATTGTGTGGTCCAAGTGAGTGTTCCATCATCATTTTTATAAGTAAAACTTGGTGAAAACATTTCAATTTTATTTTCAATGCCAGAACGGAAGCTGCCTGACTCGCCATATTCTCCAGTTAAACGTACTGCTAGATTGTCATTAAGTACTTGGTTGATGTCAGCCGTTGTTCCGTAGTTATCATATGAACCAGCGTACGCACCAACTGAACTTTTAGAGTCAAAATTGGCGAATTTACTCACCATATTCACAACCCCGCCGCCAGCACTACGGCCATATAAAACAGAGGCGGGGCCTTTTAAAATTTCAATACGTTCGATATTTGCTGTACTACGACGTACTTGTCCGCTTTCACGTATACCATCACGGTAAATATCACCTGTATCAGCTCCAAAACCACGAATCGTGATCCCATCACCGCGCATATCATAACTGGTTGATACCCCTGGGGTGCCTTGCAGCATAACGCTTAAATCATTTGATCCATAAATTTTATATTTCTGAACATCAATCGTATCGACGGTTTGAGGAATATCTTTTTTGTCTAAACCGTTGCGTGTGACATTGGCTTTGTCATAGTCGATATAACTTTTAATTGGGTCGAGTTCACTCATGGCCTCAATTTTTATGGTAGGCATGGTTGCTGCAACTTTTGCCGCTGAATCAGTCGCTTCCTCTGCGTAGGCACCTTGAATATTCAAGATCATTAAACTGAGTAAGCTCAGCGGGAAAAGACGCTTCATTTGGGGAGATGGTATAGAAATTCTTAACATAAAAATAAAATCAATTAACAAAAATAAAAGTATAAATGATAATTATAATCATTTAATTGTTTAGAATAAAAGAACTATTATCTTAAAAAATGACATATTTATTTTTTAATAACTGATTTTTAATAAGTTAATTAGCAAATTAAACGAATTGTATGAGTTGACTCATTAGTTTTTCTTGTTAATTGGGTTTTAAAGGGGGCTTTTCATCGATTAAAAGCACCCTTCTGGAATTACGTGTTATTTTTGAGAACATCTAAAATATCCATTTCTGGATCATAATTTTCATCAATTGTTTTGCAAATTGCTTGTCCCACAATGACATGCGTGCCATTAAAGGTCATAGTGGGTGCTTCATATAACTCCCAACCATGATTTAGAGCTTTAGTCACTCGTGCACAAAAAGCAGAGTCATCGGGGCCAGTTAAATAGCGATAAAGTTTCATGTTTAGCCTTTAAAAATAATATTTTATGATCATAGTTTAACTGAATTTACCTTAATTCAAGATAAAGAAATAACCGATAAGGTTTTACTGAAATTAAGAAAAACCAGTGAAAAATCTCAGTTATACTCATGCTAATTTAAATTTTAAGAAGAGCTTGAGCATGCGTGTACTTGTCGTCATGGATCCGATTGAAACCGTAAACCTTAAAAAGGATTCAACCATGGCAATGTTGTGGGCGGCGAGCCGTCGTGGACATGAATTAGGTTATGCATTACAACAAGATTTATATATCGATCAAGGCAAAGCTTACGGTCTCATTTCACCGTTAAAGGTTTTTGAAGATTACAACCATTACTATGAGTTAGGCGAAAAGAAAAAAGAATCTATCGCGGCTTACGATGTTGTGCTCATGCGTAAAGATCCGCCGTTTGACATGAATTTTGTCTACACGACTTACGTGCTTGAGCAAGCTGAGCGCGAAGGTTCATGGATTATTAACAAGCCTCAGTCACTGCGTGATTGCAATGAAAAACTCTTTGCAACGCAGTTTCCAGAACTACAAGTGCCTACACTTGTGACATCGCAACAAAGTTTAATTCGTGAATTTATTAAAGAACATGGCGATGTAATCGTTAAGCCACTTGATGGTATGGGTGGCATGGGAATTTTCCGTTTATACCAAGATGGTGTAAATATTGGTTCTACCCTAGAAATGCTTACAGAGCTAGGTACTCGTCCAATTATGGCTCAACGCTACATTCCTGAAATTGTAGAAGGGGATAAGCGTATTTTAATGGTAAATGGCGAACCTATTCCTTACTGCCTAGCTCGTATTCCACAAAATGGTGAAGTGCGGGGTAACTTGGCAGCAGGCGGTTTAGGCCAAGCGCGTCCGCTTACTGAAAATGATAAGCAGATTGCAGCGAAAATCGGGCCTTTCTTACGTGAAAAAGGATTGGTATTTGTTGGACTTGATGTAATTGGTAATTATGTCACTGAAATTAATGTCACTAGTCCAACCTGTATCCGCGAAATTGATGCTCAATTTGGTACATCAATTGCCGATGATCTATTTGATGTACTAGAAGGTGGTCGCACAGCTTAATTATTTATTTCGGGTGATTTTCAGCGGTATTTATTGGAAATCACCTGAAAATATATGAATTAATAAAATAACAATACTAAATACACCACAGCTTTGTAGGCATATTTTCAAAAAAGCACATCTTTCTGTTATAAACGAGTGAAATTAGCTTTTCGTTAATGAAGCTTTAGGATTAAAATAAACGGCTACAAAAATAGATGACAATTTCCATTGTTTTTTGAGTTGAAGAATTAGACCGTGACCGATTCACAGCAAAGCAAACCCAAACATGTCATGATGATGGCTGCCGGTACAGGTGGACATGTTTTTCCAGCCCTCGCCGTAGCCAAACAACTTCAACAACAAGGTTGTCAGGTTTCATGGTTAGCCACGCCAACAGGTATGGAAAATCGGTTATTAAAAGATCAAAATATTCCAATATATCAAATTGATATCCAAGGTGTTCGTGGCAATGGATTAGTCCGTAAAGTTGCTGCACCTTTTAAAATTTTAAAAGCCACTTTTAGTGCAATGCGCTATATGAAACAACTTAAAGTTGATGCGGTTGCAGGCTTTGGTGGTTATGTCGCTGGTCCAGGTGGTTTAGCTGCACGTTTGTTAGGTATTCCTGTTCTCATTCACGAGCAAAATGCAGTTGCTGGTTTTACCAATGCGCAGTTGTCTCGTGTTGCTAAAGTCGTATGTGAAGCATTTCCAAATACCTTTCCTGCTGGTGGAAAAGTTGTAACCACAGGAAACCCTGTGCGTCGTGAAATCACGGATATTTTAAGCCCAAAGTGGCGCTATGATGAGCGTGAACAAGCGGGCAAGCCTTTAAATATTTTAATTGTGGGCGGGTCTTTAGGTGCTAAAGCACTCAATGAACGCTTACCTCCAGCATTAAAACAATTACAAGTTCCACTCAATATTTTTCACCAGTGTGGTCAGCAACAAGTTGAGGCAACTCAAGCACTTTATGCAGATGCACCAGCTAATTTAACTGTACACGTTTTGCCGTTTATTGAAGATATGGCAAAAGCTTATAGTGAGGCAGATTTAATTATTTGCCGAGCTGGAGCACTAACGGTAACAGAAGTTGCAACAGCAGGTGTAGCCGCAGTTTTTGTACCACTCCCTATAGCAGTTGATGACCATCAAACTGCAAATGCCAAATTTCTGGCGGATGTCGGTGCTGCGAAAATTTGCCAGCAATCGACCATGACACCAGATGTTTTAAATGAATTGTTCACTTCGCTGATGAACCGCCAATTACTTACTGAAATGGCAGTGAAAGCGCGTCAACATGCCCAACCAAATGCGACTCAGCATGTGGTTGATCTTATCCAAAAAATGTAATCGGATTTACTATGTCTCCATCAACAGCTGCGAACCAAGCAAAAAAACTGATTAAAGTGCCTGAAATGCGCCGTATCAAACACATTCATTTTGTGGGGATCGGTGGCGCTGGGATGTGTGGCATTGCAGAGGTTTTGGGTAACCAAGGCTATAAAATTTCCGGTTCAGACATTAAAGCGTCTAAAACTACAGAACAATTAGAGAAAAATGGCATCAAAGTTTATATTGGCCATCAACCGGAAAATATTAAAAATGCCAATGTGCTTGTAGTTTCTACAGCAATTGATCCGGAAAATCCGGAAATTAAAGCTGCGATTGAGCAGCGTGTTCCAATTGTACGTCGTGCAGAAATGCTAGGCGAGCTTATGCGTTACCGTCACGGTATTGCTGTGGCTGGTACACATGGTAAAACTACAACTACAAGTCTTTTGACGACGATGTTGGCTGAAGAAAACCTTGATCCAACTTATGTTATTGGTGGCTTACTTAACAGTACAGGCGTAAATGCGGCGTTAGGTGAAAGCCGTTTCATCGTGGCTGAAGCTGATGAATCAGATGCATCTTTCCTTTATTTGCAACCAATGGCAGCGATTGTAACCAATATCGATGCTGACCATATGGATACCTATGAAGGTAGCTTTGATAAATTAAAAGATACTTTTGTACAGTTCCTTCATAACTTACCATTTTATGGCTTGGCTGTAGTTTGTGGTGATGATGCAAACATTCGTGAAATTCTGCCGCGTGTAGGCCGTCCGGTCATTACTTATGGTTTTAATGAAGATAATGACATTCGTGCAGTTGATATTGAACAAGATGGTATGCAATCGCACTTCACTGTGTTGCGTAAAGGCCGTGAACCATTGCGTTTAACAATTAATCAACCAGGTTTACATAATGTTTTAAATGCCTTGGCAGCAATTGGTGTTGCAACAGATGAAGGTGTTTCTGATGATGCAATTAGCCGTGCATTAGAAGGGTTTAGTGGTGTTGGCCGTCGCTTCCAAGTGCAAGGTGAATTTGAACTTGCTGATGGCAACGTTAAGTTAGTTGATGACTATGGACACCATCCGAAAGAAGTAGAAGCAACTATTAAAGCTGCTCGTCAGAGCCATCCGGACCGTCGTTTGGTTATGTTATTCCAGCCACACCGTTACTCTCGTACTCGCGATTGTTTTGATGACTTCATTGAAGTGCTCTCTCAAGTCGATCAATTATTACTGTTGGAAGTTTACCCTGCTGGTGAAAAACCTATTGTGGGTGCAGACAGCCGTACTTTAGCGCGTAGTATTCGTTTACGCGGACAAGTAGAACCAATTTTGGTCGATCCGGTTGAAGGTAATTTGCAAAATATCATGCAAAATGTGTTACAACCAAATGACTTGTTATTAACACAAGGTGCGGGTAACGTGGGAGCAATTTCAGTAGAACTTGCACAACACCATTTGTATGTGAAATAAACAAAAAGTATTGAATAATCGGGTTAAGGATTTAAACGTGTCAAATGCTACAAAATTCGGCAAAGTTGCCGTGTTGTTTGGTGGGAAATCGGCTGAGCGTGCTGTGTCTTTGGATAGTGGTCAGGCAGTTTTGGACGCTTTGTTACGTTCAGGTGTTCAGGCTGAAGCATTTGATCCACAAGACCGCAGTGTGACTGAACTTGTAAATTATGATCGTGCATTTATTGTATTGCATGGTCGCGGCGGTGAAGATGGCCAGATTCAAGGTGTGCTTGAATGGTTAAATCTGCCTTATACAGGAACAGGCGTGCAAGGTTCCGCTATTGGCATGGATAAAGTTAAAACCAAGCAAATCTGGCAAGGTAGCGATTTACCTACAGCGCCATATCGCATTATTACTAAAGAAACAGATTTAGATGCGGTGATTGCTGATTTAGGCTTACCTGTCATTATCAAACCTGTACATGAAGGCTCGAGTGTCGGCATGAGTAAGGTTGAGAAAGCAGAAGACTTTGCTGCTGCAATTGAAAAGGCGACTCAGCACGATGCTGTGGTGATGGCAGAAAAATGGATCACTGGTCGTGAATTCACAATTTCATTCTTAAATGGACAGCCTTTGCCCGTTATTCGTTTGCAACCACCAGCAGATGTTGCTTTCTACGACTATGAAGCGAAGTATCAACGTAATGATGTAGAGTATGGTATTCCTTGTGGTCTGAGTGAGGCTGAAGAGAAAAACCTACAGGCATTGTGTTTGCGTGCTTTTCAGGCAGTGGGTGCAGAAGGCTGGGGCCGTATTGATGCGATGCAGGATGAGCAAGGAAATTTCTGGCTTTTAGAAGTAAACACTGTTCCAGGTATGACCAGTCACTCTTTAGTTCCAAAAGCTGCTAAGGCTGTTGGCTATAGCTTTGATGAATTGTGTGTTGCGATTCTTGAGCAAACATTGGAAGGTACGGCTTAAATATGGCACAACTTCCGGCTTCCATGCGCCGTAAACGTGCGGCCATCACCTCTATTCATGATAAACCGCCTACGCGTAAGCAGAAGCTTGCGAATGCTGGTGGATGGGTGCTGTTGGTTATTGCTTTTGTAGTGCTGGCAGTCGGAATTTATGGGTTATATAAAGTTATTACAGATGCAACAGTTGCAAAACTAGAAGTTGTAGGTTCAGCGTCTTCTGTTGAAACACAACAAGTGATGCAACATGTTGCTCCAATTATAAAAGCGAATTATTTCACATCTGATTTAGAACAGATTCGTGACAAAACATTAGAAATTTCATGGGTAGACCGAGTTGTTGTATCTCGCGCTTGGCCCAATGGTATTCGTGTTCGTGTCATGCCTCGACATGCTATCGCCCGTTGGGGAACAGGTCGCTTGTTAAGCGATGGAGGCGATGTATTTAGTGAGGCGGAGCCGACAATTCATCCTGAACTTCCGTTGCTTCATGGGCCGGTAAGTCAGTCAAAAATGATGATGCGACGCTATAATGAAATTAATCAATTATTCCATCCTGTTAATTTACGCTTAAAAGAGTTATATCTGACTGAGCGAATGACTTGGTTTATGCAATTTGATTCTGGTTTACGTATTATTGTTGACCAAGATCAAACAATGAATAAGTTGCAACGTTTAAGTCATCTGGCACAATCTGACTTAAAAGCGGTGTGGTCGAAAATCTCAGCCATTGATTTGCGATATCGTAATGGATTATCTATTCAATGGAAGAACGCAACACCACCTAAAATTGTGAATGGTCAGTTTGTTGTAACGAGTGATGACACAAGCATTGCAGGTGGAACAAAAGCAAAGCCATAATACGTGGCTTTAAAATAGGCAATTTGCCTGGTATTAAACAACAAAGAAATGGTATGAGTGATGAGTGAAGCTGTTCCCTCAGTTGTTGCGATTGACATTGGGACGCATAAAGTTTCAGTTTTGATTGGAAAAATTCATGCGCCGGATAACATTCAAGTTATCGGTATGGCAACTGCTCGCAATCGAGGCATGAATAAAGGAAAAATTGTAAGCCTCGATAAAGTCATTGCTGCGATTAAAAATGCTGTTGCTGAAGCGGAAAATATGGCCGAATGTCGCATTCATAGCGCATGGGTATCTATTCCGAGTACCGAGTTGCAAAGTTTTTATGCCTCTGGTCGCACACCAGTATCTAATCCAGCACATGTGATTACAACAAATGAAGTCGTGCGCGCGTTAGAATTGGCAAAAGCAAGTCATGTGACTTCTGATTACTATTTAGCAAGTGCAGTGCCTTTAGGCTTTGAATTAGGTGATTCTGCTGAATGGGTGCAGAATCCAATTAACATGACTGCCCATAGTATGACTGGACATTATCAGTTAATGATGATGCCGATTGCGACTATGCAAAACCTTGATCGCGCCATGAAAGGTGCAAATATCGGGGTTGAAAAAATGGTGGTATCTTGTCTGGCAACCGCTGAGGCAAGCCTGCTTAAAGATGAAAAAGAGTATGGTGTTTGTCTGGTCGATATTGGCGCAGGTATTACCAATCTTGCGGTTTATCTAGATGGACGTTTGGCTCTGGCACGTACATTGCAACGCGGTGGTGAGCACGTTACGCGTGATATTGCTGCTGTATTGCAAACTACAACAGAAGAAGCTGAGCGTATTAAAATTCTGTATGGTTGTGTTGATTTAAGTGCTGTTAAGCCAGATCACATGATTCAGGTAGAAGGAATTGATGGCCCTCAAACAATTAGCCGAATTGAGTTGTCAGAAATTATTATTGCCCGTTATGAAGAGATCTTTAGCCAGATTCGCGATGAACTCGAACAAAGTGGTGCAATTCATGGTTTATACCATGGAGTAGTATTGACAGGGGATGCTTGTCAAATAGAAGGTATGGTGAGTTTAGCTCGTCGTATGTTGGGTGTATCTGCACATTTGGGTAATCCGCCGTTACAGGTTTATGCTGATGATCAACATCAAGCAGCCTTACGTCGTTCTATGTATGCAACAGCAGCTGGTTTGCTCATGTTTAGCCAAAGTGAGTTGCAAGATGCTGTTGAAGAGCCTGAAGAGGCAAATGACCGTTCGGTATGGGAACGAATGGTAAATGGCTGGAATGCGTTTAATAGCAAGTTAAAAGCCATTTTTTAGGATGTATGTATTTATTGGTAGAATTGTTAGGAAGTTGTAAGAGAAAACCGCTGTACTTGACAAGGTTGGTATTGCACAGCATTCTTAAAATTAGTTATTTTTGAAAATCAAGGCAGTATACGGGCTGAAGTGACTGCCATAATGTATTAGGAACCCTAAAGGTCATGGCCTCATTTGAATTTATAGAAGATGAACTAAACGATGGCAACGGTCAAGCCCGTTTCACTGTATTTGGTGTAGGTGGTGGTGGCGGTAATGCCGTTCAACATATGGTGCAGTCTGATATTCAAGGTGTTAAATTCGTTTGTGCCAATACAGACAAACAAGCACTGGACTGTATGAATGCACCTTTCAAAATTCAGTTAGGCGAGCAAAGTACACGTGGTCTAGGTGCTGGTGCTAACCCCGAAGTAGGGCAAGTTGCAGCAGAAGAAAGCCGTGAAATCATTCGTCACCACCTTGAAGGTACCGATATGGTTTTCGTTACCGCTGGTATGGGTGGTGGTACGGGTACTGGTGCAGCGCCTGTTGTGGCTGAAGTTGCCAAAGAAATGGGGATTTTGACTGTTGGTGTAGTTACAACACCATTTAACTTTGAAGGCCGCCGTCGTTTAAAGTCTGCTGAACGTGGTATTGAAGCACTTGAAGCACATGTTGACTCATTGATTATTATCCCTAACCAACGCTTATTAAGCGTATATGGCGATATTTCAATGAAAGATGCTTATAAAAAAGCTGATGATGTATTGTTAAACGCTGTACGTAGTATCTTTGACTTGGTTGTTAACCGTGGTCACATTAACCTTGACTTCGCCGATTTGAAAACTGCAATGAGTACTCGCGGTTACGCAATGATGGGTGCTGGTTTAGGTCGTGGTGAAGATCGTGCGCGTCAAGCTGCTGAACAAGCGATCCGTAGTCCATTACTTGATAACGTAAATATTATTAATGCCAAGGGCGTGTTAATTAATATTACGGGTGGTGATGATATTACGCTACGTGAGACTGAAATCATTACTGACGTTGTGAACCAGATTGTTGACCTTGATGAAGGTGAAATCTTCTACGGTACAGTATTTGATCCAGATGCACGTGATGAATTACGCGTAACAGTGATTGCAACTGGTTTAACTCGTAATGCAGCAGATGCTGAACCAAGAAAACGTAATACGGTAAGCCATGCATCGTCTCAATCAGCCCAATCTGTTGATGAAGATGACGTTCCTGCAATTAATAAGCGTCAAAACGCCGATAATGAAGTCAATAGCACAGCAAGTTCTACTCCGCGTTCTTCTCCAATGAGTATTCAAGATTACTTGAAAAATCAGCAACGTAAGTAAATTATCGTTAGATTTAATTAAGGGCAGTGTTTAAACACTGCCTTTTTTTATTTTTGATCAATGACTAAATATGCTAACGTATAGCGGTTTTAAAAAAGAAGTTACAAAGCATGGTGAAACAGCGTACTCTCAATCGTGTGGTAAAAGCGAGTGGAATAGGTCTTCATAGCGGTCAAAAAGTGATGATCAATTTCATTCCACATACCGTGGATGGGGGTATTGTATTTCGCCGTATCGATTTGGATCCGCCAGTCGATATCCCTGCTAATGCATTGCTCATTCAAGAAGCTTTTATGTGCTCCAACTTGGTAACTGGAGATATAAAAGTAGGAACAATTGAGCATGTAATGAGTGCGATTGCAGGTTTAGGAATTGATAACCTGATTGTTGAGGTATCTGCTTCTGAAGTTCCAATTATGGATGGTAGTGCTGGTCCATTTATTTACCTCTTAATGCAAGGTGGATTGCGTGAACTGGATGCACCGAAAAAATTCATAAGAATATTAAAACCAGTTGAAGCACTCATCGATGATAAGAAAGCAATTTTTAGCCCTCACAATGGTTTTCAATTAAATTTCACGATTGATTTTGACCATCCTGCATTTGCTAAAGAATATCAATCTGCGACGATCGACTTTTCGACCGAAACTTTTGTTTATGAAGTCAGTGAAGCACGTACTTTTGGTTTCATGAAAGATTTGGACTACCTGAAGGCAAACAATTTAGCATTAGGCGCAAGTTTAGATAATGCAATTGGTGTAGATGATACAGGGGTCGTCAACGAAGAAGGTTTACGTTTCGCTGATGAATTTGTTAGACATAAGATTTTAGATGCAGTTGGTGATTTGTATTTGCTTGGTCATCAAATTATTGCCAAGTTTGATGGCTATAAATCAGGACATGCTTTAAATAATCAGTTGTTACGCAATGTTCAAAGTGATCCGAGTAATTATGAAATTGTAACATTTGATGACGAGAGTCAATGTCCAATTCCATATGTGAGCGTGACATAAGTCCTTGTCTTTATTTGGCTACGTTATAATGTAACATTTAAAAGTGTGATTATAATCACATAATAATAATGATTCTAATTAAGAAATAGAAAGCTCGTCATTTTTTATTGCTTGCCAAACGTAGTAAAGCTTGGCTAAGCTTAGGGTCGCTCACGAAGTCGGCTGCACTACGTAACATTTCTTGTGTTTCCGGGGGAATGGGTTTAGATGGCTCAGATGAGGGTGCATTTGGAATATTTTTATTTCTCAATCGGACCTGAATTCGTTGTAAGTCTTTTAACCCTTCAAGCTGAGATAATTTAGATACATATTGGTTCTGTAAATAACTGAGTTGACTAATCATCGCTTGATTTTCACCAGTAATGATTAAAGAGCCATTTTGATAACACACGACCTGCCATTGTTCCGGTTGGGGCAATAAGGGTTGGATAATTTTCGTAAGTCTTTGCCATTGCGCGACTTGCGTTGTTAGAAACGTAAGGTTTCCTGTTTTTATGTGTTTTCCGGGTTGTTGAAAAACGTTATCGGGTTTAGACATAGTCATTCTCGGATGGATTCTTGTCTTAATCTTAAGCGTTCATTTCAATCGATATCAAGGAAGAGATCATAAGGAACTTGAGTAAGAACAGTTTCAAGAGGTTTTTATGCACACGCGTCGTATTTTATTAGCGTTTTCACTTGCCGCTTCGGCAGCATCAGTTGCTTTTGCAGATTATCAAACAATTAACCAATCTACTGACTCAGATCGATTGGAACAGCTATCAAAAACATTATCTCAAGGTTCATATACTCATCCTGACGATTTAGATCTTCCGGCGAGTGCGAAAGTTTCAGTGACCTTACGCCAAAAAACAGTTGAACTCAACAATGAGTCGCTCGCAAAGAAGTACGGTAACACAACCGCAAAAAATTCTTTTAATGCCTCTTCTTCAAATTCTTACTCTTGGTTAGTTTCTCACCCTCTTCCTGATACTGTACGAGTTTCTTCAAACTTTGGTGGCCGCACTATGGGCGGTCGTGCAGAACATCATGGCGGATTAGATATGGCTGCTCCGAGTGGCACACCAATCTATGCTACAGGCCCAGGTATTGTAACTAAATCTGGCTGGGGCACTGGCTATGGTCAATATGTTGAAATTAACCACGGCAATGGTTATTTAACGCGTTATGCTCATGCTTCACGTTTAATGGTGCGTGTAGGCGACCAAGTCTCTGCCGGTGAACATATTGCTAATGTAGGGTGTACAGGTCGCTGTACAGGTCCACATTTGCACTATGAAGTAGTAAAAGATGGTCAACGTAAGAACCCAACTACTTACTTGGCGATGCTTCCATAAAAGCATAGTTAAAAAGGTAAGGTTATTAAATTTATGAATCTAAAACTAAGCTAAACCTTTTTTAACGCAAAGATTGTATAAAAAAACGCCATTATTGGCGTTTTTTTGTTATTTTGTTTACTGCTCGGTCAATGACTATTCATTCAGAAAATAATAGGGCCCCCTCACATTCACCCGAGGCAATAACTTGAAAGGGGTAAAACGTGGTAAAAATACAAAGTAGATTAGAGAACAAGGAACAGGTGAATTATGGCGTTTTACGGTGACTCCGACGCACAAGAAACCCAAGAATGGCAAGATGCATTCGATTCAGTTTTACAACATATGGGAACTGAACGAGCGGCATTCTTGTTGGAAAAACTTTACCAACAAGCAATTGCTAAGCATGTTCCAATTCAACGTCTCAATACACCTTACTTAAATACAATTTCTGTTGAAGAACAACCTGCAATGCCAGGCGACCAAGATATGGAACGCCGTATTCGTGCATTGATTCGTTGGAATGCCTTAGCAATGGTACTTCGCGCGAATAAAACAGGTGATGATTTAGGTGGACACTTGGCGAGCTTCGCATCAAGTGCAACATTATATGACGTAGGTTTTAACCATTTCTTCCGCGCAAACAGCAATAGCTTTGGCGGAGATATGATTTATTACCAAGGGCACTGTGCTCCTGGTATTTATGCACGTTCATTCCTTGAAGGACGTTTAACTGAAGAACAGTTAAGTAATTTCCGTCGTGAAGTTGGCGGTAACGGTTTACCAAGCTATCCACATCCATATTTAATGCCTGACTATTGGCAATTCCCAACCGTATCAATGGGTCTTGGTCCAATCATGTCGATTTATCAAGCACATATTCAAAAATATTTGATGAACCGTGGCTTGATCAAAGAAGAAGATCGTAAAGTTTGGGCTTATCTTGGCGATGGCGAGATGGATGAGCCAGAAAGTACTGGTGCTATTTCACTTGCTGGTCGCGAAAAGCTTGATAACCTTATCTGGGTTGTTAACTGTAACTTACAGCGTTTAGATGGTCCTGTACGTGGTAACGGTAAAATCATTCAAGAACTAGAATCTTTATTCCGTGGTGCGGGCTGGCGTGTCATTAAAGTGGTATGGGGCCGTCATTGGGACCCACTACTTGCAAAAGACAGCACAGGCGCTTTAAAAGCGGTAATGGAAGAGACAGTTGATGGTGAATACCAACGCTATCAAGTGAAAGGTGGTGCATACACACGTGAGAAATTCTTTGGCAAGTACCCAGAAGCTGCGGAACTTGTAAAAGATTTAAGCGATGAAGATATCGATAATCTTAACCGTGGTGGTCACGACCCTTACAAAGTGTTTGCTGCCTATGCAGAAGCAATGAAAGCTAAAGGTCAACCAACAGTTATTCTTGCGAAAACTGTTAAAGGTTACGGTTTGTCTGAAGAAATTGAAGCGGTGAACAAAACTCACCAAATCAAAAAAATGCAGATTGACTCTTTGAAATATGTACGTGACCGTTTCAATCTTCCATTTACAGACGATAAGTTAGAAGAGCTTCCATTCTATCGCCCAAGTGAAAACTCTCCAGAAATGAAGTACATGAAGGCGCGTCGTGAAGCGTTAGGTGGTTACCTACCTGCACGTCGTAAAGAGAGTGAAATTTTAGCGATTCCTGAATTATCTGTATTTGATGCTGTATTAAATGGTTCAGGTGGTAAAGAACAATCTACCACTATGGTGATGGTTCGTTTAATTGCTTCTTTACTCAAAGAAAAAGCGATTAAAGACCGCGTAGTACCAATCGTTCCAGATGAAGCACGTACTTTTGGTCTGGAAGGTATGTTCCGTCAGCTCGGTATCTATGCCGCTCACGGCCAAAAATATACCCCAGAAGACCAAGAACAATTAATGCATTACCGTGAAGCAAGTGACGGTCACATGCTTCAAGAAGGGATTAACGAAGCTGGTGCAATGAGTGCATGGGCTGCGTTGGCAACAAGTTATTCAACGAATAACTTGCCAATGATTCCAATGTATATGTACTACTCAATGTTCGGTTTCCAACGTATTGGTGACATTGCGTGGGCAGCTGGTGATGCGCAAGCTCAAGGTTTCTTGTTAGGTGCAACTGCTGGTCGTACAACATTGAACGGTGAAGGTCTACAGCACCAAGATGGTCATTCACATATCTTGGCAAACACTATTCCAAACTGTGTATCTTATGATCCATGTTTTGGTTATGAATTAGCTGTAATCGTACATGACGGTTTACAACGTATGTATGTGAACCAAGAGCGTGTGTTCTACTACTTAACTGTAATGAACGAAAACTACGAGCATCCTGCAATGCCTGAAGGCGCTGAGGAAGGCATTAAACGTGGTATGTACTTGTTCGAAAAAGATGAAAAAGCAACTGTCCAATTACTTGGTTCAGGTGTAATTCTTCGTGAAGTAATCAAAGCTGCGAAAATCTTACGTGATGAATATCAAATCCACTCAAACGTTTGGAGTGTAACAAGCTTCAATGAGTTGTCACGTGATGGTATGGCATGTGAAGAATACAACCGTTTACACCCACTTTCTGAAGAAGTGAAAGAATCTTGGGTATCTAAACAGTTACGTGGTACAGAAGGTATCGTTGTTTCAGCAACAGACCATATGCGTGCTTACAGCGAACAAATCCGTGCTTATCTTCCAGATGGTCGCCCATTTGTTGCATTAGGTACAGATGGATACGGTCGTTCAGATACACGTGCTAACTTACGTAGTTTCTTTGGTGTTGATGCTGCACATATCGTTGTTGCTACTTTGAAAAAATTAGCTGACGAAGGTGAAGTAGACGCACGTTTAGTTAAAGATGCAATTTCTAACTTTGAGTTAGATACTGACCGTCCAGTGGCATGGGCTCCTCAAGCGCATCCAGAAGTTCAGGCAGTTGCTGAATATAATGAAACGCAAACAGGTGAGGGGAACTAAGCATGCAAATTAAGACCCCTGATATTGGTGTAGATAAAGCAGTTGTTGCTGAAATTTTAGTAAAAGTTGGCGACAGCATTGCAGAAAATGACAGCCTTGTTTTGCTTGAGTCAGATAAAGCCTCTGTTGAAGTGCCTAGCACTTCAGCAGGTGTGGTAAAAAGCATCTTAATCAAAGAAGGTGATAGCGTAACTGAAGGTACGGTATTGCTTGAACTTGAAGCTGAGGGTGCTGCACCAGCAGCTCAAGCAGAAGAAGCTCCAAAAGCTGCACCAGCAGCTGAACAAACAGCAGCACCGGCAGCGGCTCAACAGCCTTCAACTGCTGCTCAACCAGCAACGGCAACCACTAGCCAAGTGGTTGAAGTTCAAGTTCCCGATATTGGTGTTGAAAAAGCACTAGTTGGTGAAATTTTAGTAAAAGTTGGCGAACAGATTGATGTTGAACAAAGCATCGTTGTGGTTGAGTCTGACAAAGCAACTGTAGAAGTACCAAGCAGTGTTGCAGGTACTGTAGAAAGCATTCAAGTTAAAGAAGGCGATACAGTTAAAGAAGGTGTTGTGCTCATTAAAGTAAAAACAACATCTGCATCAAGTGCGCAAGCAGAAGCTCCTGCTTCTACAACAGCAGCTCCGGCGGCAGCACCTGCACCAACTCAGCAAGAAACTGTAGCATCGACTGCTACTCAATCTGGACCAGTTGACATTAACGTTCCTGATTTGGGTGTAGATAAAGCAGTTGTTGCTGAAATCTTGGTTCAGGTTGGTGACAAAGTTGATGTAGACCAAAGCCTTGTTGTTGTTGAGTCAGATAAAGCAACTGTGGAAGTTCCAAGTACTGTTGCTGGTGTTGTGAAAGCAATTCACTTGCAAGCAGGCCAACAAGTTTCACAAGGTGTATTGCTGGCAACAATTGAAGCTGAAGGCCAAGCACCTGCTGCTGCACCAGCGGCGAAAGCAGGATCAGCTCCAGCTCCACAGGCAGCAGCACCTAAAGCGGCAACTCCTGCTCCGACTCAAGCAGTATCTGCTCCTGCTTCTTCTGGTAATGATAAATTAACCAAAGAACAAGAAGCCGAAAACGCTAAAGTTTATGCAGGACCAGCTGTGCGTAAGCTTGCTCGTGAACTTGGTGTAGTTTTATCTCAAGTTAAAACTTCTGGTGAACATGGCCGTGTTGTTAAAGAAGATATCTTTGCTTATGTGAAGACTCGTTTAACTGCACCGCAAGCGGCACCAGTTGCTTCGGCTGCACCAGCGGTTTCGGGTTTGCCAAAGCTTCCTGACTTCACTGCGTTTGGTGGTGTGGAAGAAAAAGTACTGACGCGTTTGCAGCAAGTATCAATTCCGCAATTGTCGTTGAACAACTTTATTCCGCAAGTCACCCAGTTTGATTTGGCTGACATTACTGAGTTGGAAGATTGGCGTAATGAGTTAAAAGGCAACTTCAAAAAAGAAGGTATCAGCCTGACGATTATGGCATTCATTATCAAAGCGGTTGCGTATTTGTTGAAAGAAGAGCGTGAATTCGCAGGTCATCTATCTGATGACGGTAAATCAGTGCTCTTGCGCAATGAAATCCATATGGGAATTGCGGTAGCAACACCTGATGGTTTAACTGTGCCAGTACTTCGTAACCCAGACCAAAAATCAATTAAGCAAATTGCAGTTGAATTGGGTGTGTTAGGTCAAAAAGCGCGTGATAAGAAATTAACACCGAAAGATTTGCAAGGTGCGAATTTCACCATTTCAAGTTTAGGCGCAATTGGTGGTACAGCATTTACACCACTAGTGAACTGGCCACAAGTTGCAATTTTAGGTATTTCACCTGCAACAATGCAGCCAGTATGGAATGGTAAAGACTTTGATCCGCGCTTGATGTTGCCATTGTCATTATCTTATGACCACCGTGTAATTAATGGTGCAGATGCGGCTCGCTTTACTAATAAGCTTACGAAACTTCTTAAAGATATTCGTACTTTATTAATCTAATATTTTTAAATGAATCATTAAAACCTCGCTTCGGCGGGGTTTTATTTTGATATTTAATTTAATTGGTTTTAAGTTAATCTAAAGACGAAAAATGAAGTGTCGAGAGAGGAGAAATTTCTCGTTAGTCGGTAAAGGAGAAAGAATAAATGGTAGGTTTTTTAAAAATCATGGTGCCGATTCTATTAATTGTATTTTTATTAATGGGGTTGTGGGTGAGTGTTTTACACTTTCCTTGGGAATGGATGACTTACGTTGCAATGGGCTTGGAAGTATTTGTAGCAATGCTTATTTTGCCATTTGAATTTCAGTCTCAGCACGTAACTGGCATTAATAATTTTGGATTTATTAACTTAAGTATTTGTTTAGCTTTACTATTGGGTCTAGGACGATTGTTAGTTTGGGCGTGGATAAAATTTTTCGCCTGAATGTTTGAAAAATAGAACTACTCGAATATAATAAACGCATACTTCATTGGGGAGTAGCCGCTATTCATTTCTAAATGAATAGGTGATGGTCAACATAATTGTTCAACAGAACATGGTCATCATAGCTTAAACGTCTCATCGTTTCCGAGTTGGCAAGACCTTTGATTTACCACTCTGCAGATATTTGGCTAGCAGGAGGGGTAGGTCATGGGCATTTATGCTAGCCAGAGAAACGACATGCAAGAATTTCTGATTTCTACTTCAATTGTTGCCCTCGCTGAAATGGGCGATAAAACCCAATTATTGGCCCTTTTACTGTCTGCACGTTTCCGTAAGCCAATCCCTATTCTTATTGCGATTCTTTTAGCTACTCTAATTAATCATGGTATTTCTGCTGTACTTGGACAGTGGATTACAACCGTGCTGAGCCCCGAAATTTTAGTCTGGGTCCTTGCCGCTGGCTTCATTGGTATGGCGTTCTGGATGCTTATTCCAGATAAGCTCGATGATGAAACGGATAGCATTAACAGATGGCAAAAATTTGGTGTTTTTGGTGCAACCTTTATCCTGTTTTTCTTGGCAGAAATTGGTGATAAAACCCAAATAGCAACAGTTGCTTTAGCTGCACGTTACGATAGCATTTTCTGGGTGATGCTAGGTACAACCTTAGGGATGATGATTGCCAATGCACCTGCTGTATTTATTGGTAATAAATTAGCTGAACGTTTATCTATCTCGCTCATTCATAAAATTGGTGCTGCTATTTTCTTAATTGTAGGTATCTCAACTTTAGTGCAGTATTACTTCTTCTAACGCATTTTAAGCTACCAAAAAACGCACTCGAATCGAGTGCGTTTTTTTATAGGTAATTTTAATAGTTAAATTTCACAGTAAAGTTAATTTGACGTGAATTACCTAAAGTCACCAAATTTTCATTTAAGGCGCCTGCGTAATAATCTTTATCGAATAAATTACGGATTGCAAGTTGAGCACCCCAGTGTCCTGCATCGTAGCCAGCTTCTGTATCAAATACGGTATAGCCTGGAATATGGACATCTAACTTATCCATAGTTTTATAGGTTTCACCTCGGAATCCACCGCCGACATACCAACCAAGTTTTGAGGCAGGGTCAAATTTATAACGAGCCGACAGACTGTAAGCATGTTCAGGAATATTATCTAGTGCTTTTCCTACATTGCTTGTGTTTGCATCTTTACTAATTTCAGCAGCAATGGTGTAAGTATATGCAGCTGTTAATTTTAAACCTTCTAAAATTTCTGCGCTGAGCTCAGTCTCGATACCACGAGTTAATTGTTCGCCACGCTGAACTTTCTCACTTGTATTGATTGGATCATTAACTACAACATTCTGACGTTTTAAATCATACCAGGCGATAGCACCTTGAACTCGTTGATCTGGGCTTTGTAATTTCATTCCGACTTCAACCTGTTTCCCTTCTTCAGGTTTGAATGGATTGTTATTTACATCAGTACCGCTATTTGGGGTAAATGAAGTGGCATAGCTGACATAAGGAGCCACAATATCATTAAGGGTATACATGACAGAGGCGCTGCCCGTAAATGCATTGTCTGATTGTTTACTCGTATTGCTATTAACCAAACTTGTAGTTTGAGTTTGTGCCCAGTCTTGGCGACCAGATAAGCTTAAAAGTAATTGGTCATTAAGCTGAATACGGTCACGAATATATAAGCCTGCGTATTTTAAGCGGTTAATATCATGGTTGCTGACAGGATTGGAACAAGTAACAGTTTGCCCATATACAGGAGCATATATGTTTAAATCACCTACATTGCAACGGTTATTGGTGTAATCACTTTTTTCTTGGAAGGCATCTACACCTATATTAAAGTCATGTTGCATGCCATATAAATCAAACTGTTTATTTAAACGGTTATCGATGGCAAAACTTAAGTTATCAATAATTTGGTGGCGGCTGTTATTTTTACGGCTTATGGTGGTGTAGTTTTTATCTGCCCAAAAGTTACTACCTGTACGAGCAAAAACCGCTTTACCATCCATTTCAGTTTTTTGTACAGCAAAATTCTGGTTAAAGTTCCAGCCATTGTCAAAGACATGTTTAAACGTATAACCAGTGCGGTAAACATCTGCTTCATATTTACCAAAATTAGGGTCGCCAATATATAAACTTCGGTCTATAGCGCCGTTAGGGTTATCTTTTAAAGTACCAATGACAGGCAAGCCTTGTTGACGAATGTATTCGCGATGCTGATAGCTTGCGATGACAGAGAGATCAGTGTTATCCCCTAAGTCAAAGTTATAAGAGGGGGAGATGTAGTAATTTTTAAAATATACATAATCTGTTGGGTCATCTTGATCCGAGATACGACCATTTAAACGGAAAGCACCTTTTTCACTATTATTAGGACTATAGTTTAAATCGAACGTACCTTCTTTAAGGTTGTAGCTGCCATAAGTCATAGTAGCCCGAGCAAAGCTTTCAGCTTGAGGGCGTTTAGTCACTAAGTTGACCATACCTCCTGGAGCAACCAAACCAAAATTAATAGAGGCAGGCCCTTTTAAAACTTGTACCTGATCCATACCTGATATTTCAGCTGCTACAGATGGAGTTGGAGAGCTTTGGCCTACTCTTAAACCATCTACATAAATTGAATCAGAAGAAGTTTGTCCTCGAATAATGAAATCATCCCAACCACGACGACCAAGTTTCCCAGCTCCAACACCAGCAACACCTTCAAGTGCATCTGTAAGTGTCTTTGCTTGTTTTTGGTCAAGTTGCTCGCGAGTCACCACCGAAACCGACTGAGCAGTTTTAAATAAGGGTGCGTCTGATTTTAAGGCAGAGTTTGCTTTCGTTGCGACGTAAGGTGAAGTGCTTTCTTTTTGCGCTTGAACAGAAATCGTGGGGAGAACACTGGTCGAATTTTGTTGTTCTGTTATTTCTTCAGCGTGACTTGCTGTCATCGAAGTAAAAATAGCAACTGCTAACAATGTTTTTGATGTTGAAAAACGGAAGGGTTGATTCATGGGAGGCCTAAGCAGCACAAAAAGTAAATTTGATAATGAGAATTATTTTAATTTATTGTAGGTTAATTTTAAATAATATTATGATTCATTTATAAAATAAGAAAAGCAAAATCAATTTTAAAATATTATTAGAAAAATAAAGTAGTTTATTGCAAGAGTTACTGAATCCCTTTATTTTAGTATGGATATAAAAATATCTAATATTTAAAGTTTTTTTGGGGAATTGTATGGGGTTTGAAAAAACAACATCGCAGATATTATTTGATAATGGCGTACATAAATGTATTAGTTTTACCAGCTTGGTTAAAGGGGAAGGCATCCAAGCCAATCAATTTTTAATTATTGACCATGAACGCGCTGCTGTAATAGACCCGGGTGGCGATTTGACCTATGTTCCATTAACGATGGAATTAAATAAATATACACGTTTGAAAAATCTGGACTATGTGATGGCCTCGCATCAAGATCCGGACATTATTACTTCAATGCCACGCTGGCTGGTTTATACCGATGCTAAAGTCGTTGCATCAAAATTATGGGCACGTTTTTTACCGCACCTAAATTCCTCATTTATGAGTGAGCGTATGAAAGGGAATTGGGAAGACCGTCTTATTGAATTACCTGACCGTGGCCAAGTGATTCAATTGGGGGAATCAAAGTTAGTTGTAGTTCCTGCCCATTTTCTACATTCGGTCGGTAATTTTCAGTTTTATGATCCCGTTGCCAAAATCTTATTTTCTGGAGATATGGGCGCTTCGATTGTTGAGGATGCTAATCAACCTTTGACAGATTTCGATACGCATGTTCTGAAAATGAAAGCTTTTCACCAACGCTATATGTGTTCCAATAAGGTTATCCGTTTATGGGTCAACATGGTCCGCCAGATGGACATTGAAATGATTGTTCCACAGCATGGCAGTCCATTTATTGGCAAAGAAATGATTAATCAGTTTTTGGACTGGATTGAGGTTTTACCTTGTGGTGTCGACTTGATGACAGAACAAGTTTTTAGTTGTCCTGCCTAAATATAATGTCTAATGATTAACCCAGATAAAATTCTGGGTTGCAAAAACATGGGTTAAAAAATAACGTTAAAACGATAATAAATGGGAATTATTTAGAGCAGCTCTACATCTATTGCGGAAAAAGGCAAAGATAATATGAAAATTGCATTGAAATTTGTTTATAATAGCTCACGGAATTTACCAGTGAGATTGTTATGCTGACCATCGTTCAAGAAGCGCTAACCTTCGATGATGTCTTATTACTTCCTGCCTACTCTACTGTTCTCCCAAAAGATGTCTCTTTAAAGACACGATTAACTCGCGGCATTCATTTAAATATCCCATTAGTTTCAGCTGCAATGGATACAGTGACTGAGTCACGTATGGCGATTGCGATGTCACAAAATGGTGGTATCGGGATTTTGCACAAAAACATGGATATTGCTGCTCAAGCTGCAGAAGTACGCCGTGTGAAAAAATTCGAAGCGGGTATGGTGAAAGACCCTATCACTGTAACGCCTGAAACTACAGTACGTGAACTCATCGCAATTACCAGCGCTAATAACATTAGTGGTGTACCTGTTGTTAAAGACGGCAAGGTTGTTGGTATTGTGACAGGCCGTGATACGCGTTTTGAAACCAATTTAGAACAACCTGTTAGCAACATCATGACAGGTCAAGATCGTTTAGTAACTGTACGTGAAGGCGAGTCTAAAGAAAATATTCAAGCATTATTGCAAAAGCACCGTATTGAAAAAGTCTTAGTTGTTGGTGAGAGTAACGAACTTAAAGGCTTAATTACAGTAACTGACTTCCGCAAAGCTGAGAGCTATCCAAACAGTTGTAAAGATGATCTTGGTCGTTTACGTGTTGGTGCTGCGGTAGGTACTGGTGCTGATACACCAAGTCGTGTGGAAGCATTGGTTGAAGCTGGTGTTGACGTAATTGTTGTTGATACAGCGCATGGCCACTCTGCTGGTGTAATTGAACGTGTACGTTGGGTGAAACAAAACTTCCCTCAAGTACAAGTGATTGGTGGCAACATTGCAACTGGTGATGCTGCATTAGCATTATTAGATGCAGGTGCAGATGCTGTAAAAGTAGGTATTGGCCCTGGTTCTATCTGTACAACACGTATTGTGGCTGGTATCGGTATGCCACAAATTTCTGCGATTGACAGCGTTGCTAGTGCACTAAAAGATCAAATTCCTTTAATTGCAGATGGCGGTATCCGCTTCTCTGGCGATATGGCAAAAGCGATCGGTGCGGGTGCAAGTACGATCATGGTTGGTTCATTACTTGCGGGTACTGAAGAAGCGCCGGGCGAAGTTGAGTTTTTCCAAGGTCGTTACTACAAAGCATATCGTGGTATGGGTTCATTAGGTGCAATGGCGGGAGCAACTGGTTCTGCTGACCGTTATTTCCAAGATTCAAAAGCGGGTGCTGAGAAGTTAGTACCAGAAGGAATCGAAGGCCGTGTTCCATATAAAGGCCCAATGGGTAACATCGTTCATCAAATGATGGGTGGTTTACGTTCATCGATGGGTTATACAGGTTCAGCTGTGATTGAAGATCTTCGCCAAAATGCGAAATTTGTGAAAATTACTTCAGCAGGCATGTCTGAGTCACATGTTCATGATGTAACGATTACTAAAGAAGCTCCAAACTATCGTGTTGGTTAGATTTTCGTAACCAAAACAATGAAGAAAGCCGTCATTACACTGACGGCTTTTTGTTTTTGGTGTAAAGTAAATCTGACGAAAAGAGATATGGCGGAATTGCCATATATGAAGTAAGCCACGGCTGAAGTGGCGTAAAAATGAGATAAGCTATGAGTTATTTTGGAACGGATGGTATTCGTGGAAAATTTGGGCAAATGCCTATTACTCCAGAGTTTGCTTTAAAACTCGGTTTTGCTGCAGGGAAGGTATTAAAACGAACGAGTCCAAAAAATAAGCCACTTGTTGTATTAGGAAAAGACACTCGTTTATCTGGTTATATTTTAGAGTCTGCTTTGCAGGCGGGGTTAAACGCTGCTGGCGTATATGTTCATTTGCTTGGCCCATTACCGACCCCAGCAATTGCGCACCTTACTCGTGCTTTACATGCGCATGCAGGTATCGTGATTTCTGCATCACATAACCCATATTTTGATAATGGTATTAAATTTTTCTCAAGCGAAGGTAAAAAATTACCAGATGCTCTACAAGAAGAAATTAACCTCGAATTAGAAAAAGATTTGTTTATTGAGGACACGGCAAACTTAGGTAAAAGTGTTCGTGTAAATGATGCGAATGGCCGCTATATCGAATTTTGTAAATCTACTTTCCCTTACCACTTTGACTTAAATAATTTAAAGATTGTGTTGGACTGTGCTCATGGTGCGGCGTATAGCGTTGGTCCTTCGGTTTTCCGTGAGTTAGGGGCAAAAGTTGTTGCTTTATATAATGAGCCAGATGGTTTAAATATTAATGAAGGTTGTGGTTCAACACATCCTGAAAAACTACAAAAAGCTGTAGTTGAGCACGAAGCAGATTTAGGGATTGCCTTTGATGGTGATGCTGACCGTGTCGTGATGGTGGATAAGTTTGGTAACTTAATTGATGGCGACCATATCTTATATATTTTAGCGACTCAGGCTCAAAATAAGCCAGCAGGCGTAGTGGGTACTGTCATGAGTAACATGGCACTCGAAGTCGCACTTGAAAAAGCGAATGTTGGTTTTGTTCGTGCTAAGGTTGGTGACCGTTATGTATTACAAGCCCTAGAAGAAAATGGTTGGGTTACTGGTGGGGAACCATCTGGCCATATTCTAACTTTAGACAAGAGTACGACAGGTGATGCGATTATTGCAGCACTTCAAGTTTTAACCGTGATGGTCGAGCAAAATAAGGCTCTTCATGAACTGGTTCAAGACTTTAAACTATTCCCACAAATTCTTGTGAATGTACGTTTAGAACAAATGCTTGATCCGTATTCTATCCCTGCATTGGTTGCCGAGTTTGATAAAGCAGAAGCACAGCTCAAAGGACGTGGACGAATCTTGATTCGTAAGTCAGGTACAGAGCCTGTGATCCGAGTTATGGTCGAAGGTGATGATGAGCAAGAAGTGAATGCTTTAGCTCAGCATTTAGCAGATTCAGTTCGTTCACAAGCACAAGTCGCATAAGGTGCATGACATGAGTGATGTCATTAAAGATTTAAGTGAATTACGCTTAAGCTACGAGCAAGGAGAATTGCATGAGGGGCAGGTTGAATCTAATCCTCATCAGCAGTTTCTTGGTTGGTTTAACCATGCTCTAGCAGCCAATTTGCATGAACCCTATGCAATGTCATTAGCGACAGCAAGCGCGAATGGCAGACCTCATGTTCGAACAGTTTTGTTACGTGGGGCTACAGAAGCTGGGTATGATTTTTATACTAACTACGACAGTCAGAAAGGTATTGATTTGGCAGAAAACCCATATGCCGAATTATTATTTTACTGGCCAAGTCTAGAGCGTCAGGTGCGAGTAGGTGGTCATGTAGTCAAAATTGCTGAGCAAGAGTCTACAGATTACTATCGTAAACGACCACGTGATAGCCAGATTGCAGCGCATATCAGTACTCCGCAAAGTGGTAAGATTGAAAGCCGAGAGCTGTTACAGCAACGTTTTCAAGATTTACAACAGCAAGTTACAAGTCGTGAAGTGCTTGATAAGCCAGAGTTCTGGGGAGGTTATCGTTTGCAGCCAGATTATTATGAATTCTGGCAAGGACGACCAAATCGTTTACATGACCGCTTGAGTTATGAAAAAATCGACGGTCAATGGACGTTGCACCGACTGATGCCTTAAATGACAAAAATACAAATCAAACAAAGACCTTTATTGACACGCCCTGAACAATTTCAGGGCGTGCCTCCGTTTATTGCCGAAATTTTGGCAAGGCGTGGAGTACAATCTGAACAGGAATTAGAGTTAAAGCTTAAGAATTTATTAGCTCCGCAGCTCAAGGGATTAGAAACTGCTGTGGCATTAATAGATCAAGCTATTGATGAGCAGAAAAAAATTGTTATTGTCGGTGATTACGATGCCGATGGAGCAACCAGTACAGCTTTAATGGTATTGGTGCTTCGCGATATGGGGGCACAAGTTGACTATTTGGTTCCAGACCGATTTAAATACGGTTATGGACTTACCCCAGCAATTGCAGAGCTTGCACATCAAACTTATCAACCCGATTTATTAATTACTGTCGATAATGGGATTTCCAGCCATGCTGGTGTTGATGCGGCACACGCACTGGGCATGCAAGTAGTTATTACAGATCACCATTTAACGACTAAAGAAACACCGCTTGCAGAAGCAGTTGTAAACCCAAATCAGTTAGGTTGTGAGTTCCCAAGTAAGGCGCTTGCAGGTGTTGGAGTTGCATTTTATGTGCTGGCCAATTTAGCAAGTTTACGTAACAAGCAAAACAAAAGTACAAGTAAAGTCACTCAATATCTAGACTTGGTTGCTTTGGGAACGTATGCGGATGTTGCTGTTCTAGATTATAACAACCGTATTTTGGTCGATGCAGGTGTAAAACGTATTCAACAAGATCAATGCCGAGTCGGAATATTGGCGTTGCTAGATATTGCTGGCCGTGAGGCTTCATCTTTGCGTGTACAAGATTTAGGTTTTGTTTTAGGTCCGCGTATTAACGCTGCTGGACGCATGGAGAGCATGCGTATAGGCATTGAATGTTTATTAGCTGACACTATGGAATCTGCCTATCCAATTGCGAGACAGTTAAATCAATTAAATATAGAGCGCCGTCAAATCGAAGGGGAGATGAAGCAACAAGCCTTGTCTGCTTTAGATAGCTTGCAGCTCTCAAAGGAAGACGTTCCTCCAGCTCTTATACTCTTCGAAGAAAACTGGCACCAAGGTGTGATTGGAATTGTAGCGGGGCGTTTAAAAGAGCAGTTTCATCGTCCCACTATTGTGTTTGCACCTGATGAAGATGGTATTCATATAAAAGGATCTGCACGTTCAATTGATGGGGTGCATATTCGAGATACGATTGAACAGGTTGCTGAACAATATCCAGAATTGGTGAGCCATTTTGGTGGTCATGCAGCAGCAGCAGGTTTAACCATACGTAAAGAAAACTTTGAAGCTTTTAAAACAGCATTTACCAATTGCATTGCAGCAATGGAAGAATCTTTGTTTCAAGCAACGCTATGGACGGATGGGGAGTTACCAGCTTCGGCTTTGCAACTAAATACATTAGATTGGATAGAAAAGTTGGGGCCTTGGGGACAAAAATTCCCTTTTCCTCAGTTTGAGGGGCATTTTAAAGTTGTTGATTATCGCTGGCTTAAAGAAACGCATTTGAAGCTTAAATTAGCACTCGACCAATACAGTTTTGATGCAATTGCTTTTAATGCAGCAGGCCGTTTTGAATTTGACCCAATGCGGGATTATGTACATTTAGTCTATGAAATAGATCGTAATGCATTTAATGGCAATGTGAATTTACAATTACGCATCGTACATTTAAACCAATAAAAAAATCCGCTCAATTGAGCGGATTTTTTTATGACTTTAGGCTTGATTAGAAGCGGTAGCCTGCACGAACACCATAAGTGTTGTCGTTATCACCGAAACCAATACGACCTTCAAGACTTACTTGTTGATTTAAGAATTTTTTAGCATTAATACCAAATTCATCTTTATCAGTTAAGTCGTTGTTGTAGTAATCCACACCAAGACTTAAAGTTTTATCGATGTAGTAGTCACCACGAACTTTATATTCGTCTAGGTCACCAAATGCACCGAATGCTTCAAGGTTTACGTCATGTTGACCTACTTGAGTTACGTATTTAGCACGAACTGTTGGATCAGCGCCGTCTTTACCGTCTTTTTCGTCGTAGCCTTTAACACCTAGAGCAAGTAATAAACCTGGAGCTGGTAAATAACCTACTTCAGCTGCATAAGTAGTTACTTTGCTGTCAATATTGGTGTTGTCGACTTCACGCTCATTTCGACCTACATCACCGCTAAGGTAGAAATCTGAGTTAGGAACATAGTATTCAACACCTACGCCATACTGAGTATCTTTTGTACCGCTGTTATCGCCATAGTTGATAAGGGCGTTAACGTTACTTGCACGGCTTAAGAAAGCTGCTTCAGCAAGTGGAGCGTTACGAGTTTGCACAGGATTAAAGTAATAAGTCCCGTCAACACCGAATTTACTTACGCTGCTACCGTTGTCTGGATCAAGATAATTGTAAGAACCACCAACTTCAGCTTGGTAAGCGTTTGCTGCGCCACTCACTGCGAGTGCAGATAAAAGAGCTGATGCAATTGCTAGTTTTTTCATGGAATCTCTCCCCTCTAAAAAGCGATTTTATAAATGTTTTGTTACAACTTTTAGTCTAGACGAAAAAGCTTGGTCGTCAATCTTGCGCAAGTAACCGTAGTGTAACCGTGTGATATTTATGTAAATCAATTTAATTTAAGCTACTGATTTTAAAATATAAAAACATAATGTTTTATTTTATTAAAATTGAGGATATTTTGTGTAGATCATAAAAAATGCTGTAAAAGTACCCAATTTTGTATGAGGATGTTACCAATTAATCTTAAATTGAACTGAAGAAAATTTATAAATTAAATTGATGAAATATGATGAGAAATACAAAGCGGGTTCGTAGATAACCGCAGCTATGCTAAAATAATTGACTGTTTATCTGCTCTTATGGGAACACTCGCGTGGAAATTAATCCTTATCTAAACCAATTGAAAGACTTAACTGATCGTAGCCAAACACTACGGGGGTATCTTTGACTACGATCTGAAAAAAGAACGTTTAGAAGAAGTTTTACGTGAGTTAGAAGATCCTGCAATCTGGAATGATCAAAGCCGTGCTCAGGCAATGGCGAAAGAAAAAGGTGAACTAGAAAACGTTATTAATGTATTGGATGGCTTATCTACACAGCTTGAAGATGCAAAAGCGATGTTAGATTTGGCTGTAGAAGCCGACGATGAAAGCCTGCTTGAAGATGTTCAGTCTGAGCTTGGGGCTGCCGAAGATGAGCTGGCTAAACTTGAATTCCGTCGTATGTTTAGTAACCCAATGGACCCGAATCCTTGCTATGTAGAGATTCAATCAGGTTCAGGTGGTACAGAAGCACAAGATTGGGCGTCTATGCTTTTACGTATGTATATGCGCTGGATTGAACGTCATGGCTTTAAAGCAGAACTTATGGAAGTGTCTGACGGTGACGTAGCTGGTATTAAATCAGCAACGATTCGTGTTGAAGGTGAATATGCCTACGGTTGGTTACGCACGGAGTCAGGTGTACACCGTTTAGTTCGTAAATCACCATTTGACAGTGGCAACCGCCGTCACACTTCATTCTCTGCGGTATTTATTTCACCAGAGGTTGATGACAATATTGAAATTGATATTAACCCTTCTGATGTTCGTACTGATACTTACCGTGCATCTGGTGCTGGTGGTCAGCATATTAACAAGACCGACTCGGCTGTGCGTTTGACTCACATCCCAACAGGTATTGTAGTAGCGTGTCAGAACCAGCGTTCGCAACATGCTAACCGTGACCACGCATGGAAACAGTTACGTGCACGTTTGTACGAATTGGAAATGCAAAAACGTAATGAAGCAGCGCAAGCTCTAGAAGACTCAAAGTCTGATATTGGTTGGGGAAGCCAAATTCGTTCATATGTATTAGATGATTCGCGTATTAAAGACTTACGTACGGGTGTTGAAAACTCTAATACAGGTGCTGTTCTTGATGGTGACCTTGATCGTTTTATCGAAGCGAGTTTAAAACAAGGTTTATAAGAGTCTGCTGAACTTTTAGTTTAAATACAGTTCATCTATGAATATGTAGAACTCTTGGATTTTTAGCGATTAAAACGGCAAAGCAGTTCAGCCTTCGAATGTTAATCGAAAAAATGCGATATGAATATCGAAAAAAATAGATATGAATATCGAAAAAATGCGATATTATGTTTTCGAAATGCTGAACAAAGCTTTGTTCGTTTAAAAGACGTGTTGAGCCTATGGATATTGATGCAATTAGCAAAGCCCTTTCCAACCCTCTACGTCGGCAAATTTTGCAATGGTTAAAAGAACCTGCACATTATTTACCGGTGGAAGAATGTGGTGGTAGTTTTGAGAAGGGTGTTTGTGCAGGTCATATTGAACGTTTGGGTAAAGTAGCTCAGTCTACAATGTCTAATCATTTGTCTGTGTTACAACAGGCGGGGCTTATTCAGGTCCAAAAATATGGTCAATGGTCTTATTTTTCACGTAACGAAGCTTTGATTCAGCAATATATCGAACATTTAAAACAAACACTTTAAATTATTAAAAGTGTAAGTCGAGGCGATTATGGCTGAACTCAATACTCCTTTAACGGTTGGTGATTTTGAAATCAAAAATCGATTGGTAATGGCTCCATTAACGCGTGCGCGTAGTGGTGAAAGCCGAGTGCCTAATGATTTAATGGTTGAATACTATCAACAACGTGCAAATGCCGGTCTAATTTTGACTGAAGCAACAGTAATTGGTTCAAAAACTGTGGGTTATGCAGACACCCCAGGGTTATGGTCACAAGAGCAGGCACAAGCTTGGAATAAAATTATTGAGGCAGTTCATGCTCAAGGTTCAAAAATTGTAGCTCAACTTTGGCATGTAGGCCGTATTTCGCATCCTGAACTTTTAGACGGTGATATTCCTGTTGCACCAAGTGCAATTCAACCTGCGGGTGAAGTGAGTTTATTACGTCCTAAACGTCCTTATGTAACACCGCGTGCACTTTCAATTGAAGAGATTCAAGAAGTTATTGCTCAATACAAACATTCAGCAGAACTGGCTAAAGCAGCAGGTTTTGATGGTGTTGAATTACACGCAGCGAACGGTTACTTAATTGACCAGTTCCTTCAAAGTAATACCAACCAACGTGATGACGAATACGGTGGTCCTGTTGAAAACCGTGCACGTTTATTATTAGAAGTCGTTGATGCATTTATTGAAGTGTGGGGCGCTGGTCGAGTAGGTGTTCATATTGCACCGCGTGGTGATTCACACGATATGGGAGATGAAAACCCATTAGCAACTTTTGGTTATGTAGTTGAACAACTTAACCAACGTAATGTTGCTTTCATTTTCTCTCGTGAATATGAAGCTGCTGACAGCATTAGTCCTAAACTTCGCGAAAAATTTAATGGTGTATGGATTGCCAATGAGAACCTAACACCAGAATCAGCAAAACGTATCTTGCGTGAAGGTCAGGCAGATGCTGTATCTTTTGGTAAGGCATATATTGCTAACCCAGATCTTTTACAGCGTTTAGAACAAGACTTGCCATTAAATGAACTTCAACCAACGACTTTGTATGCTAAAGGTGCTGAAGGTTATACAGACTATCCAACGCTAGAAGCTTCATAATATCTTTGAGATTTCGACTTACTGACCTGGTTCATTTCTTAAGTAAGTAAATCGCTTTTCTTGTAATGGTAGAGTTTAGGTATCGAAACTCTGCCATTTTTTCTATCTATGTTATATTTTCCCCAGTTTTAAACTTTGACTATTTGAGGCAAACCGCTTGGCGACCCCTTTTTGGTACAACACCGCACTCCATTTATTAAAACCTTTTTACCAATGGCGGATAAAAAGACGTGCAGAAAGCCAGGAATTATATAATCAGGAATGTCTTGAAAGATTTGGGCCGTTTGAGTCTCCGAAAAATGTAAGAGCAATTTGGTTCCATGCTGTTTCTGTTGGAGAAACCAATGCTGCGCAGCCTTTAATCGAGCATTATCTTAAACTCGGTCAACCTGTATTAGTTACGAATACAACAAAGACGGGACAGGCGCGTGCCAAATCATTATTTTTAAAAGCACCTTATTTAGACCTATTTCAAGCAGTTTATTTGCCTGTTGATCAAAAGCATCTTTTAAAACAATTCTTTGAGTTGTATCAGCCAAAACTTTTAGCATTGGTTGAGACTGAGCTTTGGCCAAATTTAATTGATCAAGCCAAGCTACAACAGGTTCCTTGTTTATTATTAAATGCGCGATTATCAGAAAAATCAGCAAAAGGTTATAGCCGCGTTTCAGGGCTAACTGCAGGAATGCTGAAACAAATTGACTGGGTGCTGGCACAAGATAATGCGACTCGACAACGTTATGTAGAACTTGGTTTAGATCAACAAAAAAGTCAGGTAGTTGGAAATATTAAGTTTGATATCCATGCACCTGAGGCTTTTATAAATCAGGCTGAGCAATTACAACAACAATGGTATTTGGGACAGCGTAAAGTCCTAATAATTGCCAGTACGCATGCGCCAGAAGAACAACAAATTTTGCAGGCACTTGCACCTTATCTAAAGTCAGATCCGGATTTAGTTTGTATTGTCGTGCCTCGACATCCTGAACGTTTTGATGAAGTATTTGAAATTTGCCAAAACCTAGATTTAATTACTCATCGTAGAAGTATGAATCATAGTATTCACGCCAGTACACAGGTTTATCTGGCAGATAGTATGGGTGAGCTTTGGTTATGGTATGCCTTAAGTCAGGTGTGTTTTGTGGGTGGATCACTTAATGAACCAGGTGGTGGGCATAATATTTTAGAGCCTATGGTTTTAAATGTACCAACCGTAATTGGACCTCGTTACTTTAATTTCCAAACCATTGTTGATGAATTTATTGATGAAAATGGTGTGCTCATTGCTCAAGACGCTGAGCAAGTTGTAGCAATCTGGATGGCATGTTTAGCCGAGCCTGAAGAAGCAAACCAGGTGGTTGAGCAGGCGCATAAAGTTTTGCAACGTAACCAAGGTTCATTACAAAAACATATTGGCGTAATTAATCGGTATTTGGCCGAAAAACCATGAATATCGTTTTACTAGAACCTGACGATGTTCAGTCAGAGTTGTGGTCAATCCGTTCAAAACGCCAATTACAGCATTTGCGTGAACATCTTGATATTACGGTTGGCCAAAATCTAAAAGTTGGTGTTCGTAATGGTGCACGCTATACCACTGAAATTGTTTCGATGAATGAGCAAGAAGTTTGTATACGGCCTATCACTGAAGAAGTTGTACCTGCAAAACTTCCAGTACATTTAATCGTAGCGTTACCAAGACCCAAAGTTTTACGCCGTTTAATTATGGATAGTGTGACTCTAGGTGTTGAAAGAATTAGTTTGATTCATAGTTATCGGGTAGATAAAAGCTATTGGCAAACTCCATTTTTGCAACAACTTGATAACTATGTGACTTTAGGTCTCGAGCAAGCAGGCGACACCATTGCTCCTGAAATTCAATTATATAAACGCTTTAAACCTTTTGTTGAAGATGTTTTACCAAACTTAATTTCAAAGGAAAGTCCCGCTTATGTGGCTCATCCGTATGCCGAGCAGAGCATGCCAGTTAATATTCCGCATGCGTGCAGTGTAGTCGTTGGACCCGAAGGCGGCTTTATTCCCTATGAAATTGATTTGCTCACAAAAAACGGCTGCCAAGCTGTGAGCTTAGGCAACCGTATTTTAAGAACTGAAACGTCTATTTCTTATATTTTAGGTCGTCTGTTTAGTTGATGCTTCAGGGTTTAAAAGCGGTTGGTTTGCGGCCATTTTTAATTCCTGAATTGGGTAAGGAATATTAATTCCGTTCTCATTAAAAGCTTGTTTTACTTGAGCTTGAATAGTGCTTGTAGATGAGGACATATCAGTTTCAGTAGTATCAACCCACCAACGTACAGTCAGGTTAACCGAGAAATCTGCCAAAGCTGTAACGTTAACCGAGAAAGCTGGCTGACTGAGTACATTTCGGTCATTATTAAGAATATCTAAAATAATCTGTTTAGCTTTTTGTTCATCGTCGTCATATCCAATTCCGACTACAAACTCACAACGTCGTTGCTGATAAGCCGTATTTACAGTTAAAGCACTCGTATAAACAGTGGCATTTGGAATAACAATGCGACGGCCATCTGGCGAGCGTAAGAATGTTGCACGAATTTGGATATCTTCAACAGTTCCTTCAAGTGAATTGACCACGATTGAATCGCCAATACGGAAGGGTTCGCTCAATAAAATCAAAATACCTGAAAGCAAGTTTTGGAAAATATCTTTAAATGCGAAACCAATTGCGACCGAACCGATCCCTAACGCGCTCATAAGTTGTCCTGGGGTAAAACCCGGGATCATGATGACAAGTGCAATTAAGAATCCAAAAAATAAAATTGTCGTACTTCCTACACGGTTTAGAACCAACACTAGGTTTTGGCGCGTATAAGAACGATTTTCTAAGGTTTTACGAACAAAGAACTTAAATAATTTGGTGAGTAGCCAAAAAATAATAAAAACGATAATCGCAATACAAATATAAGGCACACGTTCCCAGAAGCTATCCACGATTTTATCAATAGTGGTATAGGCATCATGATACTTTTCGGTATGGGCTAAAACCGTTTGAGTGGTTTTAGTACCTGCTTCTTGCAAAAGTTCGCCTGTATTTTTTGCAACATCCGTTAAGGATTTTTGTTCATCAGCCACGACAAGTCTCTATTTTAAAAAAATTATGAAAGCAATGATCGGCTTTCATCATAGTAGGAGATAAAATGTGCGCCTACTATAATGAGTTCATCTGAATAATAAAGTGTTTTTTAATTAAAAGTATTCCGTTCCTTTTTGTAAGATTTGTGACGGGGTTTGAATAGTATCGGTGCCAGAGAAGTAGTAAAAAAAGCCTGCGGTAGAAATAAGGCTAATTAAAATAGCGAATAAAATAAACCAAGCCATTAACTTTTCTATGAACGTTGATGGTCGAGATGGACCATATTGATTTGGACCTGCTGTACCTGAGGCAAGTAGTAAATAAATCATAAAAAAGAATTGAACAACTGGAATGAATAACAGCAATCCCATCCAACCACTTTTATTTAGATCATGCAAACGTCGCACGACGAGAACAACATTTAAGTAAATCAGGAATAGCCAAAAAGCCCATACCACCAAAGCACTGAGGCCAGAAAGAGAGCTATAAAACTCAAAATTAAATAAATTACTTGAAAGCTGAAAACTTCCAAGAAAAGAGGCCAAAATGAAATAGCCCACAAGGGTGACTAAATAAATCAACCCATAACCACCTAAATAGCTCATGCGATTAAAGCGCCCATGAATTGAAAACGGATTATCTTTAAAAGGGAGTTGGGGTGGGCGTGAGGAAGTTGTTTGGGCAAACATATTATTTTATTCCTAGGTTGCATATGAGAGACAAAATAATCTTTGTTGATGATCAAAACCATCAAATATTGAAAAAATTATAAAAGTAAAAGCTATAGACAAATGTTTTAAATCAACTTAATTTTATAAAAATGTTCATAATTTCGTATGCTTGAGTAAGTGGTTAATATATGACCAAAGTCGCATTGTCTAGGCTTTGAAAGAGTCATCATACTGAAAAGGCATGCAAATAAGATCCAGTAAAATAATAGCCACAGTCTCGAGATGGGATGCACAAGATCAAGGAAGTTGCGTATGAATGAGATCTATCCAGTACCAGAGGAATTTAAAAAAACAGCTCGTACTGTTGAAGCAGACTACTTTAAACGTTATCAACACTCTATCGAGAACCCAGATGAATTTTGGGCAGAGCAAGCTAAAATTGTCGATTGGATAAAGCCATTTACCCAAGTTAAAAATACCAGTTTTGACAAAGACAATTTCAAAATTGAATGGTTTGCTGATGGTGAGTTGAACGTGTCGGCAAACTGCCTAGACAGGCATCTTAAAGAACATCCACATAAACCTGCAATTATTTGGGAAGGTGACCATCCTTCTCGTCATAAGATTGTCTCTTATAAAGAATTACACGACGAAGTCTGCCGTTTTGCTAACGTTTTAAAGAAATATGGCATTGGTAAAGGTGACCGCGTTGTACTGTATATGCCAATGGTGACTGAGGCTGCAATTGCCATGTTGGCCTGTGCCCGTATTGGTGCTGTTCACTGTGTGGTATTTGGTGGGTTCTCGCCAGATTCTTTAGCAAGTCGTATTGAAGACAGCCAAGCTAAACTCGTGATTACCGCAGACTCAAGTCTACGTGCCGGAAAACTATTACCACTCAAAGAAAATGTTGATTTGGCTTTAGCATTGCCAGGTACTGAGTGTGTTGAAAATGTGATTGTGGTTTACCGTAATGCAAACCCAATTGAAATGAAGCCGGGCCGTGATTTGTGGTATCACCTCATTATTATGGAGGTTGATGCAAACTGTCCTCCAGAACCAATGAAGGCAGAAGACCCTTTATTTATTCTTTATACATCGGGCTCGACAGGTAAACCCAAAGGTGTGTTGCATACGACAGGCGGTTACTTAGTTTATGTAACCAGTACCTTTAAAGAGGTATTTGATTTAAAACAAGATGATGTGTATTGGTGTACAGCTGATATCGGTTGGATTACAGGGCATAGTTATCTGATCTATGGCCCACTTGCAAATGGAACTACGACCTTAATGTTTGAGGGTGTCCCTCAGTATCCAACATGGGCACGTCTTGGTCATGTAGTCGATAAACATAAAGTCTCTATTTTATATACGGCCCCAACCGCGATTCGCGCCATGATGCGAGAAGGTGATTCGTTTGTACGTGAAAGTAACCGTAGCAGCCTGCGTTTACTTGGTTCGGTTGGTGAACCAATTAACCCTGAGGCTTGGAACTGGTACTACAATGTCGTGGGTGAAGGTCGCTGTCCAATTGTCGATACATGGTGGCAAACTGAAACAGGGGGTATTTTGATTGCGCCATTGCCGGGGGCAACAGCTTTAAAACCAGGTTCGGCAACTCGCCCATTATTTGGTGTTCAGCCAGCCATTGTGGATGGTGAAGGTAATGAGCTAGAAGGTGCGGTTGAAGGTAATCTTGTGATTAAAGATTCATGGCCAGGCCAGATGCGTACCATTTGGGGTGATCCAGACCGCTTTATTGAAGCTTATTTCTCGACATTTAAAAATACTTATTTTACAGGTGATGGTGCTCGCCGTGATGAAGATGGCTATTACTGGATCACAGGTCGTGTTGACGACGTCTTAAACGTTTCAGGTCATCGTCTGGGCACAGCTGAAATTGAAAGTGCTCTTGTTTCGCATGAATCTGTAGCAGAAGCAGCAGTGGTGGGCATGCCTCATGATATTAAAGGGCAAGGTATTTGTACTTTCGTGACTTTACAGGCAGGTGTTCCAGAGTCGGAAGAACTGCGTAAAGAATTAATCAACTGGGTACGTAAAGTGCTTGGACCCGTAGCTTCACCAGATGCATTACACTGGGCGCCAGCATTACCTAAAACACGTTCGGGTAAAATCATGCGCCGTATTTTAAGAAAGATTGCGGCAAATGAATTAGATAGTTTAGGTGATACTTCAACTTTGGCTGAACCTGCTGTAGTAGATCAGTTAATTGCAACGGTTTATCCTGATAAGCAAAATTAATTTTAAAAAAAGCCCCAATGGGGCTTTTTTTATTGAGCCTTATTTAAGATTTCGCTAGAAAATCCGCAGTATTTTGTACATTTGCAAAGGTACTAAGCGCAGTTAAAAAAGCTGTTTGTACATCTTCAGCTTTTGTAGTCTTCCCCCCATAGCTTAAATCACGAGTTGCCGTTGCATCTGCAATTAAGATGGGTTGATAGCCAAATTCTTTGGCAGCACGAGTCGCTGAATCAATACACATATGCGTCATCATGCCTGTAATCACGAGTTGTTCAATTTGATGTGTTTTTAAAAGCTCATCTAAATTGGTTTCTAAAAAACTGTTTGGATAATGCTTTGTTACGATTAATGAATCACTGCCAGCACTGAGTTCAGGATGAAGTAAAACCCCATCTGTATTTTCTTGGAAGAAACTCGCTTGTGGCGGGTTAATATGCTGCACATAAATGATGGGCAAGTTTTTCTCGTTAAAATATTGTTCGAGTTGTTTTATTTTTTCTAGCGCTTGCTCTGGCCCAACCAATTCCATTTTGCCATTTTTAAAATAATCATTTTGTACATCGATAATTAATAGTGCTTGTTTCATGGGATCACTCTTGTTGATATGAGATAAAACAAGATTATTCTCTGCTTGAAAAATCGGCTATAGTCAGATGAAAGCATTATCGCCAGTTTTCTTTCGCCATGAAAAATGAATATTGAATTAGACCCGATCGATCTAAAAATTATTGCATTGCTTAAACAAGATTCCCGCCTGACAAATAAAGAAATTGGGCAGCGTGTCCATCGGACAGGGCAGGCGGTGGGCGCTCGAATTGCTCAGTTAATGGATGCTGGTGTCATCAAAAACTACACGATTGCCGTGCAATATTCGCATAAACAATTTATTCATTTGCATTTAAATGAACAACGCGCATTTGAAGAAATTGAAAATCTGGTTAAGCAATATGAACAAATCGATGAATGCTTTAAAGTCATGGGCAATGCTTGCTATATGATTGTCAGCCATTTTGAACCCGCTGCCTTAAATGAATTTATCGAGAAACTTTCAAAATGGTGCCGTTACTCAGTTGAAACTGTGATTCGAGAAGTAGAGAAATCTTAAAAAATAAAGGCTCCAAGCCGAGTCTTGGAGCCAATAAATTCTTTATTTTTAATTTATTGTTTTTATTATCTTGCGCTGTTTTAACTGGGGTTTTTTAGGCTGATTTAGCTTGGATTTCTACCTCCTTTTCCTGTTGACGTTCTAACTGTCGAACGAGCGGCAGAACTTTTTCTCCGAAATATTCCACCTCTTCAATAAAGTGTAAGAATCCAGACAAAATCAAATCAACACCTACATTTTTAAGTGCCACAATACGCTCTGCAATTTGCTGTGGTGTACCAATTAAATTGGTTTTAAACCCATCGTTATATTGCACTAAGTCTTCAAAACTTGATTTTGCCCAGTTACCTTGTTGCTCTGGTGAAGCAGCACCTGCTTCACGTGTCGCATCTCCAAATGCATTTACCGCTTCAGTGTTGGCTTTATCTATAATTTCTTGAAGTACTGCTTTAGCTTCATCTTCGGTATCTCGGGCAATAATGAAAGCGTTCACACCAATTTTGACATGATGGTTATTGGCTTTTGCTTTAGTACGAATATCTTCAACTTGTTTTTGAATTTCTTCCACAGTATTGCCGTTAGTAAAATACCAGTCAGATACACGTGAAGCCATGTCACGTGCAGCACGTGAACTGCCACCTTGAAAAACTTCGATATAAGGCTTTTGCAGAGGTTTTGGTTTAAGCGTGTAGTTTTGAAACTGATAGTATTTACCATCGAAACTATAGTTATCGGTGGTCCAGATTCCTTTTAGTGTGCGAATAAATTCTTCGGAGCGAACATAACGTTCATCATGCTCAGGCCACTCTTCACCAATGGCATCAAACTCGCCTCTGAACCAGCCACTCACCACATTAATCGCGATACGGCCTTCAGTTAGATAATCAATCGTTGCAAGTTGTTTTGCCGCCAACGCTGGTTTCCAGGGGCCGGGGAGAATCGCCGCAATGACTTTCAGTTTTTCAGTTTTTGCTAGTAATGCATGACTGAAACTTACCGATTCATGTTGGTTTTCTGCCCCGTACCCCGCCGTAAAACGAATTTGGGTGAGCGCATATTCAAAACCATTGTTTTCGGCAGCCTGTGCAAGTCGAACATTGTAGTCATAACTCCAGTCTGTACGCTGTTCGATGTTACTCACTACAAGGCCACCGCTTACGTTTGGTACCCAATAAGCAAATTTAATTGGTTGTTGTAATTGCGTCATGGTTCGCTCTCCCCATTCGTTCTTTTTATTTTGCTACATTGCGCTTAGGCAACATGCGTTAATGATTTGCCAGACTTGTGATGCAAACGAGATTCTGCCGCATCAAGGTCTGGTACAGCCGCTGAAGGTAATACTTCTTCTTGTTCAATTTGCTTGTTAATACCAAGCTCTTGATTTGCTTGCTGTGATTTAGATTTAACTACTTCAGCACGTTTACCTTTCGCTGGCGCCCATTCTAAAATTGGTAATGCGCGTGCCACTGCTAACGTAATACGATCTGATAATTGCTCGCTTTTCACCGTATATTCCGGAGTAAAGTCACGATCTGTCGCATATACGCCAATTGGTAAAGTTTGTGCTTGGAAGAAACTAAATAATGGACGAAGTTGATGTTCAAGTACGAGTGCATGACGATCACTACCGCCCGATGCTGCTAAAAGTACAGGCACATCGACTAAAGCAGTCTGTTCAACAAAATCGAAGAAATGTTTGAAAAGACCTGTAAAAGAAGCACGGTAAACGGGTGTTCCTACAATTAAAGCATCTGCTGCTTCAACTGCTGCAAGGTCATCTTGTACGCGTTGTGGAAGTTGGTTGCGATAAAATGCGCCGCCTAATAGAGGCCCGATTTCGCTTAATTTAATAAAGTGAACTTTAATATCGATTGCTTCTGATAATTCATCAAGAATGGCTTGAACCAGACTTTCCGTTTTAGATGGGGTATTTAAGCCACCAGAAACAGCAACGATATTTAAAGGTTTTGGTGATGTGATACCAGTCATAATTTGGTTCCTAAGCCTAAAACAAGAGATTGGACTTATTAATCAACAACGACGGTAAACTGTAAAATAACGAAATTGGTCAACCTTATCAGTTTTAAATATAAAAGGTAAATAGTGGATTTTTACACTTTGTTTTTCTATTAAGTTGCTGTTTTTATTTTATATAATTATAGGTGATATATTTTTTATAATAAAAAGGAAGCTTATATAAAAAACAGATTAATTTTGATTAAAAGTTAAAAAACATCTGAAAATCTTGGCTAAGTTCTGCATTTATCAACATTTTGCATAAAAATGGATAAGATGAACGTATCTTTCATCTAAATAGTAGGGTTACAATAGGCCATACTTATGCTCAAGATTACTTTAATCGCTTATGAATATTTTAATCGTTGATGATCATCCTTTGTTTCGTCATGCTTTAATTCAAGCAGTACGTTATAGCCTGCCACAGGCACAAATTCATGAAACAGCCTCGGTTGATGAGTTTTATGAGCGTTTGGAAAATGGGGCAGAACCTGATCTAGTATTACTCGATTTAAATTTACCGGGTGCTTCAGGCTTTTCGGCTCTGGTTTATGTAAGAGCACAGTATCCATCTATTCCGATTATTGTGGTTTCTGCACATGAAGAAACTTCAATCATTCAGCGTGCAATCGCTCATGGTGCGATGGGTTATATTCCTAAGTCGGCTCATCCAAGTCATATTGGCGAAGCGATTCGTCAAGTCTTAGAGGGTGATATCTGGTTGCCACCGAACTTGCCATCTAATCTTAACCTTGACCCGAGAGCAGCAGATGAAACTGCTTTAGCTGAACGTATTCAATCATTAACACCTCAGCAATTCCGTGTGTTGATGATGGTTGCGGAGGGTTTGTTAAATAAACAAATCGCATATGAGCTTGATGTTTCAGAAGCAACGATTAAAGCTCACGTAACGGCTATCTTTAGAAAATTAGGTGTGCAAAACCGTACACAAGCCGTATTGGCCATTAGCGCACTCAATATTGAAGATAAAAAAATCTAAAAAGAAAAAAGACCTCGATTGAGGTCTTTTTTATGTGTACCACTTATGCAAGGCAATCTTGCTTTGGTGTTAGGCTGTCGCAGTACAATGGGTTAAGCGCGCATTGCAAATCATCAATTTGTTCTTGAGTCACATAGCCTTTCATTTTTAAATATTCAGCCACGCGGTCATCGCGTAGGCTTAAGAAGGCTGCATCATAAACGCCTAAATCAACAAACAAAGCAGCTGTTTCTAGACTGTTGAAGCGATCAAGAAAAATATCATTGCCATACATCAAGAAGATATGGTCGAGTTTTGCTTTTTCATCAACATGTAGTCGTTCAGCAAGTTGATCGGGGTGCGTTTTAATAAAGAGTAAATCCGATAATTCATCAAATTGAGTCATATCTAACTGATTCTCGCCGAGTTTGACATGACCAAGCCAAGCTTTGAAAACGAGTACAGCACCGCCACGGAGTAGCATGCTCCAGATTTGATGACGTGTGTCATGGTCAAGATTTTCACTTTCAGCGCTAAGAACTTTTAAGAAATTTTCTTCTTGTTGTGCCAATTTATCAAATAAACCTAAACCTTGCGGATGATAAGCCGCAGGTGCAAATACATCAAAATTTAGGTCGTGAAATACATTAAGTGCGAGGGGGACGGCGCACTGATAAATTGTATTTAACGCTTTAATGTTTGCTTCATTGAGCTTGCTGTGAGGGAAAATACTTTGCCAATCTAATTCAGGAAGTAAAGCATTGGCACTGTATTGACGATAAAACTGTTGAGACGAAAGTTGGCCTTGTGGGCTGTTATCAGAAATATTCATGGCAATTGTCCTTTGCATTAATTCGTGAGCAGGGGTGCTTAATATGGAAATGGGTTATAAAAATAGCTGTACATAGAATAAATTGGTTTTGAATATTTATGTGTCATGAAGAATGCAAGTAGAATACGACTAAAGTCTTATATGGTTGTTTTTGTCTAATTATAATTTTAAAAAACAGCAGCTTATGAAATTGTAACTAAGTGTACAAGTGTTCACTTACAAAAAAGGTGAGCTTTGCCATAGAAAAAGGACTATTGGAAAGTTTGGCCAATTATTTAATCAACAAAAGTAGACTTTTTGAGCAGTTCTGCCTATTGGCTTAAATTAGGCCAATAATTTTTGCCAAAAATCTCTCCCAAACTTATTAAAAGGTTTGGGACAGAAAATATTTAATCTACCTCACTGGCAATTTTAAGTCCCGATAACCATGCTCTTAGAGAAGCAGGCTTAAGTGGTTTTTTGAGTAAAACAATATTCAGCTCTTTCAATTGTTGAGGTAACTCAGGATGAGAGTCAGCAGTAATTAAAGCAACAGGAACATCATGTTGACGATTTTGCAAAATAAAATCGACACCGAGTTGGTTGTTATTTAAATGCTGATCGATAAGCCAGACTTGAATATTTTCTTTTTGAATAATTTCAAGTGCTTGTTCCGGTTCAGTGGCTTTAAAAACCTCATACCCCCATCGACCTAATAAGCTACTCATACCCTCAAGAATGGTTTCATCATTGTCTAAACATAAAATCCGATAGGCTTTGGTTTTTAAAGGTACTGCCTGTACGGTTGGGGTTATCACTTTTGGAGCTTCTACCACCGGAACCTCAATCATAAAGCAGGAGCCTTTATCGAGTTGCGAATAGACATGGACTGGATAATTTAACAAACCCGTCATACGCTGCACAATAGCAAGCCCCAAACCTAAACCTTGTTCGCCCCAAGGTGATAAATGCCCACAGCGTTCGAATTCTTGAAATAGTTTAATACGTTGCTCTTCGGCAATTCCGGGACCTGTATCCCAGACACCAATTCGAATGTGTCCAGGTTTTTGTGCTGAACGTAATACACCAACAATCACTCGGCCTTTGGCTGTATAACGCAGTGCATTACTCACAAAGTTTTGAATAATGCGTCGTATCCACTGTGGATCTGTGTCAATCCAGAATGATACATCGTGAACTTTTAATGAAATATTTCGCTGTGCAGCAATCGACTTAAACTGTAGTTCGAGGTCGCTTAATAAATCGTGCAGAGGATAAGGCTGTCTTTTTGGCTGTATGGTGCCGCCTTCTAAACGTGCAATATCGAGCAGGGCAGAGAGCATACTTTCTGCACCATATAGAGCACGGTCAAGTTGTTGCAAAGTTTGACGATCTTCTTCGGTCGCAATGCTTTGTTCAAGAACCGTACTAAACAGACGGGCAGCGTGCATTGGTTGTAATAAGTCATGACTTGCCGCAGCAATAAAGCGGCTTTTTGACATATTAGCCATATCGGCTTGTTCGCGCGCGAGCTGTTGCTCGGTTAAGGCATCGGCAAGTTGTTGGGTTCGGTCTTTTACGCGGGCTTCAAGTATCGCCTCATTCGCACGGAAAGCCGTAATGTCGGCAAAGGTAGTTACAAAGCCTCCACCTGAAATAGGATTACCACGCATTTGAATAACGCGTCCGTCTTTACGAATTCGTTCAAATTCATGCGCACTTCCGACTTTCATCCAGTGTAAGCGTTTACGAACATGTTCTTCGACTGAACCGGGGCCACATTCGCCGCGTTCAGCGTTATAACGAATCAGATCGGCAATTGGACAACCCACATAAACTAAATCTTTAGGGTAGCCAAATAGTTTTAAGTATTGGTTGTTCCAAGCCACCAAACACATGTTTTTATCAACCACACTTACCCCTTGGGTCATGTGATCAATCATGGTCATGAGCAAGTTTTGATTAAAACGTTGCCACTGTGAGGCTTGGTCTAAAATATTAGCGACTTGACCTAATGCGAGGCCATTATTGATCATTGCTGTAGTGAGCAGAGTACGGGCAGAGGCTGCGCCGATAATGCCAGCTAGATACTGTTCGGTAAAACGCCACCACATGCCATTGGCGATGCTATTCGGGTTGAGCGTGAGATGATTTTGCTCGCAAAAGTTCTCGAATGCTTGTGTTGTTGGTTGCTCACCTGTAATTCTTTTAGCAAGCGCGAACAGGTCACCTACTTTTAAACGTGCAGCATCGTGCGGTAAATAAGTTAAATCGGTAGAGGTATGCGGTGATGGCAAGGGTTTGGTTTCATAGTAGAAAAAGCTTTCTGCCTGAATTTGTTCTGCCACACTTGGGCGGTAAAGTTTAGAAATCCAAATATATAAAACAATATTTAAACCAAGCGACCAGATTACACCGTGTGTAAGTGGCGCAAATGATTCAAAACCAAAAAGTGACTCTGGTCGTAATGCATTAATTCCCAAAGGGCCAAAAAGCAAAATACTCTGGGCTGTTTCTTGATAGGATTCTGGCAAACTACGTAAGATGGTTGGAAATAGTAATGTGTAACTCCACATTAAAAAGCCAACAATAAGACCTGCATAAACGCCTTGGCGACTTCCACCTCGCCAATACAATCCTCCAATTAGTGCAGGAGCGAATTGAGCAACCGCACTAAATGCCAATAAACCAAATACTGAAAGCTGGTTAATATCATTAAAGAAATGGAAGAATAAAAAGCCAAGTAACATCACCGCGACAATACTAATACGACGGCTGAATTTAAGAACTTTAGGTAAATGTTTATCGTGACGTGATAGCAGCTTAAAACGCCATAGTGCGGGCATAATCAAGTCGTTACTGAGCATGATAGATAATGCAACTGATGACACCAGTAACATGCCTGTTGAGGCAGAGAACCCACCTAAAAAGGCCAGTAGGGCTAACCATTCTTGGTTATAACTCAATGGTAATGAGAGTACTGCCACATCAGGCACAGTTAGGAATTTTGGCGCTGCATGCAAAGCCCAGCTTGCAATCGGGATAATAGCTAAAATCGTTAAAATGAGATAAGCCGCAAACCATTTACGTGCACCGCGAATGTGCTTTTCATCGCGTAATTCGACAACAGCCACATGAAACTGACGGGGTAAACAGATAATTGCCAGACCTGCCAATAATGTCTGAATCCAGAAAGTTTCAGGCACCCCAAATAACTGAACTTCTTGAAAGGTTTGGTTTACGTCGGCTGAGACTTGTACTAAGTTCGCGGGTGCTTCAAAAATAAAAAATAAAGCGACACAGATTAGGGCGAATAATTTTACAAAAGATTCAAATGCCACCGCTAACATGAGGCCACCATGCTGCTCAGTGTTTGCAATCTGCCTTGTACCGAAGATCATGGCCAAGATCGCAAGGACACTGGTTAATAGCAATACGCTATTGGTAGTCGTATGAATATGAGCATTTTGCTCCAATATGACTGATGTACTTAAGGCAATTGCACGTAACTGTAGGGCCAGGTAGGGAATAATCGCAATAACTGCCAAGATCGTAACCAGCGATGCCAATACACCGCTTTTGCCATAACGTGCGGCAACAAAGTCGGCAATTGAGGAAATCGCGTGGTGCTGACGTACTCGGCCTAAACGTCGCCAGATATCGTAACCAAACCAGACAAATAACAGTGGACCTAAATAAATAGGTAAGAAAATGACGCCTTCTCGGACGGCAGCTCCGGTTGCACCATAAAATGTCCAAGATGAACAGTAAACACCTAAGGTCAAACTAAACAAGAACATCCGGCCACGTGTACTCAGGCGACTAGCATGCTTCTCGCCAAAAAAAGCACAAATGAATAAGAGTGCTATATAAAGAGTGAGTACCCCAATAATCAGCCAGCTGTTCATATGACCTACATGATTAAAACCTTGCGCCTATCATACCGCAAGCAGAAACAAAGCTATAAATTGATTAAATTTTAACGACCAAAGTCTAAGTTACGAATTACACGTTATTTTGCTAATTTTAATAATGAGAAACTACTATTAAAAAAGTGACCAAGGTTGGGCACAGGCAAGGAGTTTGGTTATGGATCAAAGCCAAGTAGAACAGATTCTACGCAATCCAAAGTTTCAAAAGATGGTCAAGAAAAAAAGTGCATTAAGCTGGACGCTCACAATCATTATGTTAGTGCTTTATGTGGGCTTTATGCTACTTGTTGGCTACAACAAAGAATTTTTAATGAGTTCATTTAGTGGTGGTGTAACGACATGGGGTATTCCACTAGGCTTAGGAATTATTGTTTTATCTTTCCTACTGTGTGGCGTGTATTCCTATATCGCAAACAATACCCTTGACCAGTTGAGTGAAGAAGCGTTGAAGGAAGTTGAAGCCATCACGCATGAGAAAGGATTACACTAATATGAAATGGAATTCATTAAAAGCGAAAGCCTTATTGGCAGCAGCATCGCTATATTCAACTGTTGCTATGGCAAGCCCGGACTTAGGTGAAGCGGAGCAACAAGCCACTAACTGGCACGCTATCATCATGTTTGTCATCTTTGTTGGTTTCACTTTGTTTATTACTAAATGGGCTGCAAAACAAACTCAATCAGCACAAGATTTCTATACCGCAGGGGGCGGAATCAGCGGTTTCCAAAACGGATTGGCAATTGCCGGTGACTATATGTCAGCAGCATCTTTCCTGGGTATTTCCGCGATGGTGTTTAGTTCGGGTTTTGATGGCTTACTTTATTCTCTTGGGTTTATGGTAGGTTGGCCAATCGTTTTATTCTTGGTTGCAGAGCGTTTACGTAACCTCGGTAAATACAACCTTTCAGATGTAGTGTCATTCCGTCTTGAAGAAAAACCAGTCCGTACCTTAGCTGCCTTGAGCTCGCTTGTTGTTGTAGCATTCTACTTGATCGCTCAAATGGTCGGCGCGGGCCAGCTCATCAAATTACTATTTGGTTTGAACTATAACATCGCTGTTGTCATCGTTGGTCTATTAATGATGGCATACGTAATTTTTGGTGGCATGTTGGCAACGACATGGGTACAGATCATTAAAGCGGTCATGTTGCTCAGTGGTGCGACATTCATGGCATTCATGGTAATGAAAGCGGTTGGTTTTAGCTTTAGCAATATGTTCACTCAATCAATTGAAGTATTCAGTAAAGTTCACAGCGTAAGCTTTGAAGAAGCTGCAAAAATTATGGGTCCGGGTAAACTTGCCGCAAACCCGATTGATGCATTGTCTCTTGGCTTGGCACTCATGTTTGGTACAGCGGGTCTTCCACATATTCTTATGCGTTTCTTCACTGTAAAAGATGCAAAAGAAGCGCGTAAATCGGTTGTGGTTGCGACAGGTTTCATTGGTTACTTCTATCTTTTAACTTTCATTATTGGTTTCGGTGCGATCCTTTTCGTATCAAACAACCCGCAGTTCCTTGATGTTGCGAAAATGGCAGTATCAGGCAAGCTTGAACTTGTTGGTGGTAACAACATGGCAGCCGTGCATTTAAGTGATGCTTTAGGCGGTGACTTATTCATGGGCTTCATTTCAGCAGTAGCGTTCGCAACGATTCTTGCTGTTGTTGCTGGTTTAACACTTTCAGGTGCATCTGCAATCTCACATGACTTATACGCTAACGTATTCAAGAAAGGTCAAACGACTCCAGCTTCAGAACTTCGTATGTCAAAAATTGCGACTCTTGGTTTAGCAATCTTTGCCATGATTTTGGGTATCTTGTTTGAAAAGCAAAACGTAGCATTCATGGTGGGCTTAGCGTTCTCTGTGGCATGTTGTGCAAACTTCCCGATTCTTGTTCTTTCAATGTTCTGGAAGGGTTTAACCACTCGTGGTGCAGTTATCGGTGGTGTGGTTGGTCTTGTAACAGCGGTAGTACTTATTGTTCTGTCTAAAGCGGTTTGGGTAGATACTTTAAAAATCTCTGATACACCAGTTAACCCATTCAATGGGCCTGCATTATTTGCGATGCCATTGTCATTCCTTTGCTGTTGGTTCTTCTCGGTGACTGACAACTCTGCACGTGCTAAAAAAGAGCGTGCTGCATTCGATGCCCAATACGTTCGTTCAATGACAGGTATCGGTGCTTCTGGTGCCTCAGATCACTAAAATCAAAATGGATTAAATATCTATTTCATTAAAAGCCCTGCGGGGCTTTTTTTGTTGATCTCATACATTAAAGTGAAAGAAGCTCTTTAATAAAGAACAACTTGTTTGTCCTATTTTTTGTACAGTATGATTTCCTATAATTCAAAACATAATCAAAAAGGAAAATAATTAAATGCGATCTATCATGGACTTCTGGGCGAGCTTTCGATTGCTACCTTCTGCATGGTTGCTGCTTGTGCAATTTATCCTACTCATTTTGGCCATGCTCACTTTTCATGATGTATTTTACCGGACCCTAATGTGGGCTTTAGGAGTGCTTGCCTTACTTATTATTGCCAAGGTCATTCGTCAAACCCCAATGTTTACTTTTCTGGGATTAACTTTTGTCAGTGGAGCGATTATATCCTCAGTCTTTATTTTATTAGGCTATAACAATTTAATGATCCAGATTTTTGCCCATAGCTGTGAAGCGCTAGCTTACTTTTCGGCTGCTTACGGTTTATTTCGTTATATGTTTGCTGATCGATATTTAACAAGAGATGAATTATTTGCAGCCGCCGCGGTTTTTACTTTGCTTGCTTGGGGCTTTGCATTCCTCTACAACATTTGTCAGCTATTGATTCCTGCGAGCTTCCAAAATCCAAACAATGTTCATCATTTGCAGACTTGGTTAGATCTACTGTTCCTGAGCTTTAGCTTACAGTCAGCAACAGGCTTATCTGATTTAATGCCACTTAGTCCACCAGCACGCGTTTTGGCCATGCTACAAATGTTTTGTGGCGTGATGTATCTCGCTTTGATTGTCACACGTTTAATTGCTCTACAGTACATTGCCCACCCAACAAAGAAAGATTCTGACAAATAAAGGAGAAGGTGTTTTAATTTTTTACACCTTTGTAACTGCAATATTATTTAAGTTTATTTAAAGTATTATCGGCTTTCTCTATTGAAAGATTTAACTTTGTTCATTCTGTGAATGTCTTTATTGGCTTTATGCCTGTCACTTTTCATTAAAATAACATGGAGGAGTTATGCCTTCCAAACAACCAGGTTGGTTCGCAAACGTTAATCCTAACGTATTTTTTGGTACGGTCATTATCATTGCTTTGTTCTTGGCAGTTGTTGTGATCGCCCCGAGTTCTTTTGAACTTCTAACGCAGCAGTTAAAACAATGGATCACCGATTCATTTAGCTGGTTTTATGTTTTATCTGTAGCCTTCTTTCTCATCTTATTAATTTATATCGCCTGTTCTTCAATAGGTCGAATTAAATTAGGACCTGACCATAGTCAGCCTGAATATAATAATGGGTCTTGGTTTGCCATGCTGTTTACAGCAGGGATGGGTATCGGTCTCATGTTCTTCGGGGTTGCCGAACCTGTCATGCATTATGTTAATCCACCAAGTGGAGATGCTCAGACTATTGAGGCAGCACAGCAAGCATTAAGGGTGACCTTCTTCCACTGGGGCTTGCATGCGTGGGCTATTTACGCAGTGGTCGGATTGGCATTGGCTTATTTTGCTTATCGACATAATTTACCATTAAAGACCCGTTCAGCCCTTTATCCTCTCATTGGTAAGAAGATTTATGGGCCTTGGGGCGACAGCATCGATATATTCGCGACCATTGGTACGGTATTTGGTGTAGCAACTTCTCTAGGGTTTGGCGTTACCCAGATTAACTCGGGTTTACATTATTTGTTCGGTGTCGAGCAAAGCACCCATATTCAAGTATTACTGATTATTTTTGTGAGCATTTTAGCTTCCTTGTCTGTGTTCTTAGGTCTAGATAAAGGGGTTAAACGCTTATCAGAGCTAAACTTAGTCTTAGCCTTAATATTATTAGTTTTTGTTTTTATCGCTGGTCCTAGTATTTATTTACTCCAGACTACTATTCAAAACACTGGGCAATATATCTCTAACCTTTTTACCATGACATTCAATTTATACGCTTATCAGCCGAATGGATGGATTGGTGGTTGGACAATTTTATATTGGGCTTGGTGGATTTCTTGGTCGCCATTTGTGGGTATGTTTATCGCAAGAGTTTCACGTGGTCGTACCATTCGAGAATTTATTGTAGGGGTTCTCCTCATCCCGACAGGCTTTACCATTATCTGGATGGGCTTTTTAGGAAACGCTGCATTATTTAGCATTATTCATGAACATCAAAACACTCTTATTCAGGCTGTTCAGCAAGACTCATCAGTAGCTCTATTTGAGTTTTTAGGACACTTACCGTGGTCAGGTGTCATGAATATTTTGGCTACCGTTTTAGTTGTTTTATTCTTTGTGACCTCTGCTGACTCGGGAGCATTGGTAACAGACTACTTAACTGCAAAAACTGAAAATTCACCAACTTGGCAGCGTTTGTTCTGGACAGTACTGATGGCTGTACTCGCCATTATTTTATTGTTAGTCGGTGGTTTGGCTGCGCTTCAATCTTCAATCATTATGAGTGCATTGCCGTTTACTGTGGTTATGCTGTTCATGAGTTGGGGATTAATAAAAGCGTTACATCTTGATGTCACGAAAATGCAAGCAATTCAGGAAGCTCGAATTACCCCACGTGCCATTCATAATCCAAGAAGCTGGCAACAGCGGCTAGGTTTAATCATGCACTATCCTCATAGTGAAGAAGAGGTTAGAGAATATATCGAAAAACAAGTGGCTCGTGCGTTTGAAAATATCAAACATGAATTTAGACGCCGTCATTTAGAAGTTTCAATTACTCAACTTGAGGATGGGATGCAACTTCGAGTCGATCATCACAATGAAATTAATTTTATTTATAAAGTTGTTTCACGTGAAACAGTGCCACCAAGTTTTTTAATTGGACGTACTGAAGCCGAAGATGGGCAATATTTCCAAGCCGAAGTATTTTTAAGAGAGGGTGGGCAGAACTATGATGTAATGGATTGGACTCAAGAAGATTTGATCCAGGACATTATTGATCAATATGAACGTCATCTGTATTTCTTAAATATTGTACGAAGCTAATATTTAGCTGTAAAAAAAGGACTCATTTGAGTCCTTTTTTAATTCGATTTCTAAATTAAATTAGAAACGGAATTTAGTATTTAAGCCGATAGTTTGTGTATCGTAGCTAGTAGAAGCATTTTTAACGTCAGCTTTCATGTACGATGCACCAACTGCTAAAGCTGGAGTAATGAAGTAGTTTACGTTACCACCCCAAGCTTGACGGAATTCACCAAGGTCATTACCTTTGATGTCAGCTACACCATCGTTACCCACGAAAGATGCACCAACACTTAACTTAGGAGTTAAGTAAAGGTCAGTTTTCAAACCGTATTGGTTTTCTTGACCGAAAGCACCAGCAGCTTCAAAACCAATTGCCATGTTAGTTCCATCAATTGGACCTACATATTTAGCACGTGCTGTAACAGCATCTTGGTCGTTTTGAATCGCAGCAGTTTGGTTCACAGCAGAGTAGATACCGTTGCTGATGATACCGAAGTTATCTAAAGCGAATTGGTTAGCAACGCTTGTATAACCAACAGTCATCAAGAAGTTAGGTAACAACATAGCACCAACTTCTAATGCATAACGGTCGCCGTTGTCATCTTTAGAGAAGTTGTTTTTACCATCAACATCAGTGTGGTTGTAAGTTGCGCTAGCATATACAGGAAGGTAAGGAGTAGGAACGTAAGCCTCACCTTTAACACCGTATGTACCTACGTGGTAGTTTACGTTGTTTTGGTCATATTGTTGGTAGCTGTAACCTAAAGATACGTTAGAAGCTTGGTTCAAGAAAGCTGCTTCAGCTAAAGGACCTTTAGTGGTATCAACATTTTTTAAATAGTATGTACCAGCAACGTCACCAGTGAAGTTTTTATCATTTGCAGTTGTGTCAACATATTCAGATTGACCTTGAACTTCAAATTGATAAGCATGAGCACCGGTCATGGCTAATAATACAGCAGTGGCTAAACCAAGTTTTTTCATAATCATTTCCAGCATTAACAAGAGATAAAGCTGGGGTCATTGTATTGTAACAATTTATGAAGTCAATAATAGATAAAAGGTAATGTTAATGAAATTTGATACTTATGTTAAAAATGATTAAAAAACAATCAATCGAAGTATATTATGTCAACCTGATAAAAAAATGAACATTAACAAATAGCTAAACCTTAAGTTTCATAAGGATTTGGCATTAAATAGTTTCAAAATAATTACATTTATAATTGGAAAAAATGATCACGTTGATCGGATTTAACGTTAATTAATTTGTTGATCTGTTCGATAAATAATCATTTAAATATTATTCTTGTTCTAATTTTTATATGTTTTGAGTAATAGTTATCACTATTTTGATAAGTTTATCTAAATAATTTATCTATTTTAGATTATTATATAAGTTAATAAATCAAAAAAAATAGGGTTTTAAGTTGAAAAAACGATTAATAAATTGATTTTGATCAATTAAATCTACTTTACGAAATTAGAGATAAGTCACATAATTCAATTACAAAGTTTACTGCCTAACATATTTTTGGTTAGAAGTACTTTTCTAGATACGATGTGTTATCACATCAGACTTTATGAGCTCAACTTTCCCCAAGGTTGAGCTTTTTTTTATCTATAAGAAAACATTAACATTTATTAAAAAAAATTACATGAAAATTCATCTTTTGCTTTGTATAAAAAGAACCCATTTTAAAGCTGGATTTTGTGTGAGGGGAGAAATGTTTAAGAGGCAAGTAAATACTTTATTATCATAAGTAAAAAAACTTTGATTTTTAAAGTAAGGTTTTTTATAAAATCATTCAATTTTTCGATTCATTTTATTATTTAAGCTTACTAAAATGTAGGAATCGTATTTTTATTAAAAGAGAAATGAAGGGTCTAATGATGAAATTTTAGTTATTAAAATGCTAGGATGGATTTAAGCCTAATTTATATCGTATTAAAAATGGCAGGGCATTTACGGAGTACCAGCTAGAAATGTCAGGATTACGTTCAGAGCATATTAGTAATCGACTGTTCTTTTTTATGCTGGTTATTATTTTATCTTTATTATTCATGGCAGTACCTCTTATTGTGGGAAGCTATCAGGATTATATAAAAACTAGACAAGCTCTAGCTGAAATAAAAAGTTTAAGAGCAGTTGCCGATATTGCCTATAAAGTTTCTAAAGAACGTGCTCCTGCCAATAAAATGATGTCGAGTGGTCCTCATGATTTGGTAAAAAATCAGCAAGAATTAAAAAAATTTCGTTTAATTGTTGATGAGCAAATTGATACAAGCATTCTTATCTTAAAACAAGCAGGCTATGTCTCCTTAGCAAATGAGCTGCAAACTAGCTTCAAAGAAAATCTTAGACAAGCTCGACGTGTCGTTGATTATTACGGTGAAACTCCGTATGCAGCCAGAACTTCTGTTCAACTGGATAATGCCATTTTAGGGATGTTTGGCGCATGGGATAATTGTAGGGAAATACTGCAAAAACTAATGTTGCAGTTAAAAAGTAAAGATAGCCGTATTTCTAATTACTTTACACTCATTATCGTTCTGACTGATATGCGTGATCAGGCTGGGCGTATGGCATCTAATATTATTGCCCCTCTAAGTTTTAATGAAGAAATTCCAAGTAATAATCGTGCTCGTTCGCTACAAACTCAGCATCAAGCTAGATATTTGTGGATTTTGGTCGATACCTTGCAGCCTGAACAGGCAAAAACTCCAGAATATCGTCGGTTATATTCCCGAGTGAAATCCGAATTTATAGATCAGGGTATACCGATTGTAGAAAAGCTATTAGAAGAAAGCCAAAAGGGGAAGCCATATTATTTAAATAGTACCCAATTAACGGAAGCAATCGTTGATAAATTTACTACTGTGGTTGATTTGCAAAGTTATATTCTTGATGAAAGTGTAGTCATTGCCGCTCAAGAAAATGCGATTGCTCGAAATGGTTTCTTTTTAACTTTATTTATTTCTTTAATTTCATTAGCTACTGCATTACTTACCTTGATATATGCGCAAAGACGAGTATTTTCGCCTTTAATTAAAGCGAGAACTTTAATTTTAGATTTATCGCATAGTTCTGATCATTGTAAAGATGAGATGAATGTCGCCACCAAAGGTGAATTTTTTTCTCTATTTGAAGCAATTGACCGATTACAACGTATGTTGCAACAACGCGACGCTTTTGAATTTCAGTTAAAGAATATTGCCAATACTGATCCACTCACTGGAGTCTCCAATCGTTTAGCTTTATCTGAATATTTAAAAATTGTTGAAAGTTATCCTCAAAAATTTACGCAAACCTGTTTAATGATTATTGATATTGATCGTTTTAAACAGGTGAACGACCAATATGGGCATATTGTAGGTGATCGCGTCATTGTCAGTATTGCCGAGCAATTAAAGCAAAATATTCGAAGTTCGGATTTAATTGTTCGTTATGGGGGAGATGAGTTTTTAATATTATTAGAACAGGTACAATTTATAGATGCTCGCCTTTTAGCAGAGAAAATTCGTATTGCAATTTCTTTAGAAGAGATTGATTTATCTGGTTCAGATGAAAAATTGCATGTCTCTGTCAGTATTGGTTTTGCCATAGGCGCGGCGAGTTGGATAGAGCTTTTAGAGAAAGCTGACCGTTCGCTATTAAGAGCTAAAGCCCGAGGTCGGAATGCAGTTGAGGGGTAAAAAAGCCGGAAATAATTTCCGGCTTTTTATTTTATTGTTTCAACATCGGTTTTAAGAAGCGTCCAGTATGAGAAATCTCAACCTCAGCCACTTGTTCAGGTGTACCTTCGGCAATGATCATACCACCGCCCGAACCACCTTCAGGACCTAAGTCGACAACCCAGTCCGCTGTTTTAATCACATCAAGGTTATGTTCAATCACCACAATGGTATTACCCTTGTTACGTAGCTCATGCAAAATATCGAGTAACTTGGCAATATCATGGAAATGTAGGCCTGTTGTTGGTTCATCCAAGATATATAAAGTTTTACCCGTATCTCGTTTTGCTAACTCACGTGCGAGTTTTACACGTTGCGCTTCACCACCAGAAAGTGTAGTCGCAGCCTGACCTAAACGAATATAGCCTAAGCCCACCTGAGTTAAGGTTTCTAAACGGCGGTGGATGACTGGAATGGCACTAAAGAACTCAGCAGCATCTTCAACAGTCATTTCTAAAACATCAGAAATGTTTTTGCCTTTATAGCCGACTTCAAGCGTTTCACGGTTATAACGTTTGCCATGACACGCATCGCATGGCACATACATGTCTGGTAAGAAGTGCATTGCGACTTTAATCATGCCGTCGCCTTCACAGGCTTCACAGCGTCCGCCTTTCACGTTAAACGAGAAACGACCAGCACTATAACCACGTGCTTTTGCCTCTGGGGTTTGAGCAAATAACTCACGGATTGGCGTAAATAACCCTGTATAAGTCGCTGGGTTAGAACGTGGGGTACGTCCAATCGGGCTTTGGTCAATATCAACAACTTTATCTAGATGTTGAAGCCCATCAATTGAGTCAAACTTCTCGGCTGTTAAAGTCGTTGCACCATTGAGCTGTGTCGCTGCTAATGGAAGTAATGTGCGGTTAATCAACGTCGATTTACCCGAACCTGAAACCCCGGTTACGCAGGTCATAATGCCGAGCGGAATCGTTAAATCAACATTTTTTAAGTTATGACCTGCTGCACCTGAAAGTTTGATGACTTCATCTGGACGTGGTGATTCAGTACGTTTTTTTGGCACTTCAATTTTGAGTTTGCCAGAAAGATACTGTCCTGTAAGTGAGTCGGCATGTTTAGCCAACTCATCATAAGTACCTTCAGCAATAATTACACCGCCGTGTACACCGGCACCTGGACCGATATCAATAATATGGTCAGCAGCACGGATTGCATCTTCATCGTGTTCAACGACTAATACCGTGTTACCTAAATCGCGTAAGCGAATGAGCGTTTGCAATAAACGATCATTATCGCGTTGATGTAGACCAATTGAAGGTTCATCAAGCACATACATGACGCCCATTAAACCTGCACCAATCTGCGAAGCTAGACGGATACGCTGTGCTTCACCACCAGATAAGGTTTCTGCAGAGCGAGCCAGACTTAAATAATTCAGTCCAACACTCACCAAGAAATGTAAACGCTCTCGAATCTCTTTAAAGATTTTATCTGCGATTTCACCTTTAGCACCTTCAAGGTTTAAGCCCTGATAGTAGCTTTCAGCGTCACCAATCGACATGCGGGTAATGTCAGCAATAGTTTTGTCTTTCACACGAACATGACGTGAAATTTCATTAAGACGCGAACCATCACATGCATCACACGCTGCATTAGAAAGATATTGCGCTAAATCATCTCGTACATAGTTACTTTCAGTTTCACGGTAACGACGTTCAAGGTGCGGCAAAATTCCTTCAAATGGTTGCACGCGAGTATGTTTACGGCCACGTTCGTCGATATAGCTTAAATCGACTTTTTCTTTACCTGTACCTTGTAAGAATTTCTTTTGAGTATCTTTATCTAGCTGGTTCCAAGGCGTATCAAGTTTTAAACCAAAATGGTCGGCAACTTTTTGCAGCATGGAATAATAATATGGACGCTGACGATCCCATCCACGGATCGCACCTTCACTAATCGCAAGGTCAGGATTTGGAATCAGCTTTTCAGAGCTAAAATGACTACGGGTACCTAAACCATCACAAACAGGGCAGGCACCAAACGGGTTGTTAAATGAAAACAAACGTGGCTCAAGCTCTGCGACAGCGCGATCACATTCGGGACATGAGTGCTTTGCAGAAAAAACACGATCAGGATGTTCGCCATTCATCCATGATAAAACTGCAATATCGCCACCTAAACGTAGTGCGGTTTCAAATGATTCTGCAATACGGTTACCTAAGTCTTCACGTACTTTGAAACGGTCGACTACAACTTCAATGGTATGTTTTTTCTTTTTGTCGAGTTCTGGTGGTGTATCAATATCAATGATTTCACCATCAACACGGGCACGAACAAAACCTTGACCTTGTAGTTGCTCGAACAGGTTGCTGTATTCACCTTTACGTTCACGAACAACAGGGGCAAGCAACATGAGTGCTGTGCCTTCTTCAAGTGTTTTTACAGCATCGACCATTTCAGAAATAGTTTGCGCAACCATCGGCAAGTCGTGTTCAGGGCAATATGGCGTACCGACACGTGCATAAAGTAAACGCAAATAGTCATAAATTTCGGTAATTGTACCTACCGTTGAACGTGGGTTATGACTCGTAGATTTTTGCTCAATGGCAATCGCTGGAGATAAACCTTCAATCGAGTCGACTTCAGGCTTTTCCATTTGCGATAAAAACTGACGGGCATACGCTGAAAGTGATTCGACGTAACGGCGTTGTCCTTCGGCGTACAGGGTATCGAAGGCAAGAGAAGATTTTCCTGAACCTGATAACCCCGTAATTACCACAAATTTGTCGCGTGGAATATCGAGAGACACATTTTTTAAATTATGGGTACGTGCGCCTCGAATACGGATATGACTTTGGCTCATAAAACATCTCAATTATATATTGATGAAAATTTAGGTGCTGATTGCTCAGTCGCAGAGAGGTGTGACTGGTTATAAACAACAGACCCTATATATGATAACGATTTAAAATTGTTCAAGTGGTACAAAATGATTTAAAGCGACAAATTGTGACGGTTAAACGACAATCGACAAAATTTGTTTAAATAAGCAGATTGTATTTTTAACATTCCTTACTTCAGATTTCTACTCTAAGCAAATTTTAACCAGCAACATAACTTTACTAGACGACTGGTCTAATAGTTGTTTATGATGTGTGCATGAAACGATTAAATAAAAGTGAAACCACGCGACAACACATTTTAGATACGAGCTTTGAGCTGGTACTACGTAAAGGTTTTGTCGGTGTTGGTTTGCAAGAAATCTTAAAGGCTTGTGACGTACCCAAAGGTTCGTTCTATCACTACTTTGCTTCGAAAGAGGCATTTGGCTGTGCATTGCTCGAGCAATATATGGCTGATTATAAAGTTCGTATGGAACAACTTTGGCAACGCAGTGAGCAAAGTGCCCATGCTCGTTTAATGGCCTTATGGCAGGCATGGATTGATGATCCTGTAAACGGTAGTTGGGCTGAAAACTGTCTGATTGTGAAGTTGGCGGCAGAGGTTTCTGACTTGTCAGAAGACATGCGTCAAATTCTCAATGACGGTGTGCACAAACTAACGCAACGTTTGGCTTTGCTACTCAAAGAAGGGCAACAAGAAGGATCAATTCCTAAACATATTGAGCCTTTAAAAACTGCGCAAGTCATGTATCAGTTATGGTTAGGTGCTGCTTTACTCACAAAATTGTCGCAAGACAAAGCACATCTACATCTAGCTTTAGAAACGACCCAACAACTCATAAAACCGATAGAGGAATAAAGAATGCGAAGTATTATCCATCGTAATTTTGGCGAACCTGTAGACGTTTTAGAGCAGGCGGATATGCCAAACCCAGAACCAAAAGCAGGCGAAGTGCGTATTAAAACCATCATGTCTCCAATTCATAATCATGATGTATGGACAGTACGTGGAAGCTATGGCTACAAGCCAACCTTACCTGCGATTGGTGGTAGTGAAGCGGTTGGTGTTGTAGATGCATTGGGTGAAGGCGTTTCTCATGTACAGGTAGGGCAGCGTATTGCAGTGGCAGCTGTGCATGGCAGTTGGGCTGAATACTTTATTGCGCCTGCTCATGGGATTATTCCACTCAATAATGAAATTGATGATGAAACTGCAGCACAACTGATTGGTATGCCAATTAGTGCTCTCATGCTACTCGACTTTGTAAATGTTCAACCGGGTCAATGGCTCATTCAAAACACGGCAAATGGTGCAGTCGGTAAAACAGTTGCGATGATTGCACAGGCACGTGGCTTACCTGTCATTAATCTGGTCCGTCGTACTGATGCGATTGCAGAGATGCAAGCATTAGGTATTCAGCATGTTGTTGCGACTGATCAGCCTAACTGGAAAGAGCAAGTTAAACAGATTCACGGCGACCAGCCTCTTATTGCTGGTGTGGACTCGATTGGAGGAACAGCAAGTGGCGAAATGCTGAATTTACTCAGTGAAAATAGCTTGCTCGTTTCGTTCGGTAGTATGACTGGCGAAACCATGCAGATTTCATCGGGTGATTTGATTTTTAAACAAGCGACAGTAAAAGGTTTCTGGGCGAGTGTAGTTAACAAAGAAATGCCTGCCGAACGCAAAAAAGAACTCATTGTTGAGTTATTAACGTTAGCAACTCAGAAAAAATTAATCCTTCCTGTAGAAGGTGTATTTAGTTTTGATGAGATTAAAACTGCCGCTCAAAGAGCAACGCAAGGTGCTCGTCAAGGCAAAGTGTTGTTAAAACCGTAACACATTAAAAGATCAGTCGAGAGACTGATCTTTTTTCATATCTTTAAAATAAAAAGGAAAATCGTATGGTCGGACAAATTTTAATTGCGCTTATCGCAATATTACATGTCTATATTTTAGTGTTAGAGATGTTTTTGTGGGACAAACCCTATGGCATGAAAGCCTTTGGAAATAATGCCGAAAAAGCAAAACTCACCAAAGTGATGGCACAGAACCAAGGTCTTTATAATGGCTTTTTAGCGGCGGGTTTATTCTGGTCTTTATTGGCTGATACACCGTTTGCGACATCAATTGCCAACTTCTTTTTAGGCTGTGTACTCATTGCAGGTATCTATGGTGGTCTGACTGCCAGTAAAAAGATTATTTATATTCAGGCAGTTCCAGCATTGATTGCTTTAGTCGCTGTTAATTTTCTTTAAAAAGCGCAAAATACAGCGTTTTGAAATGGAAATAACCAGATAGGATCAGCGCATGTGGGCGTTATTTTTAAAATGTATGTTGGGGGCTGGGGTTGTCCTCATTATTTCGATTTTATCGAAAAGTAAGGCATTTTATATTGCAGGTTTAGTCCCACTTTTTCCTACCTTTGCTTTAATTGCTCATGTGATTGTTTTTCAGCAAAAAGGAGCCGAAGCATTACAAAAAACGGCTCTGTTTGGTCTATGGTCACTTATTCCTTATGCCATTTATTTAGTTGTTGTTTATGTGCTGGCAACACGAATGTCGATGTGGTCTTGTCTAGGACTGGCAACGCTATGTTGGGTCGTGGCTGCGGCAGGTTTGATTTATGGCTGGCAGTTATTTCAGCATTAAAAGATTAAGGAAAACTCCTTAATCTTTTAAATCGAACCATTTTTATGGTTACTCAATAACACGAGTTCTGAGCATGCCTTCAACTAAATTGATCATTTTTTTGCGAGAAAGAATTCGAGGCAGTTGAGACGTCAAATAATTTCTACATCCCACCACAACCGTTGATTTATTCTTATCTAATGCTTTAACTGTTGCAGACACAACGTCTTCAACCGTAGAGCTTTTCATACCACTCGTATCGGCATTTGCGACCTGAGTAAAATTGGTTTGGGTATTGCCCGGACAAACCGTCAGAAATTTAACTCCTGAAGAGCCGTATTCTCCTGCAAGAGCCTCAGTAAATTGCAATACATAAGATTTAGTTGCCCCATACACAGCAATATAAGGCAGGGGTTGAAACGCACCTGTAGATGAAATATTAATCATGATGCCTTTTTTGTTCGCAAGCATGTGGGGCAAAAATAAATAACATAAAGACGTTACACTGCTGATATTTAGCGTAATCATTTCTTGATAAATAGATACAGATTGATCTAGAAATTTAGTCCATTTACCAAATCCTGCGTTATTAATTAAAATCTCTACCGATAAGTTTCTGGCTTGCACTTCATCAAATAATATTTGAGCTGAATTCGCTTGAGCTAAATCTAAAACGATAACCTCAACATTTACGTTATATTTTTTTCTAAGTTCATCAGCTAAATCATTCAGCTTTTGTTCGGAGCGTGCAGTCAAAATTAAATGAATGCCTAAAGATGCAAGTTTTTGAGCATAGGCTTTGCCTATTCCTGAAGATGCGCCTGTAATTAATGCTGTTGAATTTTTAAATCTAGAAAGGTTAGTGCTCATTTCATTGGTCTGTAATAAAAGAAGCTATTACCATAAACCTTGTCCCTAAGGGCAGAGTCAAGCACTCATTTTGAAAGCTATTTTTAGATTTTAATAAACTGTTTTAAGCAGAAATCTTATTGGTAATATAAGTTTGAATAATCTCATCTTCTAGTTGTTTTAAATCTTTTTGCAAACGGCTTAAAGCTTCTTTTTGCTCAATAATTTGTTGGTTCTTTTTCTGAATAAGCTGCTGTGCAATTTCTACAGGAAAACGATTATTTTTATATTTTAAAGCTGACAGGTCATAAAGCTCGGAAAGGCTAAATCCAACAGCTTGTGCAAGGCGAATCATCTTAACCGATTGAACATCAATCGCTTCATAAATACGATAATTGCCTTTTCTTTTTGCGACTGGTAGTAAGCCTAATTTCTCATAATGCCGAATGGCCTTAGGAGTGGCTCCAGTCAAAGCCGCTAATTCGCCGATATACATATCTGTCTCGCATTTTATTGAAAATCGATCAGGCTATTAAGTGCACTGACCGATTCTTTTGAAGTTTTAAATCTGATCTAAACCTAACCATTGTCTTTGATGGTAAGCGCTATCCCAAAATAACCATTCAAGTTTTGCACCCATCGTGTATGCAGCATGCATTTTTTCTAAAGTATCTGCATCACAACGTGCAGCAACTTTATCTACCGTCGCAATCACATTACGAACGGTGGTATGGAACTCTTCACCTGCATAGGTATCAATCCATGCTTGGTAAGGGTTACTTGGAATTGATTTATTTACAATATCTTTGCCAACTTCGGCATAAATCCAGAAGCAAGGTAAAAGCGCAGCAAGTACAACAGGGTAGCTCTCAGACCAAGCAGTGGCTGTTAAAAATGAAGTGTAGTGGTGGCCTGCCAAAGTTAATGGTGTATTTTTAAACTCTTCTTTAGTGACACCAAAGTTTTTCATAAAGTCATCATGCAAGCTACGTTCAACCACAATTGCAATTTTCGCTGCATCTGAAAATTGCATAATATCGTCAGCATCAAAAGCTTTAGCTGCTGCAACAGCCAGCACACGGCCATAGGCCACTAAATATTGAGCATCTTGAATAACATAATGACAAAATGCTTCTTTATCTAAAGTACCGTTAGCAAGTTCCTGATTAAAAGGCAGGTCGAGAATTTTTTGATATAAATTTAAATTACGTTGCCAGAGTTCTTGAGAAAAAAGCATAAAATCATTCCATTTAAAATTAGACAGCTAAACTGGATTTTAAATCAATTTTAAAATACAAAAATAAGAATGATAGATATATCGAAAGAAAATATTTAATCCGATTAATAAGTTAATTGAATATTACAAATTTCTTTATTAAACAGAGAGATAAAGTAAAGGGAATAACGGCACAAAACAACATCGTTTTGTGGTCAATTATCGATATAATAGCGGCGGTTTTAAGAAAGATTAAATTTAGTTCTTGGTATAGGTCTGATCCATGAAGCATTTCCGATTTTCGATATTTTTTACGGTGGTGTGTTTAGCACTGTCCGCGTATTGGGGTTTTACCCATGGACCTGAAGCAGGCGTGTCTACCATGCTTAAAGCTTTAACAATTACAGCTATTTTAGCTGTAATGGAGGTCTCTTTATCTTTTGACAATGCTGTCGTAAATGCATCGGTTCTACGTAATTGGGATCCGTTCTGGAAAATGCTCTTTTTAACGGTTGGTATTTTAATTGCCGTTTTTGGTATGCGTTTAATTTTCCCAGTAGCGATTGTTGCCGTGACTGCGGATATGGGAATGATTGAAGTGGCTAAATTGGCACTCAATGATCCGAAAACTTACTCTGAACGTTTAATGGCACACCACGCAGAAATTTCAGCTTTTGGTGGAACATTCTTATTATTGGTATTCTTAAACTTCTTCTTTGATGAAGAGAAAGAAACCCATTGGTTTAGATGGCTTGAAGCTAAACTTTCTAGCTTGGCCAGCGTACCGGCAATGTCTGTTTTTATTGCTTTAATTGCGATGTTAATTATGGCAGCAAATGTTGATGAATCGCAGCGCCTTGCTGTGACTATGGCCGGTATTTGGGGCATTGTAGTTTATATTGGCGTTGAAGTTTTAAGTCATATGTTAGGTGGCGAACCTGAAATTGATGAAGATGGTAATGCCATTATGAAAGATGGATCAGGTGCTGCTTCTGGTGTAGTTAAAGCTGGCATAGGTGGTTTCTTATATCTTGAAGTATTAGATGCATCATTCAGTTTTGACGGTGTGATTGGTGCTTTTGCAATCACTAGCGATGTTGTCGTGATTATGCTGGGCCTTGCAATCGGTGCTATTTTTGTCCGTTCAATGACAGTTTATCTTGTAGAAAAAGGCACGCTAGATGCTTATGTGTTCTTAGAACATGGCGCACATTATGCAATTGGTGCTTTAGCATTCATTATGATTGCAAGTGGTACAGGCGTACATGTGCCTGAAGTGGTAACAGGTTTAATTGGGGTAGCGTTTATTGTTTGGGCTGTCATTGCTTCAATTCAATATTCGAAGCGCGAGCATCAGTCGCCTTAAGCTAATTTTCAGTAAAGTTCGATAGAATGAAGAGGCTAAACGCCTCTTTATTTTTTTAAGCCCAAATCGTTATTTTAAATAAGGTGTTCCGTATTTTTAGAAACGAATCGGCTTATAATTTACCTAGTTTGATAACGTGTATTGATATGATGAATGCTTTGGAACGTCGCTCAACTTTTGCCTTAAGTAGTATTTTTGCACTACGCATGTTGGGCTTGTTCATGATTATTCCTGTCTTTTCTGTAGTTGGGCAGTCATATCAATATGCGACTCCAGCACTCATTGGTTTGGCTGTAGGTGTCTACGGCTTAAGTCAGGCGATTTTGCAAATTCCATTTAGCTTACTGGCAGACCGTTTTAGTCGTAAACCGCTTGTGGTCTTTGGCCTATTACTGTTTGCGATTGGTGGTGCAATTGCTGGTTTATCTGACACGATTTATGGCGTAATTATTGGCCGTGCTATTGCTGGTGCTGGTGCAGTTTCAGCGGTCGTGATGGCGCTTTTAGCCGATGTGACGCGTGAAGAGCAGCGTACTAAAGCCATGGCTGCAATGGGCATGAGTATTGGTCTGTCTTTTGTAGTGGCGTTTAGCCTTGGACCTTGGCTCACAAGCCTTGTAGGCATTTCTGGTTTGTTCTTTGTCACGACCATCATGGGCTTAATTGCGATTGCGATGTTATTGCTTGTGCCTAAAGTCACTCGTCATCATCGTAATTATCAGCAAGGCTACATGGCACAGCTTAAGCAAGTCATTCAAATGGGTGATTTAAACCGTTTGCACGTTTCGGTTTTTGCACTTCACTTATTACTTACTGCCATGTTTATTTATGTGCCTTCACAACTTATCGAGTTTGCACATATTCCTCTGGCGAGCCACGGGCTGGTGTATTTGCCACTTTTGGTTATTAGCCTGTTCTTTGCATTTCCAAGCATTATCATTGCTGAAAAATATCGCAAAATGCGCGGGATTTTCTTAACAGCAATTACAGGAATTATTGCAGGTTTGCTGCTGCTCATATTTGGTTATCAATCCAAATATGTATTACTTGCAGGTCTAGGTATTTTCTTTATTGCATTTAATGTGATGGAGGCTTTATTGCCTTCTTGGCTGTCGAAGTCTGCTCCAATTCAGTCAAAAGCAACGGCTATGGGCGTAAATGCCAGTAGTCAGTTTTTAGGTGCTTTTTTTGGTGGCACACTAGGTGGTCAATTATTGATGTTACATAATACTGCGATTGGATGGAGTGTCTTAGCAGGGATTGCTATAATATGGTTGCTAATTAGTTTTGGTTTAGCTCAGCCGCGGTATTTGTCATCGATTGTGTTGCCATTGCCGCAAGTGCAACAGGTGAATGAGTGGACCACACAGCTATTGGCAATTCGTGGTATCGAAGAAGTTGTGGTGATGCCTGACCAGCAAGTTGCTTATATTAAAGTCGATAAACAGTCTCTAGATGATGCTGCGCGACGTGATTTAACGCAGTTGTTCGGTAAAGAGGTAGCCATTTAAGCATAACTCTTATAAAGTAAAACATAGAAATGTATAGGATGAAGACAGCTAATGCGTGGTGTAAATAAGGTTATTTTGGTTGGTACTTTGGGTCGTGATCCTGAAACAAAAACTTTTCCAAATGGGGGCTCGTTGACCCAATTTTCAATCGCGACAAGTGAAGCTTGGACTGATAAAAATACCGGTGAACGTAAAGAACAAACAGAATGGCACCGTATTGTTTTGCATAACCGTTTAGGGGAAATTGCTCAGCAGTTCTTGCGTAAAGGTTCTAAGGTTTATATTGAAGGTTCACTACGTACACGTCAGTGGACAGACCAAAATGGCCAAGAGCGTTACACTACAGAAATCCGTGGCGACCAGATGCAAATGTTAGATGCTCGTCAACAAGGTGAACAAGGTTTCGCTGGTGGTAATGATTTTAATCAACCACGTTTTAACGCACCTCAACAAGGTGGTAATGGTTATCAAAACAATAACAACCAAGGTGGCGGCTACGGCCAAAACAGCGGTGGTTATGGTAGCCAAGGTGGTTTCGGTAATGGTGGAAGCAACCCTCAAGCGGGTGGTTTTGCGCCTAAAGCTCCGCAACAACCAGCTTCTGCACCAGCTGATTTAGATGACGATTTACCGTTCTAATCAAAGTTTCAAAAAAGGCGAGTTTATCTCGCCTTTTTTATTACTCAATTCCAAGCAAACGTATAAGTGCCGTGCCAGCAGCTGCCAAGCAAATCACCAATAAAAGCGGTACTTTTTTCCAAACCAAGAACAGTGCTAAGCCAACACCAAATATACGCGCGAATCCCGCAAAATGTTGACCTTCAAAAAATGTAGTGGTCACGGCAATCGCACAGAGCAAAACAGTCGCACCGTTTGAGAGTAAAACTTGGTATTTTTCAGAAAATGAGAACTTGGCACCTAAGTGAAACCCAGCAAAGCGAATCCCATACGTTCCAAGTGCTAGTAAGCCTATACCTAAAATAATTATTAATTGTTGACTCATTTCTTTCTACCAAATATTAAGCCAAAAAGTGAAATTAGAATTGGAAGTCCTGAGGCCAAAAAAGGTGTGGTAATCAGTGCCAAAGTTGATCCGGCAAATGCAGCTTTTCGAGTGGATTTATTCTTTAAAGCATTAAAAGTAAGAGCAATTAAAATCGCTGGGAAAATGGCATCTAAGCCAAATGTTTTAGGGTCTGGAATAGCACTTCCAATGAAATAACCCGCAGTGACACCCAGTGGCCAACTCAGCATAATGCAAATACCACATAACCAGTAAGCAGCCTTTTTTGTTTCGAAATCGGGCTGTGCCATACCAAACAAAACGCTTTCATCGTTCATGATATGAGCCCCGAAATATCGAGAATATTTGCCACGGATTAGTTCATTGACTGCAATACCAAAAGGTAGATGTCTTAAATTGACGAGTAGTCCTGCAATCGCAGCTGCAATTGGGCTACCACCTACAGCCAAGAAACCAATAAAAATAAATTCAGCAGTTCCTGCGAGCACAAACACGGATAGACAAAGCGGGATCCAGAGCGCTAAGCCATAACTTGCAGCGAGTGAACCTAAAGACATACCAACGACACTCGTCGCTAGACATACAAAGAAAATCGAGCGGGTAGTGTCTTTACTAAGTTTTTTAATTAGAGAGTATGTGGACATAGCATGATATAACGAACGATTTTCCATTATAATGAATAAGTCTGATCGCTTTGTCAAAACGAACGATCGTTTTTTTTATAGAACGGATGTGTTGAATGTCTCAGCCAATTGAAATTATTGCCAAAGGTTTAACGCGTGAACGCCAAAGAGCAGGGCTTTCATTGGCAGAGGTTGCGCGCCGTGCAGGTGTTGCTAAATCTACACTTTCGCAGTTAGAGGCAGGGCAAGGTAACCCTAGCATTGAAACCTTATGGGCACTTTGTGTTGCACTCAATATTCCATTTGCACGGTTGATGGAAGAACCGAGTAATCAGGTACAAGTCATTCGCTGTGGTGATGGGCCAACAGTGAGTTCTGAGATTGCCAATTACAAAGCGATTTTGTTGGCGACTTGTCCGCCACATGCGCGCCGCGATGTTTATTTACTGATTGTTGAGCCAGGCGAAGACCGTCTCTCAGAGCCGCATCCAGTTGGTTCTGTGGAGCATATTATTGTGATTGAAGGTAAAGCTTTGGTGGGTTTAATTGATGAAGCTGTTGAGCTTGGAGTTGGAGACTATATTTGTTATCCAGCTGATCAAAAACATATATTTAGAGCATTAGAAACTGGTACAAAAGCATTATTAATTTCTGAACAAAACTAAAAGCTTTAAATTCATTTAAATGAAGTCTTTTCTTGTAATGAATTTAAACCTCTATTATTCATTTGTTCCAATCAGTCTAAGTAAGTTTTCTTGGGATAATGTTTTATTGTCGACTTCTTCAACCAGAGTAATTGCTTTACGAAGCAAATCTAATCCTTCATCAGTCAACTCAACTTGTTGTTCGCGTAAATCTAAAGGGTAAGGTGAAATGGTAATTAATTTACTTTTTTTTAGGCGCTGTAAAATAAGAGAAACCTGCATTTTGGGCATACCAGACATTTCAACAATCACTTTCTGTCTAATATAGGGGGTGGAAATCGATACATTTTGTTGTAATTGCCAACCAATAAGCGCGAGTATGCTGAAGTTCTGCTGAGTTAAATCTAATGGAGCTAAAACTATATCAATCTGTCTTTGCCACTTAATAAATGTTTGCCAAAATCTGAATCCTATACTTTCCATTGGAGAGGTGTGTGTAAATATATCTGGCTTTACCATTTCAATAAGACCCGTTAAGTAAAATTATAATTTTTAAAAAAATTATAGAAAGCGCAAGTATAGCTTATTTAAAATATACGTGCTGTTTACGACGAATAAGCTAAGTACAAGTTGTATCAGTTATTTATCTTAAAGCGTGTCATAGATCAAAATTATAATAAGAAAATAAAATTGAAGTGAATAGAGTTTAGTTATATTGCTGGGCCGCTTCCTGAGGAAGCGGAGGCTAGAGCAAAAATTATTTAATTAAAATTCAAATGAAGACTTCAAGTTTTGATCATTAAATAATATTTTGAGAGTAGATCTATAATTTAAAATTATCTCCTAGGTTTTACTATCGTTAATTAAATTCGCATCATGCTGACTTATTTCAAAAAAACCTCTTCGCGCAAGTATTCCCCAGTTCGGGTTACTCGTAAGTTCTAATCCTTTAATATCTTTGATGGGTTTGGATACAAAATTTGAATCAAAGATTACATCTTTTCTGAAAGGTTTAAAATCTGGAGTTTGCTCAAACTGATAGATTTCATTATTTAAAAAAGAGCATCTAAATGCGATTAGTTTTAATTCCTTACCAGCACGCATTTCAGTTCTTGGGCAATATATAAATACCTCATCGCCAGCATGAGTCGCGATGAGGGGGCCCTTTTTGCCATGGCAGACTTGAAGAATATTTAACTTTGAAGCTATTAAAGCATGTTCATAGGAAATCACAGCGATCCATGATTTCATTGGTTCATTTCTTTTTGCGTTATTTCAACAAGATTATTAACACTTTGAACAATATTCTGCTTTAAATTTTCCCAAATATTATCTTTAAAAAAATCATAGTTATGAGCTTGAGCACAAATAGTATGCTCAATTCTGTCATCAGGACATGCTGCACTTTTTTCAATAAGTGAATGTCCAATAGACATGGAGCCTATAGGAGTATGACTAGTTGTTGTAAAATGTTGTTCATCAATAAATGATGTTACACAAATAGGAACTAAATCGGGGGTTCCGTATGGAAGAATATTAATATTCTTACCCAGCTTTATTTTATTTCCATCGGATTGGGTTTCTAGTAAACCCTTATCCCAGTTGCTCCAGTTGGTAATATCATTCCAGTGCTTCCATATAAGTGGAAAGGACTCTTTTGGAATCTTAATACTATAGCTAAATGTTAACGTTTTAAGTTTATTGTTCATTAATTTTGCCTTTTATATAAGTTAATAATAGTTTTATTAAAGAATAATCAGTTGTTATGAATGACAGATTTAGCTCGAAATGAGTTGATGTCGCTAGTCATATTTAAACAAAACTTTAATAGTAAAATAATATACTATTATTTTATTAATTACAATTTTAAAATTTTGATGCTTTATCTTTATTCGATTATCCATAAGTTATTTTTTATAAACTTAAGGTACTTTTATAAATTCTAACCAAACACATCGATATTGCATACTTGGAAATCTGATTCTATTTTTATGTAAATTATTTATAGAAATATTAAATTCATGAAACGAATCTAGACCAATTTTGCGTATAAATTTTGCAATTGGCTCTCTCTTTTATTCCAAAAATGGCTCTCGTTTCTTGACTGCCGAAACGACAAATTAAAGCCATTGGAAGTATGCATACGGAAGCGCCGAATAAGCTCAGTGAATTTTCTGTTTTAGGAATTGGGCAGAACGGCTAAATTTTTAGGGGATATTTTTTGGCTTCGGAGGTTTTCCGAGACTAGCCGATATCCTCCATATATTAAGGAAAATGATATGGCAGCTCATCAAAATGGTTCTGAAGCCAATCACTCCCAAAGTTTAAAACATGGACTCAAATCACGCCACCTGACCATGATCTCGATTGCAGGGGTTATTGGTGGTTCTCTATTCGTGGGCTCAGGCAGTATTATTTACAATACCGGACCTGTAGTTTTCTTAACTTACGCTTTAGGTGGTCTACTCGTTTGGTTCATCATGCGTATGTTAGGCGAGATGGCTGTTTTAAACCCAGATAGTGGCTCTTTTTCAACATATGCTGACCGTGCGATTGGCCGTTGGGCAGGTTTCTCAATTGGTTGGTTGTACTGGTGTACTTTGGCTATGCTCATGGGTTGGGAAGCCTATGTGGCAGGAAAAATTCTAAACAATTGGTTCCCGTTTATACCGATCTGGGTCTATATGGTCGTGGTGATTGGCGCACTGGTTGTCGTTAATTTACAAAACGTGAAAAACTATGGTGAATTTGAGTTTTGGTTTGCCCTCATCAAAGTCATCGCGATTGTTATTTTTCTTGTGATTGGTAGTTTAGCGATCATGCATTTGTGGCCTTGGGGTAATCCGGCTGCTTCTGGTATTAGTAATTTAACCGCTCAAGGCTTTATGCCAAATGGTGGCTCATCCGTTATTACAGCCTTGCTTGGAGTCATGTTTGCCTACATTGGTGCTGAAATTGTTACGGTAGCGGCAGCAGAGTCGGCAAATCCATCGAAAGAAATTCGTAAAGCATCGAACTCAGTTGTTTGGCGAATTATTTTATTCTACGTTGGTTCAATGTTTGTGGCGGTATGTTTGATTCCTCACAACAATGAACTTTTGAAAGATTCAACTTGGGGAACCTATAGCGTAACTCTGTCTGCACTTGGTATTCCTGGCGCGCGCCACATCGTAAACTTTGTGGTTCTAACCTCAGTATGTAGTTGCTTTAACTCAGCTCTTTATACGTGTTCACGTATGTTGTTCTCTTTAGCTAAACGTGGTGATGCACCGAAAAGTTTTGGCTCTGTAAACAGTAAAAGTAGTCCTTGGGTAGGCGTGATTGTGTCATGCTTCTTCTCTGTAATTGCGGTAGTTTTAACTGCAACCGAGAGTATGAATGTTTATGACTTTTTCATGTTAACAACAGGTGCAGCAACACTGTATGTTTACCTGACTATTGCTTATTCTCAGCTTCGTATGCGTAAAAAGTTAGAAGCTGAAGGCGTGAAAATTGACTTTAAAATGTGGATGTTCCCTTATCTAACTTACGTGGTGATTTTTGCAATTATTGGTGCAATTCTTACCATGTTGATTGAAGGCACCTACTTTAAAGAAGTGATTTACACCACAGCATTGTTTGGCATTATTGTCTTCTTCGGATTGTTGTCTGAAAAACTGGGTTGGGGTAAAGAGCGTAGAGCGACCCATTTAACTCATAGTCATGAAGAAAAGTTGGTTTAGAATTTTTAAATAAAAAGAGCCTCATTATGAGGCTCTTTTTTATTTGTTTTAATAACAGAGGAAAGTTAATTTAGCGTAGGTACGCCTGCTTCACGTAAGCACTGCAGCAAGACGCCAAAAGCCATTACCATATCTTTTTCATTTACACATGCAAAGCCCATCAGCAGCCCACGTTCTGCATGTGCATGTGACTGCATGTAGTACTGTGAAAGAGGACGAACTTTGACACCACGTTCAAGCGCTGTGGCTGCAATCGCGACATCATCGCAAGAGTTCGGTAATTTTAAAACCAGATGTAACCCTGCCGCTTCATCATATTCATGAATAAACTCGGGGCCAAGATAACGTTGAATTAAGCTCACCAAATAGTCGCGGCGCTTGCCATAAAGTAAGCGCATACGGCGAATATGTGCTTCATAATGGCCTTCACGAATAAATTCAGCTAGAGCTTTTTGCTCAAGCAAGTGCCCACCACGATACAGCTCGGCTGCCACAATACGTAATGGTGAAAATAATGGCTTAGGTACGACTAGATATCCAATTCTTAAGGACGGATAAATGGTTTTACTGAATGTGCCCATGTACAGCACAGGCGCATCATTTTCTAAACCTTGTAAAGAGGGATAAGGCTGACCCGAGAAACGGAACTCACTGTCATAGTCATCCTCGACAATCCAGCTATTATGCTGACGTGCAATCTCAATCAATTTACGTCGGCGGTTTAGGCTTAAATGAGAGCCAAGCGGATATTGGTGGGAAGGTGTGACAAAAATGAGTTTTGGTGGCTTTGCTGGATTTTCCTCAGGAATAATACCTTCAGCATCGACAGGCATCGGTTGAATATCGAGACCATTAATACGTAACGTATTACGCATTCCCCAATAAGCTGGATCTTCAATCCAGATTTTATCTCCCATATCACTGAGCGCACGCGAGACTAAATCAATAGCTTGGTGAATGCCTTCGGTAATAATAATCTGGTCTGCATCGCACTGGACTGAACGTGCAACACGCAAGTAATCTGCCAATGCACTTCGAAGCTCAATACATCCACCTGCATTGCTATAAATCAGGCGATTAATATCGGGTTCACGGCTTAAGCGTGCTTGAATACGACTAAAAATATGATGTGGGAACTCAGTCACATCTGGTGCTCCCGGCACGAAAGCTCCCCATTGGTGTGGCGACGCTGCGGCATAGCCCAATAAGTTGGAACCACGCTGTGATAGCGCATAAGAATTTTGAACTTTCGGGCTAGAAACTACTTTTTTCTTGTTTTGTGTATTTAAAAAACTCTCTGGTAATTTTTCGGCAACCCATGTGCCGTGTCCCGTACGGGCTTCTAAGTAGCCTTCAGCTTGTAGCTGCTCATAGGCAGTGAGCACTGTATTTCTTGAAACATGAATTTCACTGGCTAAGTCGCGTGAGGCAGGTAGACGAGTCTTGGGTTGGATGACTCCATCAATAATGGCACCACGCAGGCAACGGAAAAGGCGTTGATGTAGTTTCCCTTCAGTGTCCTGTTGGAGTCGTTGCAGCAAATGATCTCCAAGTAAACTACGCAATTGGCTCTCTCCTACAGTTAAAAAGTGGCTCTCGTCAGTTGGCATCAGACGAGCGAAATTACATGCATAGGCAGTCGTTGTAAAGCACCCTGAAAATTAAGCACAGGATGCAAGAAACCAAAGCTGCAACTGATGATGAAAATATGAGGGAATCAAATGGATAATCAACATTCTGCACTTAACGCACGTAAACAGCAAGCAACTCCACGTGGTGTAGGCGTGATGTGTCAGTGGTATGCGGAAAAAGCTGAAAATGCTACGCTTTGGGACAAGGAAGGCAACCAATTCATCGACTTTGCTGGTGGTATCGCGGTTTTAAATACAGGCCATCGCCACCCTAAAGTGATTGCAGCGGTGACTGAGCAACTTACTAAATTTACTCACACTGCCTATCAAGTAACACCTTATGAAAGCTATGTCGCTTTAGCTGAGCGTATTAATGAACGCGCACCAATTGCTGGTCCTGCAAAGTCAGCTTTTTTCACAACAGGTGCAGAAGCTGTTGAAAATGCGGTGAAGATTGCTCGCTCTTACACAGGTCGTCACGGCATTATCACTTTTGGTAATGGTTTCCACGGTCGTTCATTCATGACGATGGCAATGACAGGTAAAACTGCGCCTTACAAACGTGATTTCGGTGTGATGCCAGCGGGTGTGTTCCATGCACGTTACCCAGTGCCTGCTAAAGGTATTTCAGTAGACGCGGCAATTGAAAGCGTTGAAGATATTTTCAGTGAAGATATTGCACCGCATGATGTTGCAGCAATTGTGCTTGAGCCAGTACAAGGTGAAGGCGGTTTCAATGTTGTGCCAGCTGAGTTCTTAAAACGTTTACGTTCAATTTGCGACAAGCACGGTATTTTATTGGTTGCTGACGAAGTGCAATCAGGTTTTGCCCGTACTGGTAAATTATTTGCAATGAACTATTACGAGACTAAAGCAGACTTAATTACGATGGCGAAAAGCTTGGGCGGTGGTTTCCCTATTTCAGGTGTTGTGGGCCGTGCAGAAGTGATGGATGCACCAAACCCTGGTGGTTTAGGCGGTACTTACGCAGGTAGCCCAATTGCGGTTGCTGCTGCGCATGCTGTGATTGATGCGATTGAAGAAGAAAACTTATGCGACCGTGCAAATGAATTAGGTGCAGAGTTAGTTGTTACCCTTAAAGATATTCAACAAGCAACAGGCGACGTCGTAACTGATATTCGTGCATTAGGTTCAATGGTTGCAGTAGAACTTGAAACAGCTGAGCAAGCAAAAGTTGTACAAAACTATGCAATGGAAAACGGGTTGTTACTTCTTACTTGTGGTAAATACGGTAATGTAATTCGTTTCTTATATCCATTAACCATTCCTGCTGAGCAATTCCGCCAAGGTCTTGATATCTTGAAACAAGGTTTTGCAACTCTAAAAGCAGGTAGTGCAAAAGCAATGGAGCAATCTGCATGATTCAAAATGATTTGCAGTATTTATTAAAACACCCTGATATTTCATTAGAAGCACCTGCATCAAATGACTATATCGAAGTTAATGATGCTGCTACAGGTGAAACTTTGGCATGGGTAAAAACCTATGACCGTGCAGGAGTTGAAGCCGCAATTAACCGTTCAGCAAAAGCGCAGGCTGCTTGGAAAAAGCAAACTGCTTTGGCACGTGCTGATGTGCTATTGGCATGGTACAACCTCATGCTTGAGCACAAAGAAAATCTGGCTCAAATCTTAACGGCTGAGCAAGGTAAGCCATTGGCAGAAGCACGTGGTGAAATTGGTTATGCAGCATCTTTCATACGCTGGTTTGCCGAGCAAGCTCGCCGTATTGATGGTGAAGTTTTAACACCAACCTTGCCAAATCAACGTCTGCTTGTGATTAAACAAGCGATTGGTGTTACAGCTGCAATTACGCCGTGGAACTTCCCAGCTGCCATGATTACGCGTAAAGCAGGCCCAGCCATTGCTGCGGGTTGTTCAATGTTGGTTAAACCGGCAGAGCAAACACCATTAACAGCTTACGCACTTGAAGTATTGGCGTTACAGGCAGGTTTACCAGCTGATGTTTTAATTAACATTAGTGGTGATGCAGTTGAAGTTGGTAAAACACTATGTGAAAGCGATATTGTTCGTAAGTTAAGCTTCACAGGTTCAACTCAAGTTGGCCGTATCTTGATGCAACAATGTGCGCCAACCATTAAAAAGCTTTCGCTTGAACTCGGTGGTAATGCACCAGTTGTGGTATTTGACGATGCTAACCTTGAGCAAGCTGTTCAGGGCATTATGGCAAGTAAATATCGTAACAGCGGTCAAACCTGTGTATGTGCGAACCGTATTTATGTTCAAGACGGTATTTATGATGCATTGGCAGAGCGTTTGGTTGAAGCCGTGTCTAAGCTTAAAGTTGGTGATGGCCGTCAAGAAGGTTCAACTCAAGGGCCTTTAATTGATGAAGATGCGATTGCAAAAGTTCAGTCTCATATTGCAGATGCAACTGAGAAAGGCGCAACAGTTCGTATTGGTGGTCAACGCTCGGCACTTGGCGGCACATTCTTTGAGCCAACAGTTTTAACTGGCGTAACGCAAGACATGAAAGTGTCTAAAGAAGAAACTTTTGGTCCGCTTGCACCACTATTCCGCTTTAAAACTGAAGATGAAGCAGTGGCAATGGCGAATGATACCGAGTTTGGTTTAGCTGCTTATTTATTTACTCAAAGCACAGCTCGTCAATGGCGAGTGGGTGAAGCACTTGAGTACGGTATGGTCGGCATTAACACGGGCGCGATTTCAAATGAAGTTGCTCCGTTTGGTGGCGTAAAACAGTCAGGTCTAGGTCGTGAAGGTTCAAAATTCGGCATCGAAGAATATGTCGAAATGAAATACCTCTGCGTAGACTTATCTGAGTAAGGAATAAAGCGAGTTCGTTTTGTTCTGAACGAAAACATACAGTTATGCTGTATGTGATGTTTCACAAAAAACCGGTCATGCCCATTCGTGACCGGTTTTTTATTTTAAGTCGATAGATAGCCATCACGACTTTCAGGCAAACGCCTGAGTTCATCAATCAGCGTTTCAATGAGCTTTTCAACCACAAGACGCTGGCCTTTTCTCGAAACATAAACCATTTGCAGCGTACCAATATTCGACTTCCAGTCAGGAAGAATATGTATAAGCGTACCTTTACGAATTTCAGATTCGACGGTCAAAAAAGGAAGGTCGGCAATGCCTAAACCATCCATGACGGCATAATACACACCAGCCAAATCATTACTTTTTATTCGTGGTTGATAAGGCACATCAACAGTTTCACCATTACGAATATTGCATAGATGCCAAATAGGATTTTGCTTTTGAGTACCTAAGCTAATACTTGGAAAGTCCTGTAATTCTGAATAATGTTCAATGATGCGACCTTGCAACAATTCAGGCGAAGCCACCAAACAATGATCGGTTTTAATCACATCACGAACAATTAAATTCGAATCTTCATTCGGTTCAAAATTTGTCCGAATCGCGAGGTCGATGTCATCATGCAAGATATCTACTCGACGGCTTGTTAGCTCAAGAGCAATCTCAACTTTGGGGTAGGTTTTTAAAAACTGATTTAAAATTTTTCTAATTTGAAAATGCATCATTAAAGGTGGGCAACTTACTTTTACCAGACCTTGAGGCTCACTTTTTTGCTTTAATAACACGTTTTCTGCACATTCAACTTGACTAATAACTTTGCAGCATTCCTCATAAAACTCTTGGCCTAAATCGGTCACCTTAAAATGACGTGTTGTCCTTTGAATCAGGCTGACATTAAATTTATTTTCAAGGTCAATAATGCGTCGGCTGAGCTTAGATTTACTAATATTTTCGGCTTCACTAGCCGCACTAAAACCGCCGTGTTTTACGACCAAATAAAAATAATAAAAATCATCAAAAGAGCTTATCAATGTCCGATCAATCCATTTAAATTTAAGATTAGAGCGCTTAAGGCACTCTAATCTTGGCAATAGAACTTATTTTTGTGAGGTATTAAAGCTATAGCTGGTCATCAGGTTGCGATAATCAGGAATATGATTTGAGAAGAGTGCACCTAGACCTTCCACATCATTACGCCAGTCGCGGTGTAACTCACACGCCATACCAAACCAAGTCATCAGCTGAGCACCTGCTTTTGACATACGGTCCCAAGCAGCATCACGCGTTAATTCGTTGAAAGTACCAGAAGCATCTGTAATCACAAACACTTCAAAACCTTCTGCGAGTGCAGATAAAGCTGGGAATGCCACACAAACCTCAGTCACTACCCCTGCAATAATCAGTTGTTTTTTACCTGTCGCTTTGACAGCTTTTACGAAGTCTTCATTGTCCCAAGCGTTAATTTGACCAGGACGTGGAATAAAAGGTGCATCTGGGAAAAGTTCTTTTAATTCTGGAACTAAAGGACCATTTGGACCGTTTTCAAAACTAGTGGTAAGAATAGTTGGTAAATTAAAATATTTAGCAGCATCAGCAAGTGCTAATACATTGTTTTTAAATTTATCTGGGTCGATATCTCGAACTAAAGAAAGTAAACCTGCTTGATGGTCAACTAAAAGAACCGCAGCATTATCCTTGTCTAAACGCACGTAATCTTGAGCCATTTTTTATGTCCTCGTGTTATCAAAATAAATAATCAAAAATTATTGAGTAGGTCGTTATTGCCTAAAATTATGCTAGTTGAGTTTTATGTCGTGATTAAGTCTAAAAAATAGGATTAAGAATTTTAAAAATAGGACGATCTTAAAAAGAGCACATTAAATTCTATGATTGTCTCATAGATGAAATAATGTGTTGCTAATCCTGATCTATAAACTGCAATTATTGAGGCGTAAAATCAATACCAGTTCAAGAAAATCCTACATATATAGGAGAGATCAGATGAAGAAATTTCTTGGTGCATATCAAAATAACCACATGCATTGGGTGGGTGATGGTTTCCCTGTATATAACCTATTCTCTTATGACCGTTTAGGCCAAACCCTAAGCCCATTTTTGCTACTCGATTATGCAGCGCCTTATACATTCTCGCCAACAACTGAACAGCAAGGTGTAGGTTCACATCCTCACCGTGGCTTTGAGACAGTGACCATCGCCTACCAAGGTGAAGTAACTCATAAAGATTCAAGCGGCGGCGGCGGAACCATTAAAACTGGTGACGTACAATGGATGACTGCGGGTGCAGGGGTGTTACATGAAGAGTTCCATTCTCCTGAATTTGCAGAGCATGGCGGTCTGTTTGAAATGGTGCAATTGTGGGTAAATTTACCTTCACATTCAAAAATGACGCCTGGAAAATATCAAGCGATTGAAGCCAAAGATATTCCAGACATCGCGCTAGACGAGCACGGTAGTCATTTGCGTGTGATTGCAGGTGAATATGCAGATGCAAAAGGTGCAGCAACGACGTTTAGTCCATTAAACGTATGGGATGGTAAATTGGCTAAAGGCCAAAAACATACCCTGTATGTACCTGAAGGGCATACCACACTTGTTGTGGTGTTAGAGGGGGCGGTTGTGATTAATGATACAAACCGTCTTGAAGGTAAAACCGTTGCGATTTTGTCTCGTGAGGGTGTTGAGTTTAGCCTAAATGCTGAAGAAGACACTAAATTCCTAGTGTTGACTGGCCAACCACTGAATGAGCCAATCGAAGGTTATGGTCCATTTGTCATGAATACCAAAGCCGAGATTATGGAAGCGATTGATGACTTTAATCGTGGAAAATTCGGTTCAATCATGCAAGAAGCATAAATTGCTAAGCTGCGCTTAATGAACCTTTAAAAACAAAGTAATAAAAAGCCCGCTATCAAGTGTGAATAGCGGGCTTTTTCGCTGTAAAGTTTCTAGTTTTATGATGGACATCGTTATTGTGTCGGCATTGTTTTGTGTGATTTAGTTCTCATTATTATGACCCCATGATACCGCAAAAAGTTTTTCTTGTAAAACGAATGATATAAATATAGTTAAATTATCTTATTTTATTTAAAAGAATTTTTTTAAATTTTTAAAAAATATAGATTTTTATACACTTATCCTCTTTTGTAAAATTTTATGAAAATCATTTGGAAGCGTTCTTTAAATTTTTTCTATATAAATTGATGCAAAAAATAAAAATCTGGTAGTTTTTAATACGGTGTTTTTTTGGGGTATGAGTGATAATCAAAAAAATTCTCGAAAAATGGGACATCATTTTGGATATCGCAATTATTGGCAGTGGAATGGCAGGACTTGCAGCAGCAAGAATTCTGAAAGATGCAGGACATACAATCACGATATTTGAAGCACTTCCTGGCCGGGGAATGGATAGCCATAGCATTGAGTTCGATGGTGGGATTATTGATGCGCCATTGCGTGTTATGAACCCGCATCTATGGAAAAATACACTCAGCCTTGCTGCACACTTAGGTATTAAAACTTTCCCAGTTCGTACCTATATGTCTTGTAGCTGGTTATTTGAAGATCGTACGGAAACATGGTTAACCACATCTCGTAGCCGTATTGGTAATTTCCCGATTATCAATAACCGTAAAGGCATCCAGCAGTATGGCTGGCGTCTTGTGAAAGGGATGTTGCAATTAAAAACTGCGATTCACCAGTTTTTCAAATCTAAAAATCAAGATATTACTCTCGCTGAATTTATTAATCAGAACGACATAGAAGAAGTATTCTGGCATGGCGTAGTGATGCCAGTGCTCTATACCATTTGTACATGTAACCCAAAAACAATTGGTGACTGGCCTGCAAAAAACCTTCTTGAGTTTTTACGCCATTTAACTGATGGCGACATGCTATTGCGTATGAAAGGCGGTACACCAGCATTTGTAGACAGCTTAATTAAAGGCATTGATATCCATAGCGGTTCGGCAATTAAGAAAGTTGAGCAACAAGGCGAAAAAGTACTGGTTGAAAATGCGCAGGGCGATAAGGGCACATTTGACCGCGTTATTGTGGCGACACCAACATCTAAGATTGAAGAGTTCTTAAACCCTGAACAGTTTGCAGATGATATGAATCTGCTTAAACAGTTCCGCTTTGAGCAAGGTGATTTGGTTATTCATACTGACGCAACAGTCATGCCACCACGCCGTAAGGATTGGTCAGTGCTGAGCTATATGATGGACCGTAAGTTTACGCGTCAGCAGTTTACGGTTTGGATGAACGCTGTTGAGCCATCACTTGTGGGCAAAAATCCTGTATTCCAAACTTGGCGTCCAGTGACTGATATTGATCCTAAAAAAATCATTTCAAAAGTGACCTTAACGCGTGCAGTTGTAGACTCGCAAACAATTGCTTTAAACAAAGAGCTACAGCAACGTCATTTAGAACCAAATCGTAAAGTATTTTACTGTGGTTCATGGTCATGTGATGGCTTGCCAATTTTAGAGTCAGCCGTGACTTCTGCAATGCACATTGCTGAAATTTTAGGTGCTCCTTTACCATTTGTAGGTTTAAAACCTCAGGTTGAAGTTGCTCCTGAGCTCGGTTACTAAAATTGTGAAAACAAAAGTTCGAGCAGCTCTCTCTCGACTCATTCCTCATAAATATGCAATTGATGCATCAAGTTTGGGGGATGATGGAGAACTAGCTTGGACAAATTTGGGTTTTTGGAAAAATACCCAAAACTACCCTGAAGCTTGTCGCCAATTGGCTGACCATTTGGCACAAGCTGTCAATTTAAATTCAAAAGATTATTTACTCGATTTAGGCTGCGGACAGGGCGCGAGTTTATTGCACTGGTTACAACACTATCAGCCCAAAAGTATGAGTGCCGTTGAGCTACAAGCTGAATGTGTGAATAAAATTCAAAAACTTATTCCTGAAATAAGTCAGATTTTTTGTGGTTCATTTTTAAATTTAAAACAATTTGAATTCAAACAACCATTCGATGTGGTGCTCTGTATCGATGCGGCTTACCACAGTCATTTAAATTCATTTCTAGATTCGGTCACTCCAGTTTTAAATTCAAAAGGTCGATTAGGTTTTCACTACTTAATGCGTGCAAAGTCATGCCAAAACATGACCATGCTACAAGAACAAAAGCATCGTTATTTACTCAAAGCAGCCGATGTCGCTTGGGATGTTTTACCAACTGAACAAACACTAAGAACGACTTTGCAGCAGCAAGGTTTTACAGATATTCAAATTGAAGATTTATCTGAACAAGTATTATTAGGTTTTTCAGAGTATATTCAAAAACAACAAGGACAATCTCATAGCCGAGGGTTGGCAAATTTTAAAATTCAAATGACTGCAAAGTTATGCCAGCAACTCTACCAAAGTGGATATGTCCGTTATATTCAAATAACAGCAATAAAAAAATAGGAGGAGCCATGTCAGCCAAATATCAAGGATCGTGTTTATGTGGAGCGGTGAGCTACCAAAGCGAAGTAGAGCCACGTTATAGCTTTAATTGCCATTGTCGAGATTGCCAAAAGGCAACAGGTTCGGCATATGCACCAATCGCTTTTTTTCAGCAATCTGAATTGAAAGTAAGTGGTGAGCTGAAATATTTTGAGACTTTGGGATCTTCTGGCCGAGCTATTAAAAGAGCGTTTTGCCCGACGTGTGGTTCTCAGCTTTTTGGCTTACCTGAAATTGCGCCTGAAATGATTTCAATACGTGCAGGTACGCTTGATGACCCGAGTCTCTATCAGCCTAGAGCAGAGGTGTTTGTGAGCCAAGCCTATGCATGGGATACGTTGAACCCAAACCTTAAACACTTTGAAAAAATGATAGAGAAGAGCAAGAAATAAAGCTTAATTAAAAAAGCCAAATATTCCTAAAATAATCACTAAAGTAAGGCTACCAATAGCTAGAAATAATATAGTTTTTCTATATTTTAGCTGCGGCATTTTACTTACAATGAAAATAAGGCAGGCGAGTATGAGCGCTAAGGGCTGAAAAATATTTGATGGCAAAGTAAACATCTCGTTCCTTGTTATTTTAAATTTATTTTAGAAATAAAGTAATAATCTCATTATATCGTCTTTTTATTTAATTGACGAACAGAACTTGTTTATAAATTCATATTTTTATTTCCATGATAGATCAATCAAGTTTTAAATTTAAAGAACCATGTACGCTTTTTCGTACATACATTCGGGAAATTGGCGTCTTTTTATGACGTGATAAATTGCCTATGATGAACTCATCAGGAACAGGAAGTTCCGAAACGTAAAACAACAATAATAAGTTTAAGCATCAGGACGTGAGGTATTACAGGAAGTGTACCTAGTAACGAAATACGAAAAAAGCCCAACAGGATGTTGGGCTTTTTTCATTTCTTATTAACGAATTTCTTTACCGCCTAAGGCTGCACAGTTAAAAGGTGTATTCCATTTCACAGCAGTACCTGTGAGTACTGGGCGAACAATACGCCAAGGCCAGAAGCCAAATCTTTGGCTTTGATGATAATTAATCACCACATCTGCACCGTATTTACGAGCAACGATTGCTAATTTAGGTTTTACTTCTTCAAAACCACCATAGGTTCCTTTCGCGGCTTTAATACGTTTAATAGATTTATAGTGCTCTGCTGAAGGAGTACCCTCAATTAAGCAAATAGGTGGGTTTGCAGTGGTTTGAATTTGAAGTTGAGATGTAGTTTCTTGAGCATATGTTATTAAAGGGAATGCTAGAAATAAAGCAGGTAAAATAAAACGAAGTTTCATACTTTTCCGTATTGGTATCTTAATGAATTAAAGTTTATAAAATAGGTCTTATTTATATGACCTTATTTGGTGGCGCATTATAGTGCTATCTTTTTCATATTTCTTATTTTAAAAATATATTTTTTATAAATTAAGAACGCATATTTTTCTGTTAAAAGAATAAATTGGTTTTAAAAAAATATTTTGAAGCTCGAGTTTATAATAAAATTTTAGGTAAATACCTTCATTCAAAACAGTATGAATATACTATGCCTAAAATTACAGACAACAAAAAACCCCATAAATCAAATATTCATGAGGTTTGATGATGGTGCCGGCACACGGATTCGAACTGTGGACCTACTGATTACAAGTACGAACAAACCTTTATATTTTTCATAATAAAAACAATGGATTGAATGTATTGTTTGATAGAAATTCTAATGGAATCAATAAGACCGTGGCACAGTTACTAAGGTGTTGAAAATTAAGGGAACAGATGAATAGGGACCAAAACTTCCTGAAAAATGATGAGTGCTAAGTTCAAGAAAAATAACAAGCATACTGATTGATAGACCATCACTAGACCACATCTTTTAGGGTATACAATTAATGGACCGTAACCAGAAACTTGAAGAAAACTAATGCTTTTCATGAAGTACCGCAGTAGACCTTCAGTAGAGTAGAGTGGTTCCGAAATGAATGAGACAGTACCGAGTCTTGCCCGGCATGACTGTTTGACATAGGGATACTGTGATAGCGGTATATCTCCCATAAATCACTAAAAAAGCAAAACACCACCATACCAGTGGATAAAGCCGCAGAAACCTAACAAAAAATTCAACAAACAGAAAAAGCTTAAATTTTCCCCAACAGTTCTACATCATCTTTTTCGCTACAGCTAACAGCGCTGCTAGAGAGCAACACTGTATAGACTAGCAAGATGCTTAGATGTAGGAAAAAGGTCAAGGGGATAAAGAAAACTTACGAATCCAGTTTTATTCTTCTTCATAATAGACCTTAACCTTTGATCTAACTTCTTTAGGTATATTGATAAAAATCATACCGTTCTTATGGGTAATTATCGGCTGATTTTTTTGTAGATGAAGATTGTCCTGTTTTCCATCTAGGATAAATAGAGTGGGTACGAGGAATATTCCTATTACAAAGATTGCACTTGAGAAAAATACAACAGCTTTTTTGGTTACACCCATTAAGCTAGAAGATAAGTCTGCATAGTAAATTTTATATAATAAGAAAAAGTAAAAAAATAAAGTGATTACCGTATATATAATTGCTAAATAATAGCCAAACTGACTAGATTCACGAGGTGCAATTTTCCATAAGTAAGAAAAAGAAAATAAAAATATAGCAAAGACAGTAAAATTGGTGACTATCAAATTCAACAAGGTTTGATAGAATTTTTTTTCTGCGATTATCTCTTTTTCATTATCCATCTGTATCTACCTAAAACTACGCTATTTGAAAATAAGGCTAGCACTCTATTATTGACTGCTAGCCATGATGACTCATCGTTTGCTATCTGGCGTGCGTTCTACACGAACCCAAGTAGAGTTCGGTTTAGAGGTAGGTGGAGCAATTGTCCTATCTGGAATTGTTGAATAATTATCTCTCAACCCACCTCGTGGACCTTGTTCTCTGTAGATACCACCATCACGACCAGTACTTTGACCAGGTTTTAAACTCATTTCTCTCTTCCTCTTTTACGCGTATTGAATTAAAACCCAAGTAACAGCTTTTCCTGCATAAGGAGGAAATCTATTTCCTCGAGCAATTGGAGCTGTTGTTGAGTAACCCTCTGGTTTCCAAACTCCTGATTCAGGACATTGTTCACCAGTTTTACATTTTGTTCCGATAGGCGCTTTAGCCATATTAAAAACTCCGCATGTTGTTGTCGAATTCGACAAGTTATAGTTGTCGTTTATATTAGTAACACTACTTGTCGAATTCGTCAACATTAAAATTCGTTTTCGAGTTATTATGGATATGGAAGAAAATAACTAGTAGAATAAAACTATGAATACAGTATCTGATGAAACCTATGTGTTTCCTGAGCGCTTAAAGCAGGTAAGGGAATTACGTAAACTTACCCAAGCTCAGTTAGCCGAAAAATCTAAGATTCCCTCTACCTCAATTTCACATTTGGAAGCTGGGGCAAGGAAACCTTCTTTTGATAATTTGAGAAAACTTGGCATCGCACTTGATGTATCAACAGACTATTTATTAGGAAGATCTGAGAGTTTAGAAGGTACAAATACAGATACATTATTTAGAGATCTTCAAAATCTGACAGAAAGTGATAGAGAAACCATTCGTAGATTTGCAGAATCACTTAGAAATAAATAAAATATTTATTTCTAAGACTTTTATGAAGAATAATGTCTAAAAATACAAAGCAATTTATTGAACAACAAGCTTTCCAAGTTAGAGAAGAGTATGGTTTCACTACTTACGAGATTGATCTTCATCAATTGGGAGATAAAGTTGGAATAGAAATACAAACCCAAGAAGTAGATCAGCATGGTATTTCTGGGGCTTTAATTAGAAGTGGTAATAATTTTCTAATTTATTATTCATCCTTCATCAATAATATTCCATATCAGCGGTTCAGTATTGCACATGAGTTTGGACATTATTTTTTACCCGAACATCCTGAAAATATTTTTGATAGTAACGGGTGGCATATTTCTTCTGCTAATACTAATAGTAAAAACTCCTATGAAAAGGAGGCAGATTACTTTTCTACATGCTTATTAATGCCTAAGCACTTATTTGAAGATGAAATTTATAAATTTAATGATGGATTGGAAGCAATTAAGGGATTAGCTAGTATATTTAATACATCATTAACTACAACTGCTATACGCTATATTGAATTGACTGAAACGCCTGCTATGTTAATTATTAGCTCAAAAGGTATTATTGAGGCGGTATTTGATACAAAAGAATTGCGTAAATTTGGAGCAAAACGTTACACTAAGAATAATATTTTCCCTAATAAAAATATTATATCTACAGAACCATTAAAAAAAGAAATATTTCTGCATGAGTGGGTAGACACTAACCACAGTATTAAAGCCATTGAAGAAACTATAGCATTAGGTGCATATGACAAAATACTTACCATTGTGACAACTACTACTTTATATGATGAAATTGAAGAACATGAGGACATTCAGTGGGACCCACCACGGTTTAAAAAATAATTAAACTATATAAATGAAATAATTTAATCTTTTAGTAAGTTTTCCAAATGTTTAATAATTAAACTTCTTACATAATTTGGAGGAAGTTTTTCATTCTGTAACCAACTTTGTAAAGTCCTATGAGGAACACCATATAAGGCTGTACACATCTCTAGCTGCGTGAAGTTTAACCTTTTTTTTAGCACGTGAAGTTGTTTAGAAAAATCATCCATTAAAGATTTTCCCCTAGAAAGTTGAGGTAATATTGTCATCAAAGATTTTAATAACTATATTACGATAAATCCTATTGCTCCAATAGTTAAAAGCTTATAAAAATGAGCTTTTGATAAAGCTTAAATCAGAATTTAAGTGTAAGCTTATTTAAGCTTGTTTTTTGCGCACTAAGTGCGTAAAATTTATCATCTCCCTATGCGTCAAAGTTATCTTTTATATGAGCAAACCTATTATTTTTTCGTTTTTTTCTGGTTCTGGATTTCTGGATCTAGGCTTTGAAAAAGCTGGATTTAACGTAGCTTTCGTTAATGAATATCAAGCTTCATTTATGGAGGCTTATAAATATTCACGTGAAAAAATGGGGATGCCTAAACCTGAATATGGTGAATATTTAGGTGATATTAATGATTTACTTACTCAAGAACATAAAGGCCCGTTCTTGAAAAAGGTCCAAGCTGCTCAGAAAAAGGCTTTAGTCGGTTTTATTGGGGGGCCGCCATGTCCTGACTTTTCAGTAGGTGGGAAAAATAAAGGAGAGCATGGTGAAAATGGTGCGCTTACCAAAAGTTATGTTGAAGTAATTATAGAGTTTAAACCAGACTTTTTTGTTTTTGAAAATGTTAAAGGTCTGTGGAGAACTAAAAAACATCGTGAATTTTATGATCGTATGAAAGATATTTTATCTAAAGAATATGATTTAACAGATAGACTAACAAATTGTATTGAATATGGTGCTCCACAAGATCGAGATCGAATCTTTTTATTTGGCATCAAGAAGTCTTTGGGTGCTGATCTTTCAAAATTTCCATGGGAACACACGATAAAGCATGATAGAGAATTAGTATTAAAGAAATCTCCTTGGCCTTCTACAATGGGAGAGCAACTATTTGAACCGAATAGCATAGATGATTGGCAAAGAAAATTAACTGTTGAATATTGGTTTAACAAAAATGATGTCGAAAACCATCCTAATAGTAAACATCATTTTACTCCTAGAAGTGGTTTAGCAAAATTTCAAATAATTAAAGAAGGCGATGTAAGCAAAAAATCTTATAAGCGATTGCATAGATATCGTTATTCTCCTACTGCTGCTTATGGAAATAATGAAGTACATTTACACCCCTTATACCCAAGAAGGCTTTCAGCAGCAGAGGCTATGGCAATCCAATCCTTACCAAAAGAATTTGAGCTTCCTGCTAGCATGACTTTAACTGATATGTTTAAGACAATTGGTAATGGTGTTCCTTTTTTAGCAGCAAAAGGGTTAGCTCAAACTATAGAAAAATTTCTTTTACAGCTAGATATAAAGTAATTTAGATAAACAGATATCCAATTCACTTTTAGAGTTTATTTGAAAGAGCTCATCGACTGCGCTTTGAGGTAAACTCTTTACATCTGTAATCGAATGAGTTGCAACTGTTTTTAAGCCTTCTCTATCAGCAGCCCCAATTTTTTTTGATGCTCCAAAGTATTTAATTCCCTTAGGATTTATTGTCCACGTTCTTGTTTGCAAATGCGTATAAAGAGCTTTCATTAAGCTTCCTTCATGTGCCAATTGCAATCTGCGATCGGGTCTTAGAGACGTTTTTACAGATAAGTATCCTGCTATATCATCTAGTTCAGCATAATTAATAAAGTCTTTATAAAGAGTATCAATTATTTCTAACATTTCTAATGAAAGGTTACCAAAGTTTATATCTGATAATTTATTAAGATACTCAATCTTTTTTTGATCAGACAAACGAACAATACAGAAATCAGGATTTGATGTAATTAAATTAACATTCTTTACTTTTAGTTTTTCTCGTAGATCAAAAATATACTCACATAGTTCTGGTTTATATAAGGCCATAACATCAAATGAAGAAATATTAGGCAAATTTATTAATAAAGTATTCGGTTTGTTTGTTATAAAAAATTCGATTGCTCTGATTGATAGCAACCATTCGTACCAATCCCCATTACACTTATTAAAGGCACCTTTATCGATTGTAACTCCTAAATTCTTTGCCAATTCAGTAACTAAAGCTTCAATCTCAGATAATGCATCTCCTATAAAAAAATCAAAGATGTTATTTTTTGATTTCATATATTCGATAAAAACAGCTTTGGGGTTTAGCGCATACTTGCCTGAACTATTTCTATTAATCATATCTTGCATTGCAAAGAAGCCAAATAGTATTTAAATAAAGTCATATTTTCTCATATTCTATAGAACGGAGCTAGGAATAGCATATCCTTAATTCTATGGATATAGGTTTAGAACAGATTTGGGCCTCCACTATCTCCTCTCTCAAATATTTCCCCTCAAGTGAAAAATAGTAAAAAGCAAAATACCACCTCACCAGTGGATAAAGTCGAAGAAAATAAACAAAAAACTCGATAAACAGAAAAGGTTCAAATTTTCCCCCTCACTCCTACATCATCTTTTTTCCTGCAGCTAACAGCGCTGCTAGTGAGCACCGCTAGTCTAGACACTAGCAAGATGCTTAGATGTAGGAAAAAGGTCAAGGCCATCAAATGGATGGCCTGACATATCCAAATAGATTAAAACAAGCATCAAGCCACCTGACCTAATCCTTCACCTTCATTCTGAATCTCATCTTCATCGAAATAATCTGGTTGACCAGAATGAGTAATCATCTCTAAAGGTGAATCAGGTCCTGAGATCACAGCACCTGTAACAGGATTAAAGGTACGTTCTCCTAATTTGAACTCATTTGATAGTTCTAAAAAGGGCTGCTGATACTTGGCTATTGCAAGGAATTGATAGTTTCCGTAAGCGATTCCTGTAAATTCTAAATATCGTGATGCAGGTTTTTTAGCATTACGATCATTCACAGAAAAATATTTAGCGAAGAAGTTTGCAGCTTTACTTGGATTGATACTGACTTCTTTGGTTTTAGGGTCTACTTTAATCCCAGATACAAGTTTATCCTTAAGTACTCTTTTGAAAGGAATAGCAGTTTCCTTTTGAACCTGTTTAAAACCTTTTAACAGCCCGTCGGCTGCATCGTCAGGAGTTAATTGAAATCCGTCGTCTAGGTAGCGCTCTGGGTTATATCGATAAAACCTCTTAATGAAATAATGCATGACAATATTTGATTTATAAGCTCTAGCAACACCCATGACAGTGTTAAATTGTTTTTTCTCAATAATCGCATGGATATCGTTTAGATTTCCAATTACCTTAGACAGTTGTGCAATTTGCAGTAGAATTTCAACAGTGGTTGCATGAGTGGGGACATCATATTGAGCTACAAGCTGTTCAATGAATTGCTCATCTTCTTCATGTTGATTGAGAATACTTGTACCGACATCTCTAAGTTTTAATAAATTATCTGGAATAGAGTTGGTTTTGGTTTCCTCAGTAGATTCATCTGCTTCTTCATCCTCATTAGAGGATTTTTCGGTAACGTTATCTGTTAAGTCATTTTCATGACTAGATTCTTCATTGATAACATCCATTACTTTACTTTCATGACCAGATTCATCCGCAACATTGTTTGCTATGTCAGCTCCATGATTGGATTCTTGAGTAGCATCATGTGCTGCATCATTTTCATTACAAGAAGCTACGGTAACACTTTCATTAGCTCCATCATCATCTTCATTCAAATCTTCGATAACATTTGCAGTTACCTGAGTATTTTCCTCCTCCTCATCAAAAACATCCTCTGTTTCAGCATTTTCATTCTGCATCGCAACAGACTCATTTTTAATGTCCATAACCCGCTCATTGTCTGAATGATCATTAATTTCCTTCTCAATAGAACATGCAACACTTGATGACAGTTTTTTCGCTTTCAGCTTTTCTTTAAGTTTTTGAAGCGAGGGAGAAATTTCTTTTTTATTCTCTTCATCAATCGTCTGATCATTAACTAATTTATGACTTGAGATCATTCCCTTCTGTTTTAGATATGCTATACCGCTCTTAAGTGGTTTTATTTCCTCTTGAGTTGGCTTGGCATTTTCTTCTGCTTGAGTTTTCTGGTCAGACTCTTCATTCATCTCACCAGTGATTTTTTATCCTGATCGGGAGGAGCAGCACTTTGATCTGTTGCTTCGGCTTTTTGCTCCACAATCGGGCTGATATCATCAAACTCACTATCCAAATCGAATTGGACGTTAGACTTCATTTTTTGATCTAAAAAAATTTCAAATGCTGGGCCTATACTTGCTTTATAGGCCTCATCACTGGCTTTCTTCTCTTCGTCTAGAAACTCTTTGATATAGCTCGGTAGAGTACAGTCGCTAATAACACGGTGCTTCACTGTGCATGTAGGCAAAAGGTCTGTTATACGTTCTTTGAACAGATAAAAGTTAGAATAACAGTTGGATTTATCCATGCGATAATAATTAGCAGCAATACTGGCAATGTTATGGACAGCTTTACCACAATGCACAGCAAATAGCTTGGCTCCTGAAAATTCATTAAAAGTTTCATTCAGTTAAGTGACACGTTTATAGATACTTTTGACCTCTTCTCCTACTTCATCAATATCCAATTGATATTCATCCATAAGTTCTGACAGAAGATTGGCAATTGTAGTTAAACGATCAATAAATCTTTCATTCTTCTCTAGTTTCTTCTGCTTTAACGCACGAATATCTACGATATGGTTGAGTTCAATACCTGTATGGTTCACCATAAAACAAGGTACTGCTGTCTTACGCAAACGACCAAGAAACTGGACTAACTCCTCTGGGTGGGCATCGGTTCCCACTACAAAAACAGAATCAAGCTCATCCCTTAAATTGTTGATGTTGACTGCCTCATCCATAATGGAGGTACAAAACACAACATCTACATCACTCGGAATTTTTTGGGTTGTAAAAAAGTTTTGGACCTCAGTTGAATCTTTATTCTTGCTATGAATCGTTAACGTATGAGCGCTGTGAAACTTTTCTAATAGGGCTGCAACACGTTCGCATTTGATACGATTGTTGAGACGGATAATAATTTTCTTGCGTACACCTTGTTCCTGCATTTTCTTGAGGTGATCTACAACAAAGGGAATGAAACTAAATTGATTACCCTTATCGATTAATAGCATTTCTAGGGAACGCTTAAGATCGACTTCTTCAAGATCAACCTTATAAATTTGATCCAGAGGTAGTTTTAGGGTTTTCCAACAATGATCAGTGAATGTTGCTGTCAAGAATAAGACCGTTTTTAATCCTTTCTTCTGATTAATCCTAAAAATAATGGAGTTAATAGCATCATCCCGATAGCTACCTGCTGCATAGAGCTTATGACATTCATCAATAACCAATAACGCATTTTTACGTTGAGAAATTGATAACTTACTCACAATTGCTTCCATCTTGTCATAGGTTGCAACGACAACAAGTTCATTCAACTCATTCAGTTCATCTTCGGTCGGACTTTTCTTGTCATAATAAAAGCGGTACTGAATGGAACTAGAAGCATCTGCATAGCTTGCCTCTAGCTCTTTTACTTTTAGAACCGATGGCACCAGCATAATAATGATTGGGTGTAGCTTTGGGCAGTCTTCCATAATAGCTGTAGTTTTACCAACCCCAGTACCTGCTTGAATAAGGGTAAACTTATTTTTTGGAATAGAGATTGATAAATCACTTAAATATTGTCCTTGTTTTAGGGTAACAGTGCTTACATTAGACATGAGTCGGCTCCTTGGGTGTAATTGCTCACACCCAGTTCTAATTTTGTTAATACGTTTCTAGTTAGGCTGCATGACTACTTTGAGCACGAATGGCAGCAGCAACATCCTCTGATGCTTGTTTCAATGTGCTGGACTGCAAATGTGCATAGCGTTGGGTAGTCTGTGGTGATGCATGACCCAATAAATGTTGTACGACATATAGACTTTGGCCACTGTTCACGGCCAAACTAGCAAAGTTATGCCTTAAGTCATGGATTCGGATATTCCGAATCGAGGCAGCTTTCATGATGCGTTGAAAAGTCTTTCGCATGTCGTTAAACGGTTGACCTGTCATCGGGTTCGCAAAAATAAATACATGCTGCCGTGATAGTGAATGCAGTATCGCTAGTGCATCCTGATTCAAAGTAATACGTCGAGCCTTTCCAGACTTGTTTTCACCTAAAAGCCAAACACCTGTAGTGAGATCAACATCAGCCCACTTCATGTCCATTGCTTCACGCTTACGTACTCCTGTAAGCAGTAAAAACTTGACGATAGCGACAATAATCAAGTTGTCTATGCCATGCTGATGCGGTGCATTCAGCACATCCATTAAACGCTTGATCTCTTGAGCATTGAGATAGCGCTCAATCTGATTGTTTTCCTTAAACTTAGATACCTTGCTTACAGGATTAACCTGTATCAAGTCATGATTAATTGCCATGTTGAACATGACAGAGAGCAGTGCCCGAACCCGATTGATCGAAGCATTCGTTAAGCCTTTTGAACGTAGTTCGGTCAATAGCTTATTGAGTATTCCAGCATTGATATCTTCAAATGGATAATCTCCAATGACTGGTAAAATATGCATCCGTAATTTTGCTTCATCATCCCTATAAGACTTTTTACGCATTTCAGCACTTGGCATATAGATGGTTAAAGCAAACTCACGTAATGTATTTGCAGGTTTAACCTCATCTTCGAATGGCGCTAGGCCTTGAGCGATTCGCTGATGAAATCCCTGCATTTGAGAGACCAGTTTTTCTAAGTTTTGGTCAAAATCAGCATGTGAAAATGTACCTAAACTTTTTGAGACTTTCTTACCTTGAAAGGTTAAGCGAGCTAGAGTACGGACATGCTGTGCCGTAATCACAAAGCGTAATCCAGTCACTTTGAGGTCTGGACGATACTTGCGAATATCGAATTCTTTGCCAGATTCAAATTCGCTGAGAGCGGGGGCTTGACTAGAAGCCTTTATAGATAGTTTAGCCATATTCTTGATCCTCTTGATTAACAATCAAAAAAAGAATATGTGCGTGAAAAAGCATTTAAACTCACATAGATAAATAGACAGTAACTTCTCTTGTAACAACTTGATGTGATCATAATAATTCCTATACTCACGTAATCAGTTCGAGAACAACTTGTCGTATCTAGATACTGTGTCTGTTAAACCTGAAGATGTTTATCCTTAAAATCTAAAAAGGTCTGAACACTGGATGGATAATATCTCAACTCGAAAAATATTGAAAGTTCAATGGTTTACTGTAAAGTCTGGGCGTTTCGGGTGCTTGCCCTTTTTCCCCTATAACTCCAGGGCAAAAAAAATTCCGTTAGCTTGTTTTTTGATCAATTGGCATTTAGACCGACGGACTACTTAAACGTTTGACGTGTTATTGGAAGGGAACATTAGTCCTTGGATGGTCTAGAAGAATAAAAAAAGACCCTAAACTACGTAAGTTTTAAGGTCCATTTTATGGTTTATCGAAGTTCCTGTAGGGTGTGCTAAGTTGATTGAAACTATCTCGACAATTTCTTCATTATCAAACTGACAAAGATTATGAGTCGTGTGTAGAGAGGGCTACTTCGTTTCACGGAGGAGACTTAGATTGCGGTCAAAGAATGATTGTCGAATACGTCATTCGGAACATAGATTAATATTCCTTCATTATCATTGAGCAATACATAAACCTCATACCAGTTCTGTTTCTTTTCGACATATTCCACTTCACCTAAGTGAAGCTTATCGCTAAGGCTAAAGGTCAGATTGGCAAGTGGTTCAGATAAATCAGATTCATCTTCACAAATAATAAACCACCCATGTAGGGTGGCTTGATAAGGTTCATCGTACTGTTGCTCTAAAGTCAGGATGTGATTGGAAATACTGTCCTTAATCGTTTCATTCTCTAGATGTGATAAATCATCTTTGGTCTTAATACACTTCATCATGCGTTTCTTCCCCAACTTCGGATTCGATAGATTGATTCTTAGGCTTTGGACCACGTTTGGCAGGAATCTTAGTCACTATATTCTCTTGAATATCAGTTTTACCTACCATTTCTTCAAGGCGAAGAAGCCATAGTTCATATTCCTCTATCACTTCCAGTAAACGGGCTGTTTGGGGATGTAAGCGAATGACCTGTTGATCAACTAAAACCGCACCCAAGAAACTATGGTTGTTGACTGATTTTCCAATGAATAAGCCTTTCAAGGCAGTTGCATGGAATGGCTTCCCTGAGAGTAATAATTCTTTGACCGTTTTGAGGATGTCATTCACCTTGATCAGTTCAGAACTAAATCCACCCGATGATTCATTGTGGCTCAAAGCAATACCAAGAGATAAATCCTCATTGTCTTGCCAAAGTTGATAATGCAACTGACCTTTAGAGCGTTCAGAAAGCTTGTTGCAAATAAAGGTTTTGATCAGGGTTTGATTCACTTTGTCGAATACACGTTGTTGCATGTTGAAATTCCTTAGAAATAAAAAATCCCGATGACCTGTAAAGATCATCGGGACTAATAAATTGATAATAGGTTTAGTTATCTGCGCTGTTCCACCTTTTGTACTTCACGTTGTACGCAAGCATTCCAAGGGGGTGAGCTTTCAACATATTGAGAGCAGTTTTTCAAAGCACCCATAGATGCCTGTTGCATGGTGCCAAGCATTTGCCCATATGCATCAAGATCAGCAATTGAGACATCACCTGCACGCTTGGTTTGAGTCGTAGACTGACGTTGGGTAGCTTGTTCAGCTTTCCTTTGCTGTTCCCATGCTTGTTGAGCGCGGAGTTCCTGTTGCTTTAACATTAAATATTCTTCCTTGGTATTAAAGTCAGCAAAGCCAGTAATTTCACCATTAGCGTTGTATTTCAAAGCTCGCCAGACAGTTTTACCTTTTTCAGTTACAGGGATAATGCCGTCAGGCGAACTTATGATTCGTTGAGCCATTTCCTGTTGTTGCTGAGCTTGATAAGAAACCACTAATTCATTAGCAGAATTAGCAACTTGTTGAACATCTGGATTACCAGAGAATGTAGCGACTGCAGTCAGTGCAGAGCTAAGTAAATTTGAAAACCCCATCTTTATGCACCTTATATTTTCTCGTTAGAAAGTGAAGACTTAGTTCTGATTTCAGGATTAGTTACATATTACATGTATCTATATTGGGTACAAAATATATTGTATCGATAATAGGTACATGACAGCAAGTATTAATACCCCAGAAATGCAGGCTTTAACTAAGTGGTTGAAGCAAATGCGGGAAGAACAACATCTCACTATGCGAGCATTAGCTGAACGCATGGGTAAACCGCACTCGTACATTCAAAAGGTTGAACAAGGTGAGCGTCGTTTAGATGTTGTCGAGTATGTGTGGTATTGCCGTATGCTTGGAGTTACCCCAGAGGAGGGGTTAGAGCAGATTAGGCAAGCGATTCCAGCATCAAGGAATTGATATGGATCATAATAACAATTAAGCAGAGAATTACTTGTTTTGCTCTTGAGGATCAAGATCAATTAAGCGAATACCCTGATGAGGGTCAATATTCAAGGCTTGGCAATAATAAATAAATTCAATGACCTCCAAGCGATAATCACCATGTTCCACATCTTCAATGTATTGCAAAGGCTTTCCAAGCTTATGAGCTAATTGCTGTTGAGTCAGCTCATTGAGTTCACGTTGCTGTTTGAGCCACTCTTTCAAAGCTTTCATTTTTACCTCTATGTATTTAGATCATAACCCCAACTACAGCATGTAGTTTGGTGAGGACATGCGTATCTTGGTCATTGCAGATACGAATAGCATGTGCAATGGATTGAATTTGTGGATGAGGAATTGATGCAAGGATGTCGGAAACAGTATCAAGCTCAGGAAAGTATTTCTACATGGTCACTCCTTGGTTAATAGACCATGTAGATAATATCTATGCAAACTCAAGGCAAATACAGAAACAGTTCTCTCTATCCATAAGAGCCAAGCGATTTTTACCCCATAAAAAGAGTGGTTATTTTAAAGAAACTCCCCACAACCATCAGGTATTCCCCTTAGATGTCCAGTCCGAAACAGAAAATGCAAGGAACCTTAAAAAATCCTCCCTAAATGCCACAATAAAAAACTTTCATTAATGAAAGCAAAAGAAACCCCCTCTTAACCTACTCAAGAACAGGGGAGTAATTTGATTATAGATGGGATAAATGAGGGTTTATTGCTATGTAGTTCTGCCAATCAACACCAATAGAACTAGCAAGCTTCTGATGATGGTTTTTTAGGATTTGGTTCTTTTCATCTTCAGGTGCATCAATGAGTTGCAGTACTAAATGAATTGGCTCTATACCTAATAGGGCTGCATGCTCAACGAATTTTTGATTCACGACTTGTGAGCGAAGTGTTTCCACTGTAGTTCCTCTACTCTCTGCTCTATCAACAGTAATGCTTATAAGCTCTCTTTGTAGAGTAGGATTATGTGCAAGAAAAGAAGCAACAGCTTCATTGAAATATTCCGAATAGTCTTTCATGTTAGATGCTCAATAAATAATGTTTTTTTGGTAATAAATGCATTATAGATGGAGTGGTGTGGGAAAAAAGATAAAGGGATTATTTGTTAAGTAGTTGTAGGGGATTCGGGGAATTGTACAGAAGGGAATGATTCATAGCATATATCCTACAGATAAGATCATATAAAGCAAAACTCCCCAGAACTTTTAAGGGTTTAGCCTAGATGTCCTGTTTGAAACAGGAAATACAAGCAACCTTGAAAATTCCCCTAACGCCTTAAGTTTTCCATGCGTCCTGCTCTATGCAGCGATAGCAACTATGAAAAGTTGATGTATCAACATCGCAATTCGCATGGAAAGCCAAAGAACTGGAAATGGTGTGGGGAGCATGTTGGGTAGGGAAGTTGAGTAGGTTTAATGACCTAGTTAGACTATTAAGCTAAAGAAGTTAAATAAATTTTCATGGTTGTTCATTTGTTGATAGGCTATAAAAATGATATATATTTGAAAAATAAAATATTAGATCAATTAATATTACTAGAATTTATGGGTTAAATATGCAATTACCTAACTTTGAGCATTATAAGCAACTGCTCGAAACTGCAAAGAAATATAAAATACCACCTCGGGAAAAAACTTTTTTTGATACAGCAATTCGTAACTATTATGAAAATCCGACTACGGAGTTATTAGAGTTCTTTCTGAACCCAAATGAATCGCATGTTCTGGGTGATTTATTTTGGAAAGGTTTCTGCGATGTTTTACAGCAAGAGGAATGCTTAAGTAAATTGGATCTAGGCAATATTGTAAAACTTGAAAGAGAGAGAGTTACCCATCAAGGTAATCGTATTGATCTATGGATAGAAACAGATACCTGTTTTATTTTGTTAGAAGCTAAAGTTTACCATCATCAGAATAATCCTTTTCAGGATTACTTCCAATTTGCTCAATTTAAAAATCATTATAAGAATAAACAAATTCTAGGCATTGTTCTTAGTATTACAGGGAAAAGTGAGGTGGAAGGCTGGCTTGGCTTATCATATCAACAAATTGTAAATAGTATTCGTCCATATTTGACCGAGCAAATACTTACAAATCCAATGAATAAATGGAACCTCTTTGCCCGCGAGTTCTTACTTCATTTAGATAGTTATTATCGTATAAAGAATTTAGATATGAATCGTGTTCAATTTATATTAGATCATTATAAAGAAATAGAAGATATTCAAAAACTTAAGCTTAATACTATTAGGGAGGTTGTGGACAGTCTAAGTCAGCAACTTAATGAAATGATTGATGGATATGAATCTGAAAATAAGTATGAGTCTTGGGGTGGTATTCGTTTTTATAATAAGACTTGGGGGTCTAAATCAAATACTACTTTATTGATTAAGCTGGAGAAAGGGCAGACAGTAGTGAAAGTGATTACTTACATCCTAAACCTATCGCCTGAGCGAGAAAAAGAAGCTTTTTCTATTTTAGGTACTCAATCTGATTCGCGATATTTAGGACAGAAATTTGAAAATTATCATAGAGGGGCTGAACGTTGGCTATGTATTTACTGGCGTTCCCTTGAAAATAACTTAGAGGCGATTTCAGATTTATTTTTTGAAAAGGTTAAGTTGTTAGATTTGATTGAAAAGACTTTAAAATAATTTTATATCAATATATTAGGTAGAAGTTTTATATAGCTCTAAGATGTAATGTGACTAGTTAAGCCAACACCAAATCAAAAATGGACTTGTTACACAACTGTTTAGCTGAGTTTAAAAGAAGTGATGATCAAAACTATAGGGTCTATTTTCTCATTTATCTTTTCTAGAAGAGGTGTAGAGAAATTTTGGATACACTGCATTTATTGGACTTTCCCTATAGTCTTGATAATTACACTTAGTCGTTTTGAATATTCTTATGATATTGCAAAACGAATTACCAATGCCAAATTAGTAGAAGTAAAAGGTGTGTTGGTTGAGCATCGTAGTTCTAAAGGTGGGGGAGGATTATATATTTATGGAAAAGTAATTTCTTTGTCGGATCAGGGAACTGATGTAAAACTAAGACTAGTTGCTTTTCCATCAAGTCTTCATGATTTTACTAAGGCAATGAATGAGGAAACAGTTATTTTGTTTGGAAGAGTCTTAGATCGGTCATTGTACCCAACTAGAATTACTAATATACAATACGTAGAATATGCTTCTCCATCTTCTAAAGAATTCAAAGATAGTTTTATTCAATCCCAAGCAAGAGCACCTAAAGAAGCTAGAAAATGGGGTTATATATCGTTTATATGGTTATTACTCATAATACTTTCTAGGGCTTTTAAAAGATGAGTAATAAAGATAAGTCATAAAAAGAGTAAAGTTTGGGCTTGGAACGCGTAGACCATCAGACTATTGATCAAATGGACTACAAAATAGTCCGTTGGGCTAGAACTGAGCTAAACCTACAGACAACAAAAAACCCCATAAATCAAATATTCATGAGGTTTAATGATGGTGCCGGCACACGGATTCGAACTGTGGACCTACTGATTACAAGTCAGTTGCTCTACCAACTGAGCTATGCCGGCAACGTGGAGTGAATTTTACAGTTTCTTAAAAAAATTACAAGCCAAAAAATGAGCATTTAAATTTTTTCATATTATTTTTAAATTCTCATAGGGTTTAGCCTGAAAAAGTTAGGGTTTCAACGCATTAATGCGCTTTTGCATGTTTTGTATAAATTACTAAAAATATCCCAAGTAATGACAGTACAACAGTTAAGCCTACAATCGCACTCCAACCACCGTGTAGCCAGAACCAACCGCCTGCTGAGCCGACAATACTTGAACCCATATAGTAAAAAAGTAAGTAGAGCGAACTAGCATGAGCTTTCGCTTGTTTGCTTTCAGCGCCAACAGAACTACTGGTAAGTGAGTGGGTAATAAAGAAACCCGTAGTAATAAATGCAATACCAATAATAATGCCGAAAAGAGAAGTGAGCAGGGTCATGAGACTTCCCACAATCATTAAAGCAAAGCCACTCATCATCATGGTTTTTTTATCGAAACGCTCGGCTAGTGTTCCTGCCAACGATGAAGACACCATGCCAAAGCTATACGACAAGAAAATAAGGCCAATTTGCGTCTGACTGAGTGAATAAGGCGCTCCACTTAAACGGAAAGTGGCATAGTTAAACAAGGTGACAAAAACACTAGTCAGCAAGAACCCAATGGCAAACAGGCGTAATAATTTTGTATTGCTTAAATGGGCGCGCCACATTTGCATGTGAAACCCTAAATTTAGCCCTTTTTTCTGTACAAAATTACGTGAGGCTGGTAGTAGATTGACGAAGGCAATTGAGCAAATAAAACAGATTGCCCCAAGTAAACCTAAGGCGGTGCGCCAAGAAAAATATTCAACCAAAATACCCATGCCGACACGGCCCATCATGCCACCAAAAGCCGTACCTGCAATATATAAACCCATGGTTTTACCCAAGTGTTCAGGTGCAATTTCTTCAGCAATCCAAGCCATTGTCACTGCGGGTACGCCACCGAGCAGCAAACCTTCTAAAGCGCGTGCTATCAGCAAACTGTGCCAGTTAGGGGTAAACATTGAAATAATATTTAAAATTGCGGCACACAGCATTGATGTAAAAATTACACCGCGACGGCCAAGGGCTTGTGAAAAGGCGCTTGATAGTACAATCGAAATTGCTAAAAAAGCAGTTGTTAATGACAGGGCTAAAGAGCTACTCGCAGGGCTAATCTGGAAGCTTTGGCTAAATGCAGGTAAGAGTGGCTGTACACAATAAATCAGAGAGAAACTGGCAAAACCTACGAGGAATAAAGCAAATCCTGCATGTTTATAGGCTTTAGTCCCTTTGTGAATCCACTCACGGGAAAGAACAGAAGTTGCCTCAGTACTTAAGGTACTGGGTGTAGATGAAGAACTCATATCATGACCATGACAGAAAGAAAGTGCAGTGCTTTGGGGGCATACTGCATCGAGAAAATTCGATAAATTAAAATTAGCAATTTGAGTGGTATTTTTCTAATATATTTAACAATGGGTCATGATATGTTTTGTATATAGCGATGGAACTAAGACATATACGCTACTTTTTAGCGGTAGCAGAAGAAAAAAACTTTACCAAAGCTGCGCAACGCTTAAACATGAGCCAGCCGCCTTTAAGCATGCAAATACGCGACTTAGAAGAAGAGCTAGGTGCAGATTTGTTTATTCGATCACCTCATGGGGTGGAGCTGACCGAAGTAGGGCTTGCCTTTTTAAATGCCATTCAGCCTGTACAGCAGCGTGTAGAAGATGCAGTGAGCTTAGTTAAACAAGTGGCAAATGGCGAAGTGGGCCAATTGCGATTAGGCTTTACAGGTACTTCAATGTTGAACCCTCTAATTCCTAAATGTGTTCGCTATTTTCAGCAGCAATACCCGAAAGTAAATTTAAAACTTGAAGAAGCTAATACCTTACTTCTCATCGATTTATTGCTTGAAGACCGTTTAGATGTGGCAATTATTCGTTCACCACGAAATATTCCAGATAGTTTAATTATCCAAGAATTATTAGCAGAGCCACTCATTGCCGCTTTACCTTCTGAGTCTTTGAGTTTAGATGATTCAACGCAAGAAATTGATTTAACGGCACTACGAGAGCTTGATTTTATTGTCTCGCCACCATCCATTAGTGCAGGGCTTTTTGATGCGATTAAACAGGCCTGCCATGAGCGTGGTTTTGAACCAAAAATTGGACAAAATGCTCCGCAAATTGTGTCGATTTTATCGTTAGTGTCTGCAAATTTGGGGGTGTCTTTGGTTCCCGAGTCTACCAAACAATTGCAAATACAGGGTGTGGCTTATCGCTCTTTGAAAGCGCCTGTTCCTACGGTGGGTTTAGGGCTTGCTTATAAGAAACATGCCCCTTCACAAATGGCGATTAACTTTGCCAGTGTGGTGCAAGTCGCTTGTCACCACGCCAACGAAATAGATGAAATCGGCTAGTTTGATTTTGGCGCTTTATTAATTAAAACGATGCCTGAAATAATAAAAATCGCGCCATATAAAAACGATAAAGTCGGCTGTTCATGAATGAAAACCCAAGCCATGAGCGCTGCAAAAATGGGTTCTGAAAGCTCGGTCACTTGTACCTTTGCGGCACTCATATAAGACAACGCTTTAGTGGTACAGAAAAAGCCGAGGATGGTTGGCAGGACAGCTAAACCAATCAAACCTAAAACAATGTCACTATTAAAATTAATGCTGTGAAAATTAATTAAAAATGGAACTGCAAGATAAACGCTACCAAACAGCAGTAAGTATTTAGTCAGAAACAGCCCGCCGTTTAATTTGAATTTTTTCACTAAAACCGAAAATAGGCCATAACCTGTGCCGGCAACAGAAGCATTGATCAGCATTAAAAGGCTATTTTCACCTTTCCATGAAATGATACTAATCCCCGCAACCGCCAATAATGTTCCAATAAGAGAATGAATGTAGATGCTTTCTTTTAAAATGAATCGACCAAAAAATAGGGCAGAGATGGCAGCCGAAGCCATGAGTACCACTACCACATTAGCCGCAGCACCGTGGTTATAGGCAATGGTCTCGAAAAAGAATAAAGAGAAAATCCCTAAAAAAGCACATATGGCAATTTGAGCAAAAACGCTGAGTTTACTTGGCGTGCTGCTAATAAAACCAATCTTTTGGCTAACAGGCACTTTAAATAAAAATACACTTAAAAAGAAAAAGGCGATAATGGTTTTTAAAAAGGCAATGTCTTGTGGGTTTAAACCGCTGTGCATGAGTAATTTGCTAATCACGCCGATAGAGGCATTTAAAGCCGCTGCACAAAGTGCAAATAGGGTTCCAATAATTAAATTATTCACTCTTATAATTCTTCCTAAGTTTTACACATGCAGTCTACATTATTTTTTAGATGAATATTCAATTAAAATAATCAGTTAACGCTTAACACCTTCCATGATTTATTCTGTATTGATTTAATCAGTTTTATAAAAACATAAACTCTTCTAAGAGACTTTTGTTTCAAATAATTGTGATTTATAGCGCCAACTCATATTATATAATTATTTAATTATTAAAGAATTTTAAAAATGATTAAATCTATTATTTCAGGTTGCGCGGTTCTTACACTTTCGGCTTTGGCGGTCACGCATGCAGAGTTTTCTTTTGAACAAGAATTACAACAAAGCTGTAATAAAGTGAAGCAATACGCAAGCTTAGGTAAGAAATTCTACGACCAAAAACAATATAAAAAAGCGCTCGAAAATTTCCAAAACCAAGCCTCTTGGACTGCTTTTTGTAAAGCTAATGCAGATGAAACCACAGTTAAATTTACCGACCGTGATATTGACGTTGCCAACAATAATGTGGGCTTAGCCTATGCCAAATTGGGTCAGCCACTTTGGGCAAGAGCATGGTTTATGCTTGATGAAAAATCAAAATCTAGTCAGTTTAATCTTAAGCAGTTGCCTCAACCTAAAACATCCAATGATTTGTCGGGTGAATACGTCCGTTACTCAGGTTTTGGTGAGTGGGATCACATCACGGTAAGTCGTAAACAGGGCCAATATGCCATCAGCTATGCTGGTTTATATATGGGACTTAGAAGCTTGATCTATGGCCCAAATATGGGTGAGTTTGACACCAAAATGCCGTCTAATAAAAAGCAAACGGTTTATAAAAATGAAGACTGCCGTATTCAGCTCGATTTTAAAACCAATGCGAAGTTAGGCAATTATATTCAGGTTAAACAAAGCGAAGGTAACTCGGGCTGTGGCTTTGGACATAACGTTTATGCCGATGGAACGTATTTAAAAGTTGAGTCTGGGAAATAAGACCAAAATATAGGAACACAATAATGAAAAATATATTTGCACCTTTACTGCTTGTTTCTACGGTTATTTTTTCTGCTCAAATTTATGCAGAGCCGACAAGCACCTGTAAGGAAGTGAAATTCCAAAAAGCCGATGAGGTGTGGAGTGGGCACTATTATTTACATGGTGTGATGGAAGTCGGTTCAGAACTTTTACTTCAGCCAGATGGCAAGTTTCAATGGATGCTCGCTGTAGGTGCTTTAGACCAATATGCCGAAGGCATATGGTGGAAAAATGGAGACTGTATTGGTTTAAAACCAGAGGCTAAATTTAAAAAGGATTTAAGTATTTTCCCTGAACGACTGAATATTTCAGATAAATCCTTAGATGCAATCTGGGAAGGTGGACGCCAGCAGGGCACATATAGCAAAAATTAAATTAAAAAGTCCGACACTGAATCGGACTTTTTTTATGGTTTATATTTTAGTGGTTGACCGCAGCTAGTTGCTGAGCGTTATAGCGTGCGCCCATGTTTGGATATCTCGCAATAATCGCGTTGATTTCTGCCAAATCTGCTGCTGTTAAATGAAGGTCTACAGCGCCAGCATTTTCGACAAGTCGCTCGATTTTACGTGTACCCGGAATTGGAATAATGTCATCACCTTGCGCCAAAATCCAAGCCAAAGCCAGTTGAGCGGCGGTCGCGTTTTTACTTTGGGCAAATTCGCTAAATGCTTGCGCCAAGCTTTGGTTATTTTTCCAGTTATCGCCTTGATAGCGTGGTAATTGGCGACGGAAATCGTTTTCGTCTAGGCTACCCACATCAAGCGTATTGGTGATTAAACCACGCGAAAGTGGTGAATACGGGACAAGGCTAATACCTAACTCGCGAATGGTTTGCAAATGGGTTTGCTCAAACTCACGGGTAAGCAATGAATATTCATGTTGAACCGCTGCAATCGGATGAATCGCATGCGCTTTACGAATAGTTTCAGCCGACGCTTCACTGAGTCCTAAATAACGAACTTTACCTTGTTTGACCAAGTCCGCCATTGCGCCAATCGTGTCTTCAACTGGAATGTTTGGGTCAATACGGTGTGCATAATACAAATCAATCACGTCTGTATTTAAGCGTTTTAAACTGTTTTCGACCGCGACTTTAATCCACTCAGGTGAGCCGTCGATATAAGACTCTAAAGAGTTTTGTGGGTTAAGGTTATCTTCTTTATAACGGAAGCCAAATTTGGTCGCCAAAAAAACTTTGTCGCGATGTTTTTCTAAAACTTTTGAGAGCAAAACTTCGTTTGCGCCGTTGCCGTACATGTCGGCGGTGTCCCAAAAGTTAATGCCGAGGTCTAATGCCTTTTCTAGAGTGGCAATGCTTTGTGTGTCGTCTGAGGCACCATAGGCAAAGCTCATTCCCATGCAACCTAAACCAAGTGCTGATACTTTTTCGCCTGTTTGTCCTAAAGTTCTATATTTCATTTTTCACACTCTTTTTGCAAAATCACTTGAGTAGAAAAACTATAAAATGCTTTGGCTCAAACTGACGTATAACATTCAAACCAATAATTATAAAATTCAAACAATCTGTTTTTAAGCTACACAATCTTCTCGGAACTTCTTAGGCGAAAATCCAGTATTTTTCTTAAAGAAGTTGGTGAAATACGCTGAATATTCAAAGCCTAAGCTATAGGCAATTTCAGAAATATTCCAACTGGTGTGTTGTAGCAGCGCTTTGGCTTCTTGCGTAATGCGCGAGCTAATATGCTCAGACGTGGTTTTGCCTGTCGCTTCTTTTACAGCTCGGTTTAAATGGTTCACATGCACCGACAAACCATAGGCATAGTCATTTGCAGTTTTGAGTTTAAGCTGAAAATGGGGCGAGTCGATGGGGAACTGGCGCTCTAATAATTCAAAGAATAAGTGGCAAATCCGAACCGCAGCATTGCTATGTTTTTCAAACTGTTGGGTCGGTTGCATTTTCATAGCTTCATGCACAATCAGGTGCAAATAGTTTCTTAAAACGTTGTATTTATGAATATAGTCTGAATTTATTTCATTCATCATCTTTTTGAAAATAAATGAAATTTCTTCAACTTGTTGGTCGTTTAAAAAATATAGCGGGTCGCCGTCGACTTTAAACAGTGGCGAGTCTTTTAAAAAGCTTTGTCTTGATTCTTGGTTTACAAACTCTTCGGTAAATAGACAAAACCAGCCTGCCTGTTCGGGCGAATTAATTTCCCATGCATAGGGCACCATTGGGTTTGAAAACAGTAAAGCAGGGCGGTCGACTCGTATCCAGCGGTTGGCGTAGTGAAGTTCACCTGTGCCTAAAACCAGTGAAATTTTATAATAATCGCGGCGGCTATAAGGTGTGAGAAACGAACAGGCATCACGTTGGAACACGTTGAAATGTCCAAACGAAGTGGATGGAACCGAGTAATCGCTATCTCTGGTTAAAGAAAAGCGGCGATAAAAATCATGTATGGTTTCCATGTCTTTGCCTGCATGCATTATCAATTTATTTAAAGTTATAAAATTCAAACTTTTTTACTGTAGCTTTTATTTATAGCGTGATCAATCTGTTCATTTAAATAGGTTTGAAAATGAATAATTTTTTATAAATACTCTGGGTAAGCAATGTAAGACGACTCTACGCATTCAAAACCCATTTGGCGGTAAAGGGTAACCGCTGGGGTGTTATCAACGTCGACAATTAAGTGGGCAATCCGTCCCGTTGCAACAATCTGATTAACTGCAAATTTTAAGACGCGTTCGGCAAAACCTTTTCGGCGATAAGCAGGGAAGGTATATGTGCCGCCAATAGAAACGAGTCGATTGGTTTCTATGCCTAAACGCACTATCGAAACGATTTGTTGATTTGCTTCAAGCACAATAATTTTTTGTTGTTGAATTAGAGATGCCCAGTCAGGTGTTTCATTTACTGAGCGCTCTTTATTATATAGATGTTGATATTCATTAAGACGGGCAATATCCGAAAGTTCAGCCAAGCGCCCTTGAGCTTCAGAAAATTGGCGTGAGCAGACCATGATCCATTGATCATATTCTCTTAAAATACGTCCTTTTTGTTTGATCTCGGCATGCAATAAGTCTCGCCCGATCGCGGTGGTGACGATCCGACGCGGTTGAAGCTCTAAAATTGATGTACAGAGTAATGAACCAGACGATGCCTCTGATGGAACCCAGAAGCAGGTGCCCCTAGCAACGGTGACCGCGACTCCTAAAAGTTGCTCGGCGTTTTGTGAATTATACAAACGTAAGAGTTGCCACTCGGTATTGGTAGCTTGTGTTTGATTAAGAAAAGCCATTGCCCCAATAGAATAATGGAACCGCTCATCAAGCCATTGAAAGATAAGTTGGTATTCTTCTGAACTGGTGGGAGATCCCTTTATTATCATTATTAATTACCTATTCAAATCATGAACTCAATCATAATTCACTATCCTATATTTTTATTATCATGACATCGTTAAATTTAAATTGAAGGTCTTTTTAGCTTAAATATCTAATTGAATAAACAACAATAATTATTTAACCAATTTCTATTCAACCTTACATTGACACTCCAAAACACGCGGATTATCCTTTGGCTGCTGGCCACATTGCCAGCCGGTTTTAGCAGACCGCGGTACAGTGCATCAGATTTAATCCTTCTGAGGATGGAATCTGCTTGTATTCCACTCGTCTCCCTGACGTTACGTTATGGTAGGGCGGAGGGGGGACACCTTCGGGTGTGCTGGTTCTGTACCCAGTCTGCTAACCCCCCTTCGTTCTGCCACCATCTTTTAGCAGAGATTGGCAGAATCCTTATTTGTACAGGAATCCGTCATATGCGTACTATTTTATCTCTCTCATTGGCAACCTTTGCCAAAGTCTTTACGTCCATACCCAACTGGTCTTTAAAACGGTTTAACCGACTCTAGGTTTTAAGCCATAGGTCATTACGACTAAAAATCATAGCAACAATAAAACCTGAGATAGGCGAGCACACCTTTTTGTGCGGCTTTTGCATGCCTGTTTTTAGCGCTCAATTTAAGAGCGACGACATTTCTATCTCTTTTACATACAACAAAAAATTATTTTAAACGGTATAAAAACGCCAAATTTAGAAGCATCATTTAGAGCATTACGCGTGCTCCACGCGGCAAAAGATTTATTTACTCAACATGGGTTTTACATTGGGATCGATCGAATTGTTAGCGAGGCCAAAATTCCCAAAGCTACTTTTTATAACTACTTTCACTCCAAAGAAAGGCTCATTCAGATGAGCTTAACTTTTCAAATAGATGCATTAAAACATGAGGTATTTTCAATTATTCATTCCTATCGCGAACTCATGGCATTCGATAAACTCAAGAAAATTTACCTCTTATATGCAAACTTAGATGGCTTTTATCGGTTGCCATTTAAAGCCATTTTTGAAATTGAAAAGCTTTATCCTGCGGCCTATAAACTCGTTATTGACTATCGAAACTGGTTCATTAAAGAAATTCATAAATTCCTTTTAACTGTAAAAGCGACTGCTACAGTTGAAGATGCACACATGTTTTTATTTGTGATTGATGGCGCGATGGTTCAGCTTTTAGGAGCGAATAGTACTGATGAAAGGGATGCGTTGCTCAACTATTTTTTAAGTCGGGTTTGAGTAGGAAGGCCCAACAGAAGTTGGGCTTTTTATTAAATCCTGGGAATATAAGTAATATTTTTTTCTATATAATTACAATAAATTGGATATTATATTTAAACATGAGCTTCATATTTTTATTAAATTTATGATTAAGATAAAACAACTATTCTTAGTATTTTTAATATATTTACTTCCATATTCTATTTATGCACAGGAAATTAAGATTCTTAATATGAATAATGATTTAATTGAAGAGATTAAAAGCATTGCACTACAAGGAAATGCAGATGCTCAAGTAAAATTGGGCCTTTTGTATATTCAGGGTTTTGGTGTTCCACAAGATTATATCTTAGCAAGACAGTGGTTCGAGAAGGCAGCTAGCCAAAACAATAGAGATGCTGAATATAATCTTGGGGTCATCTATGAGAATGGGAATGGTATACCTCAGAATTATAAATTAGCAGCAGAGTGGTATCAAAAAGCAGCTGAAAAAGGACGATCTAATGCTCAATACAATTTAGGTAATTTATACGCAAATGGGGTAGGCGTTACACAAGATTATAAAATAGCAAAGCAATGGTTTGAAAAGGCAGCTGAACAGGGAAGTGCCGATGGCGAATATAGTTTGGGTGTTATGTATGAGTATGGAGATGGTACTGCTCAAGATTATAAGCTAGCAGTAGAGTGGTATCAAAAAGCGGCAATCCAAGGTAATGCGAATGCTCAGTTTAACCTAGGTATTTTATACGCTAAAGGTTTAGGTGTTTCTAAGAATTATGAAATAGCTAAACAATGGATTGAGAAAGCAGCGGAACAGGGCCATGAGAACGCTCAAATAATTATCGCCCAATTAGCTTCTTAATAACTCTTAACCAAATAGAAGACTTAAACCATTTGACTTAAGTGTACTAGCTTAAACCAGATCTGACAGTTACCCATTTTTCAGAGTATCTGTCAGATTAAATCTAAGTTTTTTAAATGACACTATTTCTAACTTTTACTCAAAACCAACTTTTTAATCTTCACAGCTTTCTCGAAGTGATCAAGCTTATGCTCCATAATCCACCAATGCGCTGCTTCCATCAGTAACTCAGGGTTATCATTCTTATTTTTAAAAAAAGCATAAAAAGACAGACCGACATTGTCTCCCTTCTTTTCAATTTTATCGTCGCATCCCTTGATAAAAATTTCTCTTAATTCATTTCTCATATTTAGTATCACTTCAAGTCTATAAAACTAAGACGATTTATTGCGCTCGCCCCATTGGCACATCATATCTAATAAAGGAATTAAAGATTGCCCTCTTTCTGAAAGTCGATACTCAACTTTTGGAGGAATTTGAGGATATTCCTTGCGAGTAATCAGTCCATCTCTTTCCAATTCTTTAAGCGTATTGCTGAGTGTTCTAAACGAAATATTACCAATACAGCGTTGCATCTCATTAAAACGCATGACATTTTTTTCATACAGCCAATACATAATAATCATTTTATATTTGCCATTAATCAAAGAAAGGGTATATCCAAAACCTGTATCTTCTAATGGTGTATATGAAGGAATGCACTCAGTCATTTTTAAAATCTACACTATCTTTTAGTATAGTATATAACATAAATTACCGTACTTATATTTAGGAAAGCACACTCCTATAATCGATTTATCTACTTTCCGATAAGAGTGTTTTCATAATGAAAAAGACATTAGTCATTGTTACTCATCCCCACATAGACCAGTCTGTCGTAAATAAAAGATGGGTAGAGGAATTAGAAAAACACCCAGACCAATTTACGGTTCACCAAATTTATCAAGCCTACCCAGATGGCGTAATTGACGTTGCCAAAGAACAAGCACTGGTAGAAGAACACGAAAATTTAGTTTTTCAATTTCCAGTGTATTGGTTTAACTGTCCACCACTTTTGAAACAATGGCTTGATGAAGTTTTAACATATGGATGGGCTTATGGTTCAACAGGTGACAAAGTTAAAAATAAAAAATTTATGCTGGCTGTGTCTGCGGGTGGCCAAGAACATATTTATTCAGAGCAGGGGGAATATAAACTTACGTTGGATCAAGTTTTTAGTTCTTTTCAGCTCACTGCTTTATATGTTGGGGCGGACTATCAACCACTTCATGCATTTTATGGTTTAGACACAAACCCTTCAGAAGATGACGATGTTCCTACTCATCAAGACGTAGCAAATAATGCGATTGAGTACGTTCAGAAGTTATTAGCGTTGTCTGAGTAAATTTTTAAGAGGGAGGCCTAAATGTGAGAGTTTGGGCTTCTTATATAGAAGATTTTTAAAAAGTTACATTAAGGTTTTAAGTTAAATATACAGTTTATTTATGATATAAATGTCCGCTAAATATAGATTAAATTTAAAAATTTATGACTATTCTTGATATTAAAGAAAAAGAAAATTCCCTTATAACTGACGATGCTCATGAATTAATATGCTACGCAACAATCAGTGAAATAAGCTCATGGAAGGATGTTACTAACTTATATTCAGAAATTAAGCAGAAGCATTTACCTAAAAAAGTATTATTACTTTTAGAAGATATAGGACAGTGCCAATACACGTCTATGCATGCTTCAATGGGAGATGGGCTTTATTTTGTTACCACAGAACTTGTTGAAGATGACAGTGAAGCAAGTTGGGAAAATACTCGACCTTTAGAGCTTCAATATCATATTGAACAATTATTAAAGCCAGAAAATTATATAAACTTTAATAACTTGCCTAAAAAACTTAGCTATAGCGATGAAGATCAAGCAACTCTGCTACAGATCAATGCTGAACCTGAAAAAATTTTAGATGAAGTTATTCAAGTAAAGCTAGTAAACAGTGAAACTGAAACTCAAAAATTTGCAGCATGCCTCAATGGATACTTTACTTGTGATTTGAACCCTTTTGAGTCTTTTAGCTTGATTGAGCATTTAGATCAAAACTATGGCTTAGAGTATGTGGGTTTAGGTGCAAGCTTATTATTCTTTATGAAAACACCAAAATTTGATGCAAATAAAACGCCTCAATTGCTTAATGAGTTGAGCAACTTTTATCAATTCAACCAAACAACGCATAACCAGCTAGAACAACATTTGTCTAATCATGAATATCTTATTTTGCCTTATGTAGAGTCATTAGAAGTGTTCGATTTGGATTAAGGCTGATGAGGGAAATCTAACGGACTTCTTTTTGATTTAGGCAGTGGACCTTAACAGTAAATGCTTTAAATCGTTTGCAAAAATTAATTTTATCTATAAGTTGAAAATACAATAATACATCTTTGGAAAAATTATGAATATCGCACCTTTTCTATTTCAAATTACAAATTGGGAAGAAATAGAAGTCACTGAATATAACGGTGAAACAGGAAAAGCGTATTGGAAAACCCAATTTTTTGGTGAAGAAGGAAACAAAATAAGAGTAAGGCTTGTCGAGTACTCAGCAAACTATTTAGCTGACCATTGGTGCGAAAAAGGGCATATATTATTTTGCTTAGAAGGCGAGTTAGAAAGTAGATTGAAGGATGGCCGAACATTTACTTTAACTTCGGGAATGAGTTATCAAGTCGGAGATAATTCAGAACCACATCAGTCTTTTAGCCTTAATGGGGCGAAGTTACTTATCGTTGATTAGATTTATACAAAGAATGTAATTAAATAAAGGGATAGCAATCTCTATCCCTAATCACATATCTTAATTTGCCAAAATTGTCATGGCAGTAACTAAACTTGTAATTCCTAGAAAGACATCCTTTAAGCCAGCTTGATCATCCATATAGGCAGGCGTAGTAACAAATAAGTTTTGTTTATCGACCACACAGCTTGAGGTTTGACAAACATGGTGAATTGAACCCGTTTTTTCAATTTCCTTAGCAGTGTTAACGTCAGACCCTAACGTAATAGTTGGGTGTAACTCTCCAAACGTAAGCGCTAAAAGAGCAGGCGAAATACAGATGGCTCCAATAGGTTTCTTGCTCTGATGAAACGCTTTTAAAATTGAAACCACTGTACCATGTACTCGTGCCTCTGCGCCTTTAAAGGCAAACGTTGATAAATTTTTTGCGACACCAAAACCACCTGGCAAAATAAGACCATCAAATTCATTTGCATCCAGCTTATGCAGTAGTGAAATTTCACCACGGGCAATTCTTGCTGCTTCTTGTAAAATATTTCTTCGCTCAGTCATGTTTATTTCGCCACTCACATGGTCGATGACATGAAACAAAGGTTCATCAGGTGCAAAAATTTGATATTCAATATGTACTGTATCTAAAGCTAGTAGGGTTAAAACAGACTCTCTAATTTCAGAACCATCTAAATAACCACAACCCGATAAAATGACTGCTACTTTTTTCATTTGCTTTCTTAAAACCTTTTTTAAATGTGTAAAAGATCTTAAGTTTTCTTATAAAAATTTTTTATACGCAGATTTGCCATAAATTCGCCCTAAGTAAGCATTCTAGTTTTGCGTAGCTCGCGTGGAGTAATACCAAATAAATTTTTAAACTTTTCAGTAAATCGAGATTGAGATTGATAGCCACATTCAAAAGCAATATTTCCAATGCTGTCATTGGTGGTTTGAAGTAAGTGTAATCCGTGTCCCAGTCTTACTCTATTACGAATGCCCTGAATGCTGTTTCCTTCACTTTTAAGTTTTCTTCGTAGCGTCGATGAACTCATAAAAAGTTGAGCCGCGATAAATTCAGCGGTGAGTTCTGTAGACAAATGATCAGAAATAAAGGCCTGAACTTTTTCACTCAAACTTGTATTCATGTTGAGTTTAGCAATGTTGGTATAGCCCGAATAATAAATAAGCTCTAAAAGCTCCCTTTTTCTAAACTTAAACGCAGAAGGAGGAGCAACTAAAGAGAAGTCTATAAACTGATGCAGGGCACTTTCTAAAAGAGAATTAAGTTGGCCTTGAACATAGTTTTGAGAAGTACCCGCGTTTTGAGGCAAGTCATTAAAATCTTCAAAATCAAACTCGATAAGAAGAGCGAAATATTCTTCTTGATCTGGAATATTACGCATATCAATGCTGGAGCTGTTGGCTAAAAAAATAAAAGAACCAGCATCACACTTAATATTTTCAGTTTTTCCAAGTTCTTTGTAACCACTTAACACAATAATCAGTAAGGGTTTAGAAATGGGAACGTTTGTGATTTTTTGCTCTTGGTACGCTGAATAGACCGCAAAAGGCAGGTTTAAGTTGCTATGCTCGAGCAGGCTTTTTTTAGCTAAAGAAATAAGATTCTGCATTGAATTTAAATGCTTAATAAAATTTAGATGTTGTGATGGATGTAAAATTATCAATATTTTTTGGCTATTTCTAATGTTTGAGCCAATAAAAAAGCTTAAACCGATTAAGTTTAAGCTTCTTTAAATTCGAATTCTGGCGGTGAGAGAGGGATTCGAACCCTCGATACGCGCAAACGTATACACACTTTCCAGGCGTGCTCCTTCAGCCACTCGGACACCTCACCAAGGCGTGCGATAGTAACTAAAAAAACGAGTCCTGCCAAGATTTAAGACGAGCATTACAGAAAAAAAATAATAGAGGTGATAAGATTGCGCTAAAAATCATATTGGTTTAATTACACAATGCAAAATACGGCCAAAAAAGCGACCTTGCCTGCCACGGCTTTGGCAGCTCTTGGAGTGGTCTTTGGAGACATCGGAACAAGTCCGCTCTATGCCTTGAAAGAATCCTTCCATGCAGCGCATGGGTTGGGAATTCAGCCTGAAAACGTATTAGGAATTTTATCTATTATTTTTTGGTGCTTAATGCTGATCATCAGCATCAAGTATGTCGCGATTGTCATGCGTGCAGACAACAACGGCGAAGGCGGGATCATGGCCTTACTCGCATTGAACTTACGTAAAGCCAAAATTGCCGACAACAAAAAAATCTACATGATTGCCATTGGTTTCATTGGTGCATCGCTGTTTTTTGGTGACGGTATTATTACCCCAGCCATTTCGGTATTGTCAGCCGTTGAAGGCTTGTCTATTGCCACCGATGTGTTTGACCCATTCATCATGCCGATTGCGATTACCATTATCATCTCTTTGTTTTTAGTACAAAAACACGGCACGGCCTTTGTCGGTAAGTTTTTTGGCCCAATCACGATGGTATGGTTCTTATCTTTAGGATTATTAGGCCTTCACAGCGTCATTCAGACTCCTGTTGTGTTAGGCATGTTCAGTCCACATTGGGCCATTCAGTTTATCTATCACCATCCAATCATGACATTCTTTGTGATGGGTGCTGTAGTGTTAACAGTAACAGGTGGTGAAGCACTTTATGCCGATATGGGACATTTCGGACCAGTGCCGATTCGTTTAGCTTGGTTCTTTGTGGTGTTGCCGTGTTTGGTTTTAAACTACGCAGGACAGGGCGCATTATTACTCAGAGATCCAGCGGCAATTGAAAACCCGTTCTATTTATTAGTTCCGCAATGGGCACTTTACCCAATGATTATTATGGCGACCATGGCAACGGTAATTGCCTCTCAAGCTGTAATTTCTGGGGTGTTTTCTCTTGCACGCCAAGCGATTCAATTGGGTTATTTACCACGTTTAAGTATTAAACATACTTCTGAGTCTGAAGAAGGCCAGATTTATATTCCTTTCTTAAACTGGTTACTTTTAATCGCAATTATTATCCTAATCTTGATCTTCAAAAGCAGTTCAAACTTGGCAAGTGCGTATGGCTTAGCTGTGACCTTGACCATGCTCTGTGACACGATTTTGGTTGCGGTATTTATTTACTCGGCTTGGAAGTGGAGCTTGCCAAAAGTGCTTCTTCTGATTATTCCATTCTTTGTTTTAGAGTCGGTATTAGTCGGTGCCACTTCACTTAAAATCTTGTCAGGTGGTTGGGTGCCATTACTCATTGGTGCGATTGCAGTTACCATCTTAATGACATGGAAACGTGGTCGTGAGCTTACTTTTGCTAAGCTTGAACATGACACTTTGGCTCTAGATCTGTTTGTGAAAAGTATTGGTAATAGCGTGCACTGGGTGCCGGGTGATGCAGTCTTTATGACAGGTACACCGAACGTTGTTCCACATGCCATGCTGCATAACATTAAGCACAACAAAGTGCTGCATCAGCGTAATATCTTGGTGACGGTAGTGATTGAAGATGTACCGTTCGTTGCGCCAGAAGAGCGTATTACGACAGAAACTTTAGCTGAACATTTCTTCCGTATTAAAATCTTCTACGGTTTTAAAGATGAAATGAATGTACCAAAAGCATTGATGCAAGCCTATGAACAGCTCGGTCTTGAATATGACTTGATGCACATCAGCTTCTTCATTTCCCGTGATCGTATTGTTCATTCGGTGGGCGATGGTATGTCTCCATGGAGAGAAAAACTGTTTATCTCTATGCAGCGTAATACCAGTCCGGTGAGTGACTTCTACCAGATTCCAACCAACCGTGTGGTTGAGTTAGGTAGTCAAATCGAAATATAAAAATTGATGTAATAAAAAAAACCAAGACATAAGTCTTGGTTTTTTTTATGGCTCTGATTATTGAGCTTGTTGCATAGGTGCATCTGCTGGTAAAGCACCGTCTTTTGCCATCGGGTCTGCCGACTGACTCGGATCTGCCGGAGGCGGTGGAGTGTTCGGATCTTGTGGCGCTGGAGGCGCTTGGTTCGGTGCAGGTGGTACTGCATCAGTTGGTGCTGCTGGTGGCGCAATTTCACCGCCTGCTGGAGGCGCTGGTGGAACGTCCGCAGGAATAGGAGCACCTGTAGGCGCTGCATTTGTTGGTGCAGCAGAAACTTGCTGTACTTGTCCGCTATTGACTAAATCGCTAATAGAGCCTGGTTGGCCATTTACGGTTGTGGTTACTTTTACTTTAGACAAACTTTCTAAAGTATCTCCTGGCTGGACTGCTGGCTCAGCCAAAGCGGCCATACTACATAATCCCGTGATTACGCCAATACCAATAATCTTTGAATGGATCATTAAGTGGACTCCGATTATATTTTTATCCAAATTTGTGGAGCTAACCATGTCATAAGCAATCAGTGTTTTTCAACGAAAGATACGCAATTGGCGCAATTCAATAGCCAAAGGCTCTCATAATTCCAACAGATTGTTACGTAATGGGTAATGGAGTTACAAAAAAGATGACCATGTTTTAACCATTTGAAAGATAAGAGATATACTTAAAAAAGCAGGATTGTTAAGCTGCGTGTGGACAGTGGTATTGATAGAAACATGGCAAGTAAAAAACGTAGTAAAGGTACAAACTCATTCTCTATAAGTCAGCATTTTGGCAAGATTATTCTTGCTTGTATTGCTGCGGGAAGTTTTGCGATTGCTTTTGGTAGTGAAAAGATTTCGCAGTGGTTTTCACCTTTAACGACTAACTCGACTTGTCTTAATCAGTTCTATCGTGAAGTTCCACCTGCTTTAAATAAAGACAGCCTAAAAAAAGACAGTTATCCGCTGTGTTTTAATGGCTTTAACGTTTTGTATTCAGGCATTTCTAAAACGCCGTTGTGGTCGGCAGAGCATTTAAATGCAGAACGTTTAAGTGTCAAAATTAAGCGTGAAGATAATTTTCATGAAGAAACCCGTGTTGCTCAAAGACATCGGGCACTGTTAAGTGACTATCGCGGTTCAGGCTATGACCGTGGGCATATGGCGCCAAATGGTGATATGCCAAATAAAGAATCCCAATCTGATAGTTTCTCGCTCAGTAACATGGTGCCGCAAGCGCCTAAAAATAACCAAGAAGTCTGGCGTAAGCTCGAAGAAGCGACCCGTGCTATTGCCACTAAACAAAAACAAGATGTTTATGTGGTGACCGGTCCTGTTTTTGAAGGCAAGCGTCTTAAGACGATTGGGCAGGGTGTCATTGTTCCTACCGCAGTTTATAAAGCGGTGTATATGCCAAAAACTGGCGCTATTGGGGCTTACTACGCACCTAACAATAACTCTCTACAAGTGAAGGTTGTGAGTGTTTGCTACCTCGAGGAGCGCTTAGGCGTTAATCTGTTCCCGCAGTTAACCGAGCAACAAAAGCGTAATGTTTATCGTCTACCTTTAACAGCGAGCCAAGTTAAGCCAAATCAAAAGCTAGACTATTTACACTGGGATGGCGAAAGTCAGTGTGAGCAAGACCTAAACGCTGACCAGATTCAAGCGCTACAAGACCAATTTAAAAAGCAAAAAACTGGTTCTTCGGAGCCAATGGAAGCAAAAGTTCCAACAATTGATGAAGAAACGAGAAAGGCGATTGTGAAACAACTGGTAGAAGCCTTGGTGAACTATTTCTTGCAAATAATGAAATAAGCAGCTTTTTTTGATTGTTATTGCAACACCGTAATTGATTAAAATAGAATCCATAGACAGATCTGTCTATGGATTCTATTTTAATAAGGACAATAACAATGTTTGCCTCGATGTTTCTTTTTTCATTTGCAATGTCTATAACCCCAGGGCCAGTAAATACTGTCATTTTATCGACCAGTTTAAATCACGGTTTAAAAAGATCGCTTCCCTATATTTCAGGCGCCACAATTGGTTTTACCCTGCTTTTAATTTTTATGGCATTTGGTCTTCAGAGTTTATTAACTCAGTTTCCTGTTGTATTAAAGATTCTTGCAGTTTGTGGAACGCTATTTGTTTGTTATATCGGGATTAAAATTATTCTTTCTGCTGCAAATATTTCTATTTCCAGTGCTCCTGTAGAACAAATGATTATTCCTAATTTTAAAGATGGGTTCTTATTACAATGGCTGAATCCCAAAGCGTGGTTGGCTTGTGTGTCAGGCATTACCATGTTTACTAGCATTGAAAACCCGCAATCGTTGCCGATCTTTATCGTTATTTATTTTTTCACTTGCTACGCGTGTTTGTTCTTTTGGGGGTTCTGTGGTGATAAATTTTCAGTGGTGCTCAATCAGGGCAACCGTTTGAAATATTTTAATATCTTGATGGGCGCTTTTTTAATTTTATCGGCTCTTTTAATTTTGATCGATTTTTTTTAAATTGATCGTATTACACTGTGAAGATATAACAACGAGATAAGACCTATGTTTAAACCATTTGAAAAGGGTACAGAGTCTTCAGCAATTGAAGATTTAACATTAGAAAATGATGTCGATTGCGTCAGCATTTACGGCAACTTGCAAATTACCAAAGACAAAGTTGGGTTAGAACAGGCAAAGGTATTGCAGAGCTTTTTAAATGATGTTGTTGCGGCTTTGGAAAAAGAAGAATTGCCTGAGAAAATTGAACGTCCAGCTGAACAAGAAATTAATAATCCGTTTTTGTAATTTATGCATGCTATGCGTGATATTTAGTATGGTCATGCTGCCATACAGTCTTTAATACCACGTTAAACTTTATTAAATGTGTATAGACATTTTTTACTTTTGAAAGCCCAAAAGTAAACAAAAGGCTTTGTTGATCAGAGGGTACATCCATGTACCCCTGCTCAACAGGTGACATCCATGTCACCTTCCGCGATAGTAGATTACATCTAGGTAAAGTTAGTCTTTATCGCCAGCAACTACCTTATAAATAATCGCCCCAATCACAGCCCCTAAAATCGGTGCCACCCAGAACAACCACAACTGACTTAACGCAGCCGTTTCAGCAAAGAACGCAACACCTGTACTACGTGCAGGGTTCACCGAAGTGTTTGTTACTGGAATACTGATTAAGTGAATGAGTGTTAAACCCAAACCAATTGCAATAGGAGCGAAGCCAGCAGGCGCACGGCGATCAGTTGCGCCTAAAATAATGATTAAGAAGAAAGCAGTAAGAACCACTTCAATAATAAAAGCAGAACCTAAGCCAAACTTGTTTGGTGATAAATCACCAAAACCATTTGAAGCAAAACCACCAACACCGCTAAAGCCCGCTTGGCCTTGAGCAATAATATAGAGAACAAATGCAGCAGCAGTCGCACCGACCACTTGAGCAACAATATAGGGAATTAAATCTTTAACATCGAAGCGGCCGCCGACCCAAAGGCCAACACTTACCGCGGGATTAAAATGTCCACCTGAGATATGCCCTAGAGCATAGGCGCCTGTCAGTACGGTTAAACCAAAGGCAAGGGCTACACCTGCAAAGCCAATACCAAGTTCAGGGAAAGCTGCGGCTAATACTGCGCTACCACAACCACCAAAGACTAGCCAAAACGTACCTAGAAATTCAGCAAAATATTTATTCATTGTGATTACTCATCTATTGATGTATTTTTTAATTAGTGTGAAATATGTCACAAAAAATTAAGCATGTGACTATATGAAATTTTTGTTTTCAGTGTTGTTTTAATCAAGAAAAGATTTGTAAGTTTTGGTTGGTTATTCTTTGTCTAAAAATTGATCCCTCCATTGCTGGGGTGTTTGATTGGTCCAATGTTTAAATGCTCTTTGAAAGGCACTTTGTTCTGAATAACAAAGTAAAAGTGCGATCTCTTGTAAGCTTAAATGCGGGTCTTTTAGATACTCGGTTGCGAGCATAAATCGTACTTGCTGAACACGTTCCTGAAAGGTGGTGTTTTGTTGTTGTAAGTGTCGTTGGAGTTGTCGAACTGATAGGCCTAATTGAGCAGCAATATGTTCAATTTGATATTGATTCTTTTGCAGCCCAGTCAAAATTGAATGCTGTAAACGCTGATCAAGTTGGGTTGAATTTGGTAATTGCTCTAACAGCGCTTGTGCTTGCTGAACCAATAGTTGCTGTAACGTGTGGTCAGCGCTGCTCAGTGGCTTATTAATTTCTGTAATTGGAATGAGTAACTCTGTACGTGGTTGGCTAAAACGAACGGGACATTGAAAGTATTGTTCATAGACTCTGATATTTTTAGGAGCAGCATTTAAGAAACGTACTTCATGTAAATGCACGTCTTCATGAGACATAAAAAGACGTAAGAACTGAATCACCAACGCAATCGCGATTTCATCGGTAAGCTGGGTAGGGTGTAGCTCAGTCGCTTCCCAGCGAATAGAACCATATCTCCCTTGTAGCTCAACCACTAATGGGCTCCCATCATAAATCAGACGGTGAAAATCATGATAGCGAATTAAGGCTTCACCTAAGTTGTCGCAAGAGAGCGCGAGGTAAGCAATAATCCCTAAGTGTTTGGGTTGCACATATTTGGCAATTTCTAGCCCTAAACCTGGCTTCGGGTCTAGTTTATAAATCACTTCTAATAGATCACGCCAAACGACGTAGTCAAAGCGTTCCAGATTTTGAATTTGTTCTAATTGTTCAGGAATAGCTAATTGATTGGCTTCGCAATAAGCTTTTAATAGATGTCCCAGCCCTCCATACACTGAGCCTGTATAATTCTTTAGTTGTGGCATCCCTAACCACCTCTTTCTTGTCGTGATTTGTCAATGAAACCATAAATTCTGGTCAATACCTAGCATAACGAATTTTATATTCTGAATAAAAAGAAAAAGGAGTTAGGTGATGTTAAAAGGGTTTATTGCCGGAATTGCAGTTGCAAATGCATTTGAATGGGTGGCGCACAAATATATTTTGCATGGCGTACACCGTGCGGGACAACCGCGCTATAGCCCAGTGCCGAAAAGTATGGAATCTCATTGGGCACACCATCGTGAAGTCCGTAAACAGCAATTTCATGATGATTGTTATGTTGAGGGCGTGGGAAACTGGCGAACTAAAAATGAGTTAATTTCGCTTGCTGTAGTGGCAACCGTTTCAAGTGCAATTTTTTACCCTTTTTCAAAAGGCATGGCACTCGCAGCTTGGTACAGTGCTGGAAATTATTATTATATTCATCGCCGTGCACATTTAGAGCCTGACTGGGCAAAGCGTAAAATTCCATGGCATTACGACCACCACATGAACTCTAATCAAGACGCCAATTGGTGTGTCACGAAGCCTTGGTTTGACTATGTAATGGGAACACGTGTGGTGTCTTCGGCAGATTTAAAAGAACAAAACCCTTTGGGTATTCGGTTACCTACAGTGCTTGCTAAACCACTGTCTCAAGTTGTAGAAAAAATCTTTCCAGCAAAATGGGTCGAGAAAAAAGAAAAGCCTCAACTCGTTAGCGACGTAAATGCGGTAGATGGTGCGGCATAAAAAATAAAGGGGCATATTGCCCCTTTAAATATAAATTAGCTTACAAGCGCATTTCGATGCCTTGATCAGCCAAATATTGTTTAGCTTCTGGAATTGTATATTGGCCAAAGTGGAAAATACTTGCTGCCAATACTGCATCGGCACCACCTTGTAGAATACCGTCTGCAAGATGTTGTAAGTTGCCGACACCGCCTGAGGCAATCGTTGGAATGGTAACGCGATCATTAATGGCACGCATTAACGCAATGTCATAACCCGCTTTAGTACCGTCAGCGTCCATACTGGTAATCAGCAATTCACCTGCACCGTAGTCAGCCATTTTTACAGCCCATTCAATGGCATCAATACCCGTTGGTTTACGGCCACCGTGAGTAAAGATTTCCCATTTGTTATCGCCAGTTTTTTTGGCATCAATCGCAACCACAATACATTGCGCGCCAAAGTGCTGAGAAGCTTCTTGAACAAATTCAGGGTTAAATACAGCAGCTGAGTTAATACTCACTTTATCTGCACCTGCATTTAATAACGCACGAATATCTTCAACCTTACGTACACCACCACCGACAGTTAATGGCACAAATACAGTCTCGGCCATACGTTCAACAGTACGGTAAGTGGTATCGCGTCCATGATGTGTAGCGGTAATGTCTAAGAAAGTAATTTCGTCTGCACCTTGTTCGTTATAGCGACGTGCCACTTCAACAGGGTCGCCAGCATCACGAATATCGAGGAATTGAACGCCTTTAACTACGCGTCCGTTATCAACGTCTAGGCAAGGAATAATACGTTTAGCAAGCATAGCTTTTTCCAAAAATAATCGCCGTTGGTGAAAGTTCCTACACAGGCGCTACACCTTCATGGAGGGAAGAGGTATTCTATCAAACTTCACAGATGTTTTTTGCAGGTTTTCCATGTCGGTTTATACCCCGTTGAGTTTAGATGAAGTTCGCACCTTTGCAGCACCTTATGGATTAGAGGTGTTGGAGCTGAACCCAATTCAGGGAGGTATTCAAAACACCAATTATTTTCTGGTTGATGTAAACCGCAAACAATATGTACTCACCGTGTTTGAAGAGTTAGATGCGCAAGGGGCGGGCGAACTCATTCCTGTTCTTGAACAATTAGGCACTCATGATGTACCCGTTGCCGTGCCGTTAAAACACAGCGGCCAAGCGGTTCATGTGATTGCAGACAAGCCTGCACAAATTGCACCACGTTTAATGGGTCGCCATCCCATGCAAACCACAGTAGCGCAAGTTGCAGCGATTGCAGATGCACAGGCGAAACTGCATGTGGCTTTACAAGATTTTCCACTTGAACGTGAATATCGACGTGATCATCAATATTGGACAGGTGTTGCAGAACAGCTGAAACCAAGCATGACTCAAGATGATCAAACTTTACTTGAGCAGGTCTATCAAGCTTTTAATGCGAAAACAGCGAAGTATTCAAATCGACCAACAGGTTTTATTCACTCTGATTTGTTCCGTGACAATACTTTGTTTGAAGGTGAGCAATTACAAGGTATTCTAGATTTTTATGAGTTAAATCAAGATGAATTGCTATTTGATATTGCGATTACCATTAATGATTTTTGTACCGAATATCCAGCAGCGCATTTAAACTCAGACAAAGTCGCAGCTTACTTAGCGGCATACCAAAAAGTTCGTACGCTGACTTCAGATGAGCTTGCATGTTTAGATGTATTCTTGGCAATGGCAGCATGCCGTTTTTGGTCAATGCGTCTGCAAGTTGCTCAAAAAAATAAAGAAGAAGGACGTACCGGCGATGACATTTTGCAAAAAGACCCGCAAGAAATGCGAGCAATGATGCAAGACCGTTTAAGCCATGTAAAAGCATAAAAGGAATAGAGATGCGAGATCAGGGGCGTTTAGTCGAATGGTTCGACGAAAAAGGTTATGGCTTTATTCAGCCGGACGATGCTGAAAAAGAGCGAGTCTTTTTGCATATCAAAGATTTTGCACGCCCCGGACCTCGGCCAATTATTGGATGTGCACTGGAATATCGGGTGATTCTCGATGAACGAGGCCGTTTTCGTGCTCAGCAGGTCACCTATTTAAAAGCATCTCAAACCCGAAAAGCGTCAAAGCCCGTAAAAGCAGAATCTTCTTTTCAAGCCAGTCCATGGTCTGCAATGCAAATGGGGATCGTATTTTATTTCGTTTTAATGGGAATTATGAGCTTTATTCATATTTTGCCAGCTTATACGTTGTTATTTGTTTTAATGATGAATGCCTTAAGTTATTGGCTTTATTCTCAAGATAAAGAAGCCGCACAATTGGGTAATCGCCGTGTACCTGAACAAACATTGCACATTGTTAGCTTTTTAGGAGGTTGGCCAGCTGCATGGTGGGCACAACAAAAACTGAGACATAAAACACAAAAACAACCCTTTCGTAAGATTTATTTTTGTACCATATTCTTTCATTTACTTTTGATTTTGTGGCTAATTTCTCCCTTAAACGTATTGCGGGGCTCATAAAAGTAAATCGTTTTAATAAACTTGAGAGGTATAAAAATGAATAGTTCTATCGACCAAGATCCAAATCGTACTTTAACACTTATTTTATATGTACTTTATATTGTCGCCATTTTTACAGGCGGCTTACTTGCGGTTATTGCTTTAATTATTAACTACGTAAAACGTTCTGATGTACAAGGCTCGATTTTTGCGAGCCACTTTACATGGCAAATCAGAACATTCTGGTGGTATCTGGCTTGGAATATTATTGCCTTTCTGCCGTTTATTTTCCTGTTCTTTACAGGCGAAAACACTAATCTATTTGCAGGCGTTGCCGTTTCATCGACCGTATTCTGTGTGGGCGTAATTGGTGCTGCGTGGATCTGGATTGTATATCGTGCAATTCGTGGATTGATTGCGTTAAATGATAACCGCCCGATGTATCAATAAATTATGATTATTGAACATGTACATTTGAGTATAAAGTCTGGGCAAAGTGAAGCATTTCTTGAGGCATTCGAGCAGGCTAAACATATTGTTTATCCAATGAAAGGCTTTAATGCTGTTCAACTGATTAAGCATGCAACCGATCCCCATCATTATATTTTAATGATTTTCTGGGATGAAATTGAAAACCATACAGAAGGGTTTAGGAAGTCTGAGGCTTATCAAGAATGGAAAACTTTGCTCCATCCATTTTATGACCCAATGCCGACGGTTGAGTACTACCAATCGTGTACGTTATTGAAGAAAAAATAATAGATAGTAAAAAAGAGAGCTTAACGCTCTCTTTTTTTATTCTCGAATTCTTTTAGTTTTTTTAATAGGTAACTTAATTTTTAACTCACTGACTAAAACGCCTAAGACCACTAAAGCACCTCCCAAAAGGGCAATCAATGGCAAACGCTCACCTGCAATTCGACCAATAATTCCTGCCCAAACAGGTTCGCCTGCATAGATAATTGCAGCACGTGAAGGATCAACCACACGTTGAGCCCAGTTCATAATAAATTGAATGAGTGCACTCGCTAAACCTAATGCAATAGCAATCAGTACTAGGGGCCATGAAAATGCTGGAATCGTATGTTCACCCACTACAGGCATGATGGCGAAAGAAAGTAGAGAAGCGACACCAAGTTGAATGATTGTGACGCGGCGTAAATTTACCTTTCCAGCAAAGTAGCTAATAAAAATAATTTCTAAAGCAATCGCAAAGGCACCCAAGATTGTTAACAGCTGCCCAAAACTTAATGAAATTTGCTCAAAACCATTTCCCGTTAAGAAAACAAGGCCAGCAAACGCAAGAGCAGCTCCCACCCAAGTCATAATATGTGGAGTTTTTCTAAAGATGAGCCACATTAAAATAGGAACAAGCGGAACATATAACGCCGTTAAAAAAGCGGATTCACTACTCGGAATGGTTTGTAGGCCAATGGTCTGGGTGCCGTAGCCTGCCGCAATCACAAGGCCAATCGCGCTACCAGCGCCTAAATCTTTTAAAGTGACACCTTTCATACTTTTTAATGAAATAAGAAGCAAAGTAAGAGCTGCTACAGCAAAACGACAGCCTACAAAAAACATAGGTGATGCAAAATTCAGCGCATACTGCACAGTAAGGAATGTTCCTCCCCAAATGATCGTAATCAGAATCAGGGCTAACTGTGGGGCTTTGCTTGAACTCAGAGAAATTGGTGACATACTCAAGTTAAATTAAATTGTGCAATATACTGCACATATTGCGCTATTCTTGTATTTTGTGCAATATATTGCTCAAATTTTCTTGCTAATCCATTTTATGAGCCAGTCAAGTAACGTTTTACAGCACGTAGGCACAAATATTCGTTCATTAAGAGATGAGCGAGATTTGAGTCAACAAGATTTGGCAGATCAGGCAGGTGTGAGTAGACGAACCATTGCTGCTTTGGAAACAGGGCAGGTCAATATTAGTTTGGCTAAACTCGATGCGATTGCAGCAGTGTTGGGTGTGGATTTTAAAACGATTGTGAGTGCACCTGAGCATAAAGAACATGCTGTAGTAAATGCACTCGCTTGGCAGGGTGAAGATGAAGAAAGTAAAGCAACCTTGCTCGCTTCAGTTCCATCTCGTTCCCAAGTTGAGCTTTGGATATGGTCGTTGGCTGTGGGAGAGTCTTACGTTGCTGAAGCAGATGCAGACGGATGGCAGGAAATTATTTACGTATTAGAAGGTGAGCTGACCATACAATTTACAGATAGCAAAAAAATAATTTCTGCTGGTTCGTCTTTTATTTTTGAAAGTTCTGCTACTTATACCTATATCAATAGTGGTAACCAAGTACTTAAATTTACTCGTAATGTGGTGTATTGATTTGGAATATATTTTCAAGACAGCAATAAAAAAGAGCCTAAAGCGGCTCTTTTTTTACATCTTAAAAATTAAAGACGGTTTTCATCTAACAAAAGCTGAGCTTCACGAAGGTTTAAAGTACCTTCATAAATTGCGCGGCCTGTAATCGCACCTAAAATACCCGGTTGACCTTTTAAGTTACGAACGTCATCAAGGTTGGTTACACCACCAGAAGCAATTACTGGTAAGCCTGAGTATTGAGCCAAGTTTACAGTTTGCTCAACGTTTACACCTTGCATCATGCCGTCACGAGCAATGTCTGTATAAACAATGCTAGACACGCCTGCATCAGCAAAGCGTTTCGCTAAATCAGTTGCTTTCACATCAGTAACGTTTGCCCAGCCGTCAGTTGCAACCATACCATTCATGGCATCAATACCAACAATGATGTGGCCTGCGAAACGTTTACAAGCTTCTTCTACAAATTCAGGCTCTTGAACAGCTTTAGTACCGATAATGACAAACGTCACGCCAGCTTCTAAATAGTGTTCAATGGTTTCTAATGAGCGAATACCACCACCAATTTGAATTGGTAATTCTGGCTGAGCTTTAGCAATCGCTTCAACAACAGGTTTATGAATTGGAGTACCTGCGAAAGCGCCATTCAAATCAACCAAATGCAAACGGCGCGCACCTTCATTTACCCAATGCTGGGCAGTTGCAACCGGATCGTCAGAGAAAACGGTATCGTCTTCCATACGCCCTTGTTTTAAACGCACACATTTACCATCTTTCAGGTCAATTGCTGGAATGATTAGCATGCTTCCGCTCCTTGCTTCATCATGTTTATGAAATTGTGCACATCTTAGCAAAGTATTGATCAATCGCTAAGCCTTAGAAAAGACTTTTATTACTTTACGCTTGAAGTGCGGTTTGAATAGTTTGTGAAATGTGAGCAGGTAATAGTTTTTGGTTTCTGAGCTCTTCAAATACGAGTAATGCAGCATAAGCATCGGCGGCGGCATAATTTATTTGTTGTGGTGTAAGTGGCTTTCGTGCCCAGTTTGAAGTTCCGACTTTTTTCGACTTTGCCAGATATTGTCCAAATAACAATGCCACCGCTTTTTGTAAGCCCATTTGCTGTTTAAAACCAAAGTGACTAAATCCTTTGGCAAGGTCCACACAACTTTCTAGCTCTATACCTTTTTTATGAAAAATATGCTTATCATTTTTAAGGCCAAAACCGACTTTAATTTGCTTCTGGTTAGATAAAATGGGCTGCAAGAATTTTAAAGTCGATGAATTGACATGAAATAAATAGGCTTTTTGTGTTGTAGCAAGTTGAATTAAGTGTGGACCAGTTGAGATTTCACCCACTTTAAATGTAGGTTTAGACTCAGAATCAAATCCCAAAATTGCAGCGTTTTTTAATTCTTCTTCAATACTTTTGCATTGCTCAATATTTTCAATCACCACAATATTATGGTGGTTAAGATTTTCAAAAGGAGGAAGCTGCTGAATAGAGGCTTTATCAAGGAGGGCAACGGCTTCGGACATATTTAACAGCGTACAAATGAATTGGGCTATTCACTTTATATATGAATAAAGCCTAGAGGACTAGGCTTTATGAATGTCTTTAAAAATTACTGAGACTGAGAAGGTGTACCAATGACTACACTTTCACTTTTCTCGACATAGCCTTCATAGGTTGGAGACATGATTGTGGCAACGACAGCAAAAACCAAAGCAAGTGGAATTAGGATAATATAAATCCAGCCTAAAATGCGTTCCCAACTAGGAGTAGGGCGCTGTGGGCCGTAATCATTATTGCCTTCTGTACCTTTTGCCGCAAAGAGATAGATCATAAAAATCAGGTTTACGGCAGGGATCAGCATGAGTAACGATAGCCATCCTGTATTATTGCGGTCATGCAAGCGGCGGATGGTAAATACAAAACTTACATAGAGGCAAACAATATAAAGAATGGCGATAACAATCATGCCTGCCGTAGAAAGGCCAGTTAGTTCCTGACTAGATGTAAACCCAAAAGTAAAAGCGATGATGACAACAGCGATACCGATGACGAGTGAAAATAAGAATGTCCAAGCAGCATAAGAGAGTCGCCCAAAACGACCACTAGCTTTAAAGGGTGAATCTTGTTGAAGTGGCTGATTTTCAAAAGGTGAATTCATTTTGTTTTCCTGATCATTTGGTTTTATTTAAAAGTATAAATATTCAATATTTTGTTGAATAAAACATCATTCTATAAATGATTAGTTGTTATTGTAAATAAAAAAAAGATCAGGCCATCTAGACCTGATCTTTTTCAGTTTTAAATCAGTTTAAATATTCCATTCCACAAAGTTTTTAAGTAACTGCAAACCAGCAATATGACTTTTCTCTGGGTGGAATTGAGTCGCGAATAAATTATCTTTATGAATTGCTGTGCAGAAATTCACACCATACTCACAAGTCGCAGCCACAACGCTTTCATCTTTTGGTTCGACATAGTAGCTATGTACAAAGTAGAAGCGAGCATCTTGTTCGATGTTATTCCACATTGGATGGCTTGGGTCCATTTGGTGAACTTGGTTCCAGCCCATGTGTGGTACTTTTAAACCTTCCATTTGAGGGAAATGTTTTACGACACCGTCAAAAATACCTAATGCGTCTACACCGCCATTTTCTTCAGAACTTTGTAGTAATGCTTGCATGCCTACGCAAATCGCAAGAACAGGTTTATTAAAAGCAGCTTTACGTACAACTTCATCAATACCTGCTTCACGCATACCTTGCATACAGTCACGCATTGCACCCACACCTGGAAAAACAATTTTGTCGGCTTGTGCAATTAACTTTGGATCATTGGTCACATCGACTGTAGCGCCCACATGCTCAAGTGCTTTAGCCGCTGAGTGTAGATTGCCCATGCCATAATCAAGTAACGCGATACGTGTCATTAGAGGCTACCTTTTGTCGATGCAATCGTGTTTTCTGCACGTGGATCAACTTCACATGCCATACGTAAAGCACGAGCAAGTGCTTTGAACACACTTTCGATTTGATGGTGGCTATTTTTACCTTTTAAGTTATCGATGTGTAAGGTCATAAGCGCATGGTTTACGAAACCTTGGAAAAACTCAGAAAATAAATCGACATCAAAGGTACCGATGCGTGCACGAGTAAATGGAATATCCATAAATAATCCCGGACGACCAGATAAATCTACAACAACGCGAGATAAAGCTTCGTCTAATGGTGCATAAAAATGACCATAGCGTTTTAAACCTTTTTTATCGCCTAAAGCTTGTGCAAAAGCTTGTCCAAGCGTGATACCACAGTCTTCTACGGTGTGGTGGTCATCAATCTCGAGGTCTCCGTCACAATGAATATCGATATCAAATAAGCCATGTCGCTTGATTTGATCAATCATATGGTCTAAAAATGGAACTCCAGTGTTTAGTGTGCCTTGACCAGTACCGTCGAGATTTAAACGAACTCGAATTTTGGTTTCATTGGTATTTCTAACCACTTCACTGATACGTTGCGTCATGGACACGTTCCTCAAAAAACGTCAAAAATGATTGGATGTTAACGACAATTTCGCTGTGACGAATTCGTGACAGCATCATAGTTTGCTCAGGAGGGTTAATCAATGCCTATTACCGTACATGCTTATAGTTCTCTAGATAATTCAGAGATCCGCGATCAGCTTGAGCGACTGTATGATACAAGTCCGGAGTTTGGTGACGGGCACGATGCGATTGAACAACTTGAACAAGATTTACAACAGTATACCACGCTATACACTGCCGAATTTAACACCAAAATTATAGGTGCAATTTGGTCTTCAGGACAAGGCGAAAGCAAGGTTCTTGAGTATATTGTTGTGCACCCTGCGAACCGTGGTCGTGGGGTAGCTGAGCGCTTAGTCGAAGAAGCTTGCCGTATAGAAGAGTCAAAAGGTGTTAAAACTTTTGAACCAGGCTGTGGCGCGATTCATCGCTGTTTGGCTCACATTGGTAAACTACATCACTAAAAGCTTCTATTATTTTGTGATTGTGATTTAAAAATAATCACTTGTTACAAAAAAAACGGAAGTTGCTTGACGTCTTCTTATAAACATTGTTTAATACGCCCACTTCGGCGTGATAGCTCAGTAGGTAGAGCAACGGATTGAAAATCCGTGTGTCCCCAGTTCGATCCTGGGTCTCGCCACCATTATTTGTGTTTTCAATCCCTGATCCCATCAGGGATTTTTTTTAAGTATAAAAAATACTCATTTAAATCAGAAACTCAGGATAGTTGTTGACTATTGTTCTGAGATACGGCTTAATACAGGCCATCGGCGTGATAGCTCAGTAGGTAGAGCAACGGATTGAAAATCCGTGTGTCCCCAGTTCGATCCTGGGTCTCGCCACCATATTCGAAAAAGCCCCATACATAATGTATGGGGCTTTTTTCATGCCTGTTTATTTAATAAAAATATTAAGTCTTACCTGTGTATAAATCTCATTTTATCCACAAGCAAACAGGTTTATCCCCAATATCGCCTTAACTTTCTAAAAATAGCCCAACCGAAACTTGGGTCTAATCATGAGAACTATCACGAATAAGTCGTTTTCCTAAGCACACGGCTTCTACCTCGTCATAGCCAAGCTGTTCGTAAAAGTTCAACACATTCAAATTGTCTTTACGGACTAATAATTGAAGTTTTGGGCAGCCGCGAGCAATCAGTCGCTTCTCAAGCTGCTGAACAAGCGCTGTAGCGATTCCTAAGCGTTGTTGGTGGGGGTGAACAGCCAAATAGTTAATCCAGCCTCTATGGCCGTCGTAGCCGCCCATAAGCGTGCCAATCAGTTGCTCATCTTTAATGGCAACCAAGAACAAATCATCCTGTTGTGAGACTTTTCTGAAAATATCGGTTTCAGGATTATTCCAAGGACGGGTCAGACCACAGCTTTCCCATAAAATAACGACATCATCCAGATCTGCATTTGTAAATTGACGAATAATAAACATATGGATTTCTACTTTTTGTTTTGATGTGCTGAAAAGATAAAATAAAAATTCGGGCTTGAGCAGTTTTTTATTAATAATTTAAACAAATAAAAAAGCACCCCCGAAGGAGTGCTTGAATTAAACCAGTGATTTAAGCTGATTTTGCAACTGGTGCTGCTTGAAGCATTTGACCTGTTTCTTCGAAGTTTGCATGCCAAGACAACGCTTCACGAAGTAAGTGAGGAGTATGTCCACCTTTAGCGCATGCACGGTCAAAGTAGTCATTTAATGCATCACGATAAAGTGGGTGTACACAATTATCGATAATAGCGCGAGCGCGTTCACGAGGCGCTAAACCGCGTAAGTCAGCTAAACCTTGCTCTGTCACTAAAATATCAACATCGTGTTCACTGTGGTCAACGTGGCTCACCATTGGCACGATAGAAGAGATATCGCCGCCTTTAGCAATTGATTTGGTTACAAAGATCGCCAAGTGAGCGTTACGAGCGAAGTCACCTGAACCACCGATACCGTTCATCATTTTAGTACCACACACGTGAGTTGAGTTCACGTTACCGTAAATATCAAACTCAAGCGCAGTGTTAATACCGATAATCCCTAAACGACGAACTAATTCAGGATGGTTAGAAATTTCTTGTGGACGAAGCACTAATTTGTCTTTGTAAGCTTCGATATTGCCAAAAACTTTTTCACCACATTTTGCAGAAAGGGTAATTGAGCTACCAGAAGCAAATTTCATTTTGCCTGCATCAATGAGTTCAAAAGTACAGTCTTGTAGTACTTCTGAGTACATGATGAGGTCTTCAAAATCAGAATCTTTTAAACCTGTTAGTACAGCGTTGGCAATAGAGCCAATCCCTGCTTGTAATGGACCAAGGTTTTTCGGTAAACGACCTTCTGCAACTTCTTTATTAAAGAAAGCAATTAGATGGTTTGCAATGCCTTGAGTCTCATCATCTGGAGGAGTTACTGTTGATGGTGAGTCATGTGTATCGTTAAATACAATACCTACAATTTTTGCAGGATCGATTTGGATTGCCGTTGTACCAATACGCTCATCCACTTTTGTTAATGGAATTGGAGTACGTGTTGGACGGTAAGTCGGAATATAGATGTCGTGTAAACCTTCAAAGCTTTCGCTTAAAGATGTGTTGATTTCAACAATAACTTTTTCGGCAAAAATAGCAAAGCTTGCAGAGTTACCTACAGAAGTTGTTGGAATAATGCCGCCATCTTCAGTAATCGCAATTGCTTCAATTACCGCAACGTCTGGACGTTTAAGTTGTTGGTTACGCATTTGCTCAACAGTTTCTGATAAATGTTGATCAATAAACATAACTTCGCCGTTGTTAATCGCACGACGTAAAGTGTTGTCTACCTGAAATGGCATACGACGAGATAAAACACCTGCTTCCGTGAGTTGTTTGTCTAAGTCATTACCTAAGCTAGCACCCGTAATTAACGTGATTTTTAACGGATTTTTCTTTGCATGCTCTACAAGTGCTTGTGGAACAGCTTTAGCTTCACCGGCACGAGTAAAACCACTCATACCAACGGTCATTCCATTTTCGATGAATTGCGCAGCTTGTTCAGCACTGATGACCTTGTCATGAAGAGAAGCTAGGCGAATACGACTTAAAGACATTGGACATCCTCAATATTGTCAAAACATACGGGATTTTAGCTATGAAAAATTGAAAAGTGCATAGGTGTTAGGCTAAGGTCTAATTTTGTAAATAAATGGCGGTATAAATTATATTTATAGTTTTTATTTAATTGATTTTTATTGCTTTTATTTATCATTAAAACAAGGCTTTTAATTGCTGATTGATCAAATTAAAAGCGCTCACTTAAAGTTTGTTTTATTTTTTCCAATGGATTGGTTGAGGTATTTTCTTCGGTACTCGGTTTTGGGATTGGTAAAGAAATAATAACCTCTAAACCACCTTGTTCACGGTTATGAATTTGAATCTCGCCATGATGAATATCGACAATACGTTTAACAATAGCCAGCCCAAGACCACTACCTTGAATGGTTCTTGCTGAGTCTCCGCGAACAAAAGGTTGCATTAACTCTTCAATTTGATCTGCCGGAATGCCTTCACCATGATCCGCAACAGTAATTAAAATAGATTCATTTTCTACTTTTGCACTGAGCTCTATCGGTTCAGCACCATAGCGTTTCGCATTATTAATCAAGTTGGCAATCAATCTTTTTAAAGAAAGACTACGTGCCGGAATAATGGGTACATCCTGCATCTCGAATTGAATATCGAGAGGTTTAAATTGCACAACAAGTTCTTGCAAAAGCATGTTGATATTGGTGTCTTTCAACTCCTCATCTGAGCCATCGCGCATGTAGGAAATGAACTGATTAAGAATTGCATCCATATCATCTACATCGTAGACCAAGCCTTCACGTAAAAACTCATCAGGCAGCATCTCTGCTGTTAAACGTATGCGTGTAAGTGGAGTACGTAAATCATGTGAAATACCTGCCAACATAATACGTCGCTCACGCTCAGTCTGATCGAGTGTGTAGACCATACGATTAAACGCTTGGTTTACTTGACGAATTTCTAGTGGACCGTGATTGGTATCAAGATACGGCGCTGTTCCTGATTTACTGTATTCATTGGCTGCATTTTGCAAACGACGCAGAGGGCGGTTCATCTGTCGAACCAAAATTAAAATAATGATAGCCGACAGTAATGGAACACCCACGACCCAACCCACTAAAAGTTCAGGACTATAGTTGGCATAGGTTTTTAAAGGCTCTCGAACCCAGTTCCCATGCATTTCAGGTGTTTGAATCCAAATGCGTGGGCTCGGTTTAAACTGGAAGTAAACGGTAACGTCTTTAGTCCCAATCTCATTTGCCAGCTTATTTTCAACGTGATTGGTAAAAAACTCGGCAATGACCTTTTCTCGGACACTTGGATATTCTTTGGGGTTGGTAACGTATTCAATACCGACTCGATTACGCAACCACGCATCAATATCTACTTCATTTTCACGATGAAAAATTCGTATATCAGGATTATTGACGAGCTCAAGCTCAACCGCAAGATAACGGGCGTGCTGTTGAATTTCAGGTAAATAAAGAGTGCGCCAAAAGAACCATAACGACATAAATAAGCTAAAGAACACCACCAGCAGTACCAGAATAGTGGTACGCATGGCAGCAGAACGTGGCTTTATTTTGTCGAGAAAACGTTCCCATCGAGTCCGTTTACGCTCTGAGTAGGTCACGTAATCGGTAAAGTTCTGTGGGGCGATTGGTTCTAAACTCACTCTATCTTATCTCAAGCTTATTCAGCACCATCTGGAACGAATACATAGCCGACACCCCATACAGTTTGGATGTAACGTGCACGTGCAGGGTTATCTTCAATTAAACGACGTAAACGAGAAACTTGAACGTCAATTGAACGTTCCATTGCACCCCATTCACGGCCACGCGCTAAGTTCATCAATTTATCGCGTGTTAATGGTTCACGTGGGTGTTGTACCAATGCTTTTAATACAGCAAATTCGCCAGTTGTTAAGGTAACGATTTGCCCTTCGCGTGTCAGTGTGCGGGTAGATAAATCTAAAGACCATGGTCCAAAGCTTACTACTTCAACTTGTTGGCTTGGTGCACCCGGAACTTCACGAACTTGGCGACGTAATACTGCACGAATACGGGCTAAAAGCTCATTTGGGTTAAATGGTTTTGGCAAGTAGTCATCTGCACCAGCTTCAAGACCGGCAATACGGTCTGAATCGCTACCGCGTGCTGTTAACATGATGATTGGTGTATCAATATTTGATTGGCGTAAACGACGGCAAATACTTAAACCATCTTCAACCGGTAACATAAAGTCGAGTACGATAAGTGAAAATAACTCACGTTGTAATAAACGGTCCATTTGCGAAGCATCGTGGGCAGTTTTTACAACAAAGCCTTTATCTTCCAAAAAACGTTGCAAGAGGGTACGTAAACGCACATCGTCATCGACCACTAAAATACGTTCGACACGATCCGTTTCGTTGTGTACGGTTTCAGGATGTTCAGCAGGTACAACTAAACTCATGATGTACTCCCTTTTAAAGTCATAATTTATATATTATTGGGTCGGATAGGCTTATTGCCAACAAGCCCTCAGTATAATGCTGATGTTCTTGTTTAGACTATGTATCAATTTGCTCAAAATTACAATTTTCAAGGTGGTTTGAAACCAAAAAACAACATCTTAAGCCCATAATTTAGCAAAGACCGCCCTAAAACAACAAATAGTTAAATTTTCAATAAATTTATAATAACTCAATAGTAATAACTAATTGTTTCAAATCAGTTATTTGAAATAAATATAATAGACTTTTGATTGCTGAATAAGATAAAAAAATTGAGTAGATAAGAAATTAGAAGAATAAAGTAGTGCTCAACCTCAATGTTTTTATCTTTTGGGCTATGTATCAATATGATCATTTTCTCATAAATTATATTAATTTTTTGTCATGTTCATGACATAAGTCATACGTTTATATTTTTTAAAGATTAAAAGGTAGGGTTCAGTCTTAACTTTTTCATACTTAAATCACTGTTTTTGCGTGCTCTAGTAGTCGTAAAAAGTATAAATATTCAGAGTCAATACAAAAAAACGTTTTGAATACGCAAACAAGTGTGGATTTTATGGGCTTGGTCTTTATAATCAGTGCTTTTAAACTTTATCCTTGTGGGATCAAACACGATGACTGACTTAGTTCAGCAGTTGGCAAGTGAGCTTGCCGTACGTCCAAACCAAGTAGAAGCTGCCATCCGCTTAATTGACGAAGGTGCCAGTGTTCCATTCATTGCCCGTTACCGTAAAGAAGTAACACAAGGTTTAGATGATACGCAGTTACGCCAATTAGATACTCGTTTAGCGTATTTACGTGATTTATATGAGCGCCGTGAAAAGGTCATTCAGTCATTGCAAGAACAGAATAAGTTGAATGATGACTTGTTGGCGCGGGTGAATGCAGCCGAAACAAAAAATGCTTTAGAAGAAATTTATGCACCGTATCGTCCTAAGCGTACAAGTAAGTCTTTTAAAGCAAAAGAAGCAGGTTTAGGACCGATTGCTGAAAAAATTATTGCAGAACAAGTTGACCCGACAGAAGCATTGGCTGGTTTTAGTCATGAAGACTATCCAGATGTTGAAAGTCAGTTAGATGCGATCCAGCATATTCTGATTGATGACTGGGCACAAAATATTGCACTTACTACAGAATTAAAAGCAACTTTTGCAAAAACTGCGGTTTTAAAAAGTACTGTTGCTTCTGAAGAAAAGAAAGAAGTCGGTAAAAAATTCCGTGATTACTTTGAATTTTCTGAAGGTTTAAACAAATTACCTTCACACCGTCTATTGGCGATGTTACGTGGGCGTCAAGAAAACGTATTAGGTTTAAAAGTTGATGGTGAAGATGATGCACCATTAGCGCGTATTGAAACTGAATACAACCTTGAGCAAATTCAACCTCAAGCACGTCAAGATTTCTTAAAACAAACTGCAAAATTATTCTGGTTGGGTAAAGTTCGTCCTCAAATCGAGCATTCATTGCTAACAGAGAAACGACTTACTGCCGAAGCAGAAGCAATGCAGGTATTTGCTGAAAATCTTCGTCATTTATTATTATCAGCGCCAGCAGGTGGTCGTACTACTTTAGGTGTTGACCCTGGTATTCGTACAGGTGTGAAACTGGCAGTAGTAAGCGATGCAGGTGATGTACTTGCTCATAGCACGATTTATCCATTCGCGCCTAAAGAAGACAAAGAAGGTTCTATTGCTGAGCTTGCACGTCTATGCCGTGAATATAATGTAGAGCTTATTGCTATTGGTAATGGTACAGCTAGCCGTGAAACAGAAGCTGTAGTGGCTGAAATGATGGCTGCAAACAACGACCTTAAATTAACACGTGTGACTGTAAGTGAAGCGGGTGCATCTGTTTACTCTGCAAGTGAGCTTGCAGCGGCTGAACTTCCAGAGCTTGATGTTTCAATTCGTGGAGCAGTGTCGATTGCTCGCCGTTTACAAGATCCACTTGCTGAACTTGTTAAGATTGATCCGAAATCAATTGGTGTAGGCCAATATCAACATGACGTAAATCAAACTGGTTTGGCTAAAACACTTGATGCGGTAGTTGAAGACTGTGTGAATGCTGTTGGTGTTGATGTAAATACAGCATCGCCAGCAATCTTGGCTTACATTGCAGGTTTGAATAAAGCCATTGCTCAGCAAATTGTTGAATATCGCAAAGAGCATGGTCGTTTTGATAACCGTCAAGCTTTGAAAAGCGTACCACGTTTAGGTGAGCGTACGTTTGAACAAGCGGCTGGTTTCTTACGCATCCAAAATGGTTCTGAACCTTTAGATGCTTCTGCTGTTCACCCTGAGAGTTATGGTCTTGTTGAGAAAATTGTTGCAGCAAAAGCGACAACTGTGAAAGACATCATTGGTAATACCGAAATCATTCGCCAAGTAAAAGCTGATGAATTTGTTGATGACAAATTTGGTTTGCCAACAGTACAAGACGTGTTAGCTGAACTTGAAAAACCGGGTCGTGACCCGCGTCCAGAGTTCCGTACTGCTAAATTCCGCGAAGATATTACTGAAGTGGGCCAATTAACTGAAGGTATGCAACTTGAGGGTGTGATCACTAATGTCACAAACTTTGGTGCTTTCGTTGATATTGGTGTACATCAAGATGGTTTAGTTCATATTTCTGAATTAGCGAACGAGTTCGTTTCTGACCCGCATAAGGTTGTAAAACCAGGCCAGATCGTACAAGTGCGTGTTATGCAGGTTGATGTTGAACGTAACCGCGTGAACTTAAGTATGCGTGCTGAAGGTTCTGCACCTGTAAAAGCACAGCGTCCACCACGCCGTGAACAAAATACAGAACAGCGTTTTGAACGTAAGCCTCAAGGTAAACGTCCTCAACCACGTAAAGATCAAGCTGAACGCCCTCAGCGTAGCAAGCAAGAGAAACCACAAGAACAAAAGATTGGTGGTTTAGGTGCATTGTTATTACAAGCAGGAATTAAAGGTTCTAAATAAGAGTCTTTAATTGATAAAAAGGCCTCCAATTGGAGGCTTTTTTTATGGGTTAAAATATTACTTTTTTAATAATTATATAAAAGCGAAATAAGAAAAAAACAGTCGTAAAGATGAGGTGAATCTTAAGATCAACAAATCGTTGTTAAATACACAATTAAATACACAACGTTATAGCATAACTAAACTTTAATGATATTCAGTTGTTCGACATCATCAACCCAGCCTTGAAGCATTTACTCACTTTCAGGCTGTAATAGTACAACTTTGCTTATTTCTTTATATTATAAATGGTTGTTTTATGTCGGTTTTAAACCTGAAAAATAGATTTCATTTAAAAGACCTCTTGTCCGGAGTTGTCGTATTCCTCGTGGCATTACCGCTGTGTTTGGGTATTGCTTTAGCCTCAGGTGCTCCCATCATCTCTGGTATTATTGCAGGTATTGTGGGCGGCATTATTGTGGGTTTACTGAGTGGTTCTCACATTAGCGTTGCAGGCCCAGCGGCAGGGCTGACTGCTGTCATCCTTGTACAGTTAGAACAATTAGGCGGCAATTATGCCGCCTTTTTATTATGTATTATTTTTGCCGGTGTTCTACAAATTCTATTTGGATTATTTAAGTTAGGTTTTTTTGCGAACTTTATTCCAAATAATGTCATTTTAGGGTTATTAGCCGCTATTGGTGTCATCCTGATTGCCACGCAATTGCCTTATCTGTTTGGACTTTCTGATTTTTCATGGAAAGAGGTTTGGACTTCAACACCAGATGCATTCTTTCAACGTTTTGATGGAGGAGCGGCACTTATTGGCTTACTCAGTTTATTTTTAATTTTAGCGTGGGATAGCAGTCCGCTTAAAAAACTAGCTTTACCTTCTGCCTTAATCGCAGTTGTGCTCGCAGCAGTTTTAAATTTTATTTTAGTGAGTATGGGGTCTGCATGGGCAGTACAAATTGATAATCTCATTCAATTGCCAAATATATTACAAGCACCCGAAAAAGTATTAATTTTCCCTGATTTTAGCTACTTAGCTGAGCCTATGATTTACACAGGGGCAATTACACTGGCTGTTGTGGCTTCTTTAGAAACCTTATTGAATCTGGAAGCTGCAGATAAAATTGATCCTCAAAAACGTTCTTCTCCTCCTAATCGCGAACTCTGGGCACAAGGCACAGGGAATATCGTTTCGGGCTTAATTGGTGGAATGCCCGTCACCTCAGTGATTGTACGTAGTTCGGTGAATGCAAATACAGGCGCGCGTAGTAAATGCTCTACCATTATTCATGGGGTATTGTTGCTGTTGGCGGTTTTGTTCTTTGTGCCATTAATGAACATGATTCCTTTGTCTGCATTGGCCGCGATCCTTATTGTCACAGGCTTTAAGCTTACTCATCCAAAACTATTTAAACAGCTTTATCAAAAAGGTTGGAAACAGTTTTTACCTTTTATTATTACCTTAGTTGCAATTTTGCTGACCGATCTTTTAATGGGAATTTTAATTGGCCTGTTTACCAGTAGTGCTTTTATTCTCTATGGCAATTTTAATAAAGGTATTCGTGTTTATAGAGAGAAGCGTTTGCATGGCGTAGTCACACGTATTGAACTCCCATCACAAGTCACCTTTCTTAATCGTTCTGCGCTTATTTCGGCATTGGAACACGTACATAAACATCAACAACTCATTATTGATGCAACTCAATGTGATTCGATCGATCCTGATATCTATCAAGTTATTCAAGATTATCAAAGTGAAACGGCTATTAAACGCCAAGTAAATCTTAAACTGGTCGGGTTTAAGCAGCACTATCAAGATGTTGATGATGCGGTACTTGATATTGATATTAGTACACATGATTTGCAACAAAAGTTGAGTCCACAACAGGTCGTTAACCTACTTAAAGAGGGGAACGAACGTTTTGTAAAAAATGAACGTCTTCAACGAGATATTTATCGACAAATTCGTGTGACTGCAGATGAAGGCCAACATCCGATCGCAGCCGTTCTTGGGTGTATGGACTCACGTGCACCCACCGAAATGATTTTTGATGTAGGTATTGGTGATCTGTTTAGCTTACGAATTGCAGGTAATATTGCTGGACAAAAAGTATTGGGTTCACTTGAGTTTGCTTGTCAGGCTAAAGGTTCTAAAGTCATCGTTGTTTTAGGACATACCGATTGCGGTGCGGTGACGAGTGCATGTCAATTGCGTTTAGAGCAAAAGCAAGTGTCTGATGTGAAGGAAATGCCACATATTCAATATGTACTTGGACCATTAATGCATTCGGTTGATAGCGTATATGACATTATGCAGCCACGTGAATTAGGTAATGCTTTTATTAGTCAAGTCACAGCAATGAATGTTCATTACAACATCCAGTACATTATTAATAATAGCAGCGTGCTTAAAGATATGGTTGATCGAGGTGAGATCGTAGTTGTGGGTGCAATTTACGATGTAAAAACAGGGCACGTTCAGTTTCTTGATTGATCAGTCCTTTAGTTAAAAAAAGCGCCTTAGTTAAGGCGCTTTTTTATTTGTTATGCGATTAACTCAAAATTACCAGTGTTCACCAGGGAAAATACGTGCATAAGCTTTTTGTGCCCAGTTTAATTTCTCAGTTTTTTGTCCCTTCGCTGCATCTGAACTTGGGAATAAACGGAAACCAATCGACATAAACATATTATTGATGCCTGGTGCTACAGAATAAGTCATTGAAGCTAAGCGACCTAAGTTGGTTGCCATACGTTTCGGGCGTTTCACAATTGCATAAGCAATTAAGTCAGCAGCCTGCTCAGGTGAAAGGGTTGGAACATATTTATAAATTTTAGTTGGTGCAATCATTGGGGTACGAACCAATGGCATATAAATTGAAGTAATTGCAATTTTGTGTGCATGAACTTCGGCAGATAGACAGCGGCTAAATGCATCAAGCGCTGCTTTAGACGCGACATATGCAGAGAAGCGAGTAGCGTTTGCTAAAACACCAATCGAGCTAATGTTAATGATTTGTCCATCTTTACGCTGAATCATATGCGGCAAGATATTGAGAACTAGGCGAACCGCGCCAAAATAATTTAATTGCATCGTGCGTTCAAAGTCATGAAAACGATCATAAGACTCATGTACAGCACGGCGAATAGAGCGACCTGCGTTATTAATTAAAATATCAATGTGATCCACAGTTGCTAAAATTTCTTTAGAAACTTGGTCAATCATTTCCATATCGTTGAGATCACATGGGAAAATTGATGCCTTACCACCACGTTTTTCGATATCTGCTTTTACTTCTTCCAAAGTTTCTTGAGTACGGGCAACCAGTAAAACATGGGCACCAGCATCAGCAAGTTTGTTTGAAATCGTTAATCCGATTCCACTCGAGGCGCCTGTCACTAAAATGACTTTATCTTGTACCTTTTCCTGGAACAGAGCTTCTAATTTTTTATTCACAGCATTTTACCTAAGTAGGGGCAGGGACTATTTATTCCGGTATGTAATTTTTATTTTTTACAACCGTAGATTCATCCAGATGAACTCATAAATATTGTCTTTATCTTAATAGATGTTTAAAAATTGTCTAGCCTGTAAATATATGAAATTTAACAATTTATTTAGAGTAAAAACTCTAAAATGTAGATTGAGATATTATTTTATTTACTCTAATCTTCTGAATAATATGATAATTGTTTAATAGATTTTTGCTGCTTAAAGAATGAACAGTAATGTTATGGCTTAATAATGGCAAGAACGATGATTGAAATAGTACAGATGAGGATAATCAAAGTTGCTTGTTTTTTTCTTACATTTATACCATTTGCAATCTGCCGTAAAAGCTTAGCTTGGAATCCATGAATACCTGCCAAAATAAGTACGAATACAATTTTTGCAGGTAGCCACTTAGAGCTGAACCATTGACCATGAATTGCTATGATTAAACCCGAGGCAAAAGTAATAAAGAGCGCTGGGGTCGTCATAATTTGATCCCATCGATACTCACGCTGAGCCCAAACAGGAATATGGATATTTTCAGTAATATCCAGATCTATTTTAAATGAAAACGAAGCAGCAAGAACGCCACTTATAAAAATGGTCATTGATACTATATGTATAGCTTTAAGCCATGGGTTTAATGTCGTAAAAAGCTCGATCATGATGATTGAGCTTCGTCTAAATTAGTCATTTTATTTTTTATAAATGATAGATTAAAGTAAACGCCGAACGGAATAAGGGTAACTACCACTAATCTTAATAGTTCTAATGGTGTCCATTTGCTCTCTGCTAACATTTGTACCGCGAACCATATATAAGTAAAAAATGTAAGTCCGTGGATAGGCCCCATAAAATGAACACCTGTATCCCATCCATTGAAATATTTTAAAGGCACTGCAACAACAACCAATAACAGCAGAGAAACTGTCTCTAATAATGAAAAAAATTTCAATTTTTGAAATTGATTAATATTGAGTGCTTTTGGATTAACCATATTTATTGATCCATATTTAGCCCATTTGAAGATTTAATTTGTCATTAATAAGAATGGGGTTAGATAGCTATTCATTCTATATTTTGAAAATAGACAAGCTGAACTGAAAGAATAGTGATTCCATTCTTGGTTTTGACATAAAAAACTTTTCTAAATCATTCTGTCAGGTATTAGACTTTTATTATAAGTGGCAGAAATGACAATAACCGTTCATTTACTGCCAATTTGATTTCTGCCAAAATAGGAAAAGTTTTTAATTGAGCTCTCACCAATGCATACGGTAGCCATTTTAGCTTTACATGATTTCATTCCATTTGATTTGGGTATTCCATGCGAAGTCTTTGGTTTTGTACGGTTATTAAATGGTGAAATGGGCTATTGTGTAAAAGTTTGTGGCGAAGCTGAGTATGTAAATACAGGAGCGTTTACGCTTCAGGCACATTTGGGGCTTGATCATATTATTGATGCAGACACCATTATTATTCCTGGTATTAAAGATCCTAAACAGCCCCTTAATCCAAAAGTAAAAACTGCAATTCTTAAAGCGTGGCAAAAAGGAGCAAGAATTGCTTCAATTTGTTCGGGAGCGTTTGTTTTAGCAGAAACGGGCCTTCTTGATGGATATCGGGCCACTACCCATTGGATGCTTGCAGAGGAGCTGGCTACTCGATATCCCAAGATTAAGGTCGATCCCAAAGTATTGTTCGTTGATGAAGAGCGTCTTATAACTTCAGCTGGGGCTTCATCTGGACTGGATATGTGTTTACATCTTGTGCGTCGGGATTATGGACAAAGTGTGGCTGCTCAGGCTGCAAAGCTTGCTGTCGCTCCATTAAATCGTGATGGAGGACAAGCGCAGTTTATCCAATATGAAATACCAGAGACACGTGATAGCTTAGCGACGCTATTGGAGTGGATGAACACTCATCTGGATGACGAGATTGATATTAAATTACTTGCTTGTAAAGCAAATATGAGCCCAAGAACATTTGCCCGACGTTTCCGTGAACAGATTGGAACTACACCATTACAGTGGTTGCTCACCATGCGCATACAACGAGCTCAGGAATTACTTGAAACTTCTTCACAGTCGATTGAAGAAATTGCCTTATGCTGTGGTTTTAATTCTCCTGTCACTTTTCGAACTCGATTTAAAAATAGTGTAGGTGTTAGTCCTAGCACCTATCGGGCTAGATTTATTTCTTATCTTTCATCTTAAATTAACTATTTTGTATGAATAGATCAATTAGCTGTTTCAAGTGAATATAGATTTAAATTGAATTTAATATAGCCATAAAAAAAGCCTCTATTTCCAGAGGCTTGATAAATAGTTTAAAAGTTATACAGATGAAAGTGCTTGTTCTAAATCGGCAATTAAGTCATCAATATGCTCAATTCCAATGGAAAGACGAACCATATCTTCACTTACACCAGCAGATTTAAGCTCTTGTTCATTGAGCTGACGGTGAGTCGTAGTTGCAGGGTGGCAAGCCAAACTTTTCGCATCACCAATATTCACAAGACGAGTAAATAGCTGAAGTGCATCGATGAAACGAGTACCTCCTTCACGGCCATCTTGAACACCAAAAGATAAAATTGCAGAAGGTTTACCTTTTACATATTTTTGAGCAAGCTGGTGCTGCGGATGATCTTTTAAACCTGCGTAATTCACCCATTTTACTTTCGGATGAGTCTGTAAATATTCCGCAATTTTTTGCGCATTTTCAGTATGACGCTCCATGCGGAGATTTAGAGTTTCGAGGCCTTGTAAAATCAAGAAGACACTGAGCGGGCTAATTGCAGCACCTGTATTACGCAATGGTACAACGCGAGCTCGTGCTATATAGGCAGCCTCGCCTAATGCCTCAACATAATTAACACCATGATAACTTGGGTCTGGCGTGTTCAAAACTTTAAAACGCTCTGGATATTTACCCCAAGGAAATTTACCGCTATCGATAACTGCACCACCAATACTATTGCCATGACCACCAATATATTTAGTAAGCGAATGGATGACGATATCGGCACCATATTGAAATGGTTTTAATAAGGCAGGGGTGGCAACCGTATTATCGACGATGACAGGTACGCCATATTCATGTGCAATTTTTGAAATTGCTTCTAAATCGATAATATTTCCGAGTGGATTCCCAATTGATTCAACAAAAACAAGTTTAGTCTTATCATCAATTAAGTTACGTAAGCTTTCAGGCTGTTGATAATCAAAAAAGCGAACTTCAATACCTTGTTTTGGTAAGGTGTGGGCAAATAAATTATAAGTTCCGCCATATAAAGTTGAGACGGAGGCAATGTTGTCTCCCGCTTCTGTAATCGTTTGGACAGCATAGGTAATCGCTGCCATTCCAGAAGCCAAGGCTAAAGCACCAATTCCTCCTTCGAGTGCAGCAAGGCGATGCTCAAGCACAGCAGTGGTCGGGTTCATAATGCGGGTATAAATATTGCCCTGAACTTTTAAATCGAAAAGGTCGGCGCCGTGTTGTGTATTATCAAATGCATACGAAGTTGTTTGATAAATAGGGACCGCAACCGCTTTTGTTGTCGCTTCGGGTGAATAGCCAGCGTGAATTGCTAAGGTTTCATCTTTATAAGTCATGATTACTTCATCTTCGTGAGTTAAATATTGAGCGAGTCTAGCCTAAAATTTATGTACAAAATTGCAGAAATTCTGGTTTGTTTTCTAATTTTAGGAATAAAGATAGAAAAATATACGCTGAAAAGCTGTATAAATCTTATCCATAAACATTTTGCAACTTATTGAAAAAGAAAATTGTTTGATAAATCCGTACGATGGAAATCATAACTTCAAGTTGTTGGGGTTTTCAGCGTATAATACGCGCGATTATTTATCGCTTATGCGATGTATTGGTTTTTCAATTGAGGAGTCCTGCGTGGCCCAATATATTTATACGATGAACCGAGTGTCTAAGATGGTTCCGCCAAAGCGCGAAATCTTGAAAGACATCTCTTTATCATTTTTCCCGGGTGCCAAAATTGGTGTGCTCGGTTTGAACGGTGCAGGTAAATCTACCTTGCTTCGTATTATGGCTGGCGTAGATAAAGATTTCTCTGGTGAAGCTCGTGCACAACCTGGAATTAAAATCGGCTATTTAGAGCAAGAACCACCTCTTGATCCGACTAAAGACGTTCGTGGTAACGTTGAAGATGGCGTGCGTGAAGCTTTAGATGCATTAGAGCGCCTTGATCAGGTTTTTGCAGAATATGCAGATCCGGATGCAGATTTTGATGCACTTGCAAAAGAGCAGGAAAAATTAGAATCAATTATCCATGCTTGGGATGCACATAACTTAAATAACCAGCTTGAAATCGCGGCAGATGCCTTGAACCTTCCAGCTTGGGATGCAGACGTAACTAAGCTTTCAGGTGGTGAACGCCGTCGTGTAGCACTTTGCCGTTTATTGCTTTCAAAGCCAGACATGTTGCTTCTTGACGAACCGACGAACCATTTGGATGCAGAATCTGTTTCTTGGTTAGAGCGCTTCTTGAAAGATTTCCCTGGCACAATCGTTGCGATTACGCATGACCGTTATTTCTTGGATAACGTTGCCGAGTGGATCTTGGAGCTTGACCGCGGACATGGTATTCCTTACCAAGGTAACTACTCTTCTTGGTTAGAGCAAAAAAATGCTCGTTTAGAACAAGAGCAGAAACAAGAAGAATCTTTTGCTAAAGCATTGAAAAAAGAACTTGAATGGGTTCGTTCAAATGCGAAAGGTCAGCAAAAGAAAAACAAAGCGCGTATGGAACGTTTTGAAGAGCTTAACTCTAAAGAATTCCAGCAACGTAATGAAACGTCTGAAATCTACATTCCACCTGGCCCTCGTTTGGGTAATAAAGTTGTGGAAGTGGAAGGTATCAGCAAATCATTTGACGGCCGCGTATTGTACGAAAACTTATCGTTTACTGTACCTCCAACAGCAATTGTAGGTATCGTTGGTCCAAATGGTGCGGGTAAAACGACTTTATTCCGTATGATGACTGGCGAACAGCAACCTGATACAGGTACTGTGACTTTAGGTGAGTCAGTTAAAGTGGCTTACGTGGGTCAGATTCGTGACACTCTAGACAATAACAAAACTGTTTGGGAAGAAGTGTCTGGTGGTTTAGATATTTTGAAAGTGGGCGATTATGAAATTGCTTCACGTGCTTATATTGGCCGCTTTAACTTTAAAGGCCAAGACCAGCAAAAACGCGTAGGCGAATTGTCTGGTGGTGAGCGTAACCGTTTACAACTTGCGAAAATTTTACAGCAAGGTGCAAACGTTATCTTACTGGATGAGCCATCAAACGACTTGGATATTGAAACTTTACGTGCGCTTGAGGATGCAATTCTTGTGTTCCCAGGTACAGTAATGGTGGTATCGCATGACCGTTGGTTCCTTGACCGTATCGCGACACACATCTTGTCATTTGAAAATGAACAGCCAGAATTCTACACAGGTAACTATGCAGAATATGAAGCATACCGTCAGTCACGTTTAGGTGAAGACGCTGTTCAAAAACGTACTAAATACAAAAAAATTAGCGGATAATCTCTGTTAATTTAAAAAACCAGCCTAAAGGCTGGTTTTTTATTTCCTATTCAAAAATATTAAGAAATGAGAAATTAAAAATCTCTAAAGTGATTGAATTTATACTTATATTTTTAATTTATTAAGATTAATATTATGCCTCAATTTATTAAAAGGTAAATATACCTCTTTGGAAAATCATGAAAAAAATTAAACTTTATACTATTGCTTTAGGGGTAGCTGTAGCTACACAACTTACTGGATGTCTTTCAGTAAAATCGTATGTTGATCCTGCTTATAAGTCTGTCACTTATTCGGAAATTAAAAGACCAGCTCAACCTATTCCAGTGGTTTTAACTACTGAGTTTCAGAGGAATGGAGAGGTTATTCCAAAAGCAGGTAAAGAACTACAATCTGCAGTTGAGCGTAGTTTAAGAGCAACGGGCGTATTTTCTCCAACAACTCAGTCGAATGGCGAGAAGCAGGCACAATTACATTTAACTGCGAATAATGTGGCCGATTTGGGTGAAGCTGCAGGTAAAGGAGTTTTAACTGGTTTGACTTTTGGGGCTGTTGGTAATGCGATTGCTGATAAATATGAGTTTAAATTTAATTATGTTGATGCTCAAGGTAAAGAAACTTCTCAACGTTACCCACATATGATTTTAACAACCGTTGGAAATAAAAAAGCGCCTATTGAGAATGTGCAGCCAATGTCGATCAATCAAGCATTTAATAAAGTTGTAGATGATGTTGTAATTCGTTTCTCTTCTGATCTGCAAAAACAGCAATAAATCCTAGGTTAGATAAATAAGTTATTTGGAATAATATATTGCTAGTTGATTTTTATTTAAAAACCAGCCTAAGGGCTGGTTTTTTATTTAAGGATTTGGAAATATTAATTATTAAATTCGCCTCGTAAATCAGCCCACATCAGTGACGGAACGACCGTAATCACGTCGAAGGTCATGGCAAATGGATAGAGCACCATACGGGTCGCCTTTTTCAAAGGATGTTTTTTGGTAATTTTATTTTCCTGTTGTAGGATAATCGGATAGGGTTGCGCTAAGGTTTTCTGGATCTTTTTAGCTTCCTGTGATTGATAAAGCTGGCCTTTAAAGAAAATATTGATATAGGGGTAAGGTGCCGTTTGCTGATTGTAAATGGTATTGAAATTTTGTCTAAAGCCGAGAGATTTTAATAAGTCTTTTTGCGAGTCATTTAAATCAACCATACGCGTGTTATAGCGTATTTGTAAAACACCATGAAAATGATTTGGGTCATCCATGGTCAGTACCAGTGGGGACGGATTGGTCAGACTTCGCTGATCAGCTGGGATTGCATGAAGAAGTTTTGATAGCTCAGCGCTTCCCTCGGTCATTAAATAACTATAGTCTTTGCCTACAAAGATGATCCCTTGTTCTTGCTGGTTTTGAACAGCTTGTCCTAAAGCAATGATTTGATCTTTTGCTAAAATGATTTTCTCGGTTCTTGTGGTTTCGTTAGGTAAGGCTTCTGAAAGTAATGTCGTGGCACAAGCACTCAAATTTAAACAGACGACAACAAGTAGGGTAGAAAATAGTTTATACATTGTGGGAACTCAAACAGGAAATTAATTTTTCTAAAGAAAAAACTTTTTTAAAACAGCGATAAATTAACCAAAAATCATTTTGTAATTTTATTACATTGCTATCGCTTGCTATAGTGACTTTGTGCAATTTACTGTCATGGTGTACCGTTGCCACGTTCTACAGTTTTTATGTCCGTCTTGTTTAGTTTGCTTATATTCCAAAGCTTATGGAATGTGGCAGCGGCATTTTGCGTGCATAAAAATCAGGAAAAGGCATTACAACATTTCGGTCATCATGCAGATTTAAATGTATATCAATCTTCAGACCATAGGCAGACTGAACATGTTGGTATTGTAGAAAATTCTGAGAATGCTCCATTAAGCTGGCAAGATCATCACGATCATTTACCTTCATGTTTTCATGTAGTGATGACTGAAAATGCACAACAAGCTCAAGAACCTTTTGTGCGTGTACATGAGCTTTCACAAATCTATTACTGGTCTAATTCTTATCAGTCCCCGTATCTTGGCTCTTTAAATCCCCCTCCTGTCTTAACCCTGCTATAGGTGGGGTAGCCGAAAAATAACCCACCAGAAATTTATTTATTTCAAAGGGTTATTTTATGCTTAATTATATGTGCAAACAAAGCGCAGCAATCTTCTATGTAGATTACTCGCTTAAACATTCACGTCTTTATGTTAATGACAAGGCGGGATATAAGGTTCTGTCAAATTTTTCCGGAACACAAAAATATCATTTTAATGAATCGGTTATCTTATCTCTGATGATTTACAGTGATGGAGGTTTATGGAAATGAATATTTTATTTACCCCCCGTGTTAGGACTGTGAGCTCCCGCGTGATTGGGCTTGTTTTAGCTATTATTCTTGCTTTAAGTTTTAGTAAATGGCATTTTCAAGCGGCATTCGTGGAACATATTTTATGGTTCTTTGGATGGTTTTTTGTGGGCAGCGGAGTAATGGGAAGAATATGGTGCAGTCTTTACATTTCCGGATTTAAGAATGCCAAGTTGGTGACAGACGGTCCCTATTCTTTATGTAGAAATCCACTCTATCTGTTTAGTTATCTGGGTGGAGTCGGGATCATGTTGATTACAGAGACGTTTATCTTTCCAATAGTATTCACGCTTTATTTTCTCTGTTACTACCATTTTGTTATACGCCAAGAAGAAGCATTTCTAAGTGAAAAATATGGAACTGCATATTCAGATTATATAAAGACAATTCCACGCTTTTTACCAAGTTTCAAAAATTTTAAAGAGCCTGAGTTCTATCAGGTTTCGCCGAAGCATTTCCGTATTTTTTTGACGCAGGTGGTGTGGTTTATCTGGGTTGCGGCCTTAGTCCAACTTTTTGATGAGTTGCGTCTACACGGTGTCCTCCCTTCATTGTTTAGTTGGTTCTAAAAATGAAATGAAAGTATATCCGCATGCTTCTTAGTGACTCAGAAGATTTGTCCTAAATTGATTAACTCAGGCATGCGAAAAATTAATTCTATTTCTGGGTTAAGTCCTTAAATAAATTCGGAATATTTAGATCTGGTGATTATTATGTCTATTAAACTAAATACAAAATCGGTTTTGATGGTTTTACTTCTTTCAACAAGTTTGGCTCATGCTGATGGAGGGTTAATATTTCTCGAAAAGAATATTAAGTCTCAGCAAGAAACAAAAGCTAAAGCTGAAGAAAGTAAGAACCCTCATTTAACTTGTAAGCGTAAATAATTTTTATTTTGTAGGAAACTAATTACTTAATAATTAGTTTCCTATGAGTAAAGATAGAGATTCTTAATGATTTATTCTTATCTTTACTCAAGCGAGATTAGAATCGCTTCTATACTGCTACTTATTAGATGTAATTTTATTACATGCCCACTGCCTGCTATAGTGGCTTTGTTCAACTTCTTAGTTTAATGGTGTGCTGTTGCCACGTTCTGCACTTTTCATGTCCGTCTTATTCTGTTTGCTTATATTCCAAAGTTTATGGAATGTGGCAGCGGCATTTTGCGCCCATGAAAATCAGGAAAAGGCATTACATCATTTTGGTCATCATGCAGCGTTGAGTTATGAAGCTTCACAGCATAGCCATACGGAAAAGACAGATATCGCGGGGACTCATAAAGCTCCCTTAAACTTGTCCGATCATCATGATCATTTACCTTCATGTTTTCATGTTGTGATTGTAGAAGCACAAGAAAAACTTGTTTCACCGTTAATACAGTCATCTGAGCCAAAACAACAATATTATTGGTCCAATTCTTATAAGTCCCCTCATATCTCTAAACAAGACCCGCCTCCTGTTTTAACCCTGCTATAGGTGGGGTAGCCGAAAATTAGCCCACCAGAAATATTATTTATTTCATAGGGTTATTTTATGTCTATTTTTTTATACGAAAAAAGTTTCGTTAGTCTGAGTACGTCTTGTGTACTTAAATCATTAGTTGTTGCAGTTGCGCTTTCAACTAGCGTTGTAACAACTGCTGCTAGTTCAAATCAGAATCTTGCTGAGAATACTCAATCGCAGCAGGTACAGAATGTTTTAACGTTTGAACAGGTGCTCGATCAGGTTAAGCAGTTTCAGACTCAAACAGGAATTTGGCAAACTCAACAAGATATCGCCGAGAGCAATATCAAACAGAGCCAGCTATGGGAAAATCCGACGGTTTCTGTACAGCAAACGGGTTTTAAATCTGGAAAAGATCAGGAATTAGAACTTGGGATCTCGCAAAAGCTAGATATTTTTGGTGTACGTTCTGCAGCAAAAAAACTGGCAAGTGTTCAGCAAAATCAAGTTGAGTTAAATCAAGTTTTATATGAGGCTCAACTGAAGCTAGCGGTAAAATATTTATGGTCACAAGTATCTATTTTAGAGCTTGAACATGAAGTTGCTAAAGCCCAGTTAAGAACGAGTAAAAATCTTCTTGATGCTACCCGCTTACGCTTTCAGGCAGGCAGTATTGCTCAGGTTGATTTAGATCGAACTCTCATGACGCATGTTGAAAATCAGCGTTTATATCAGGAAGTTGAATTATCACTGAGTAGTGCTAAAAGAAAATTGGCTAACTTATGGGGTGAGACAGAAGATAACTTCACGTTACGTCCAGATATAAAAAGTGTGTGGCCTTTAAAAAATGAAGGTGATATCGATCAATATCTAAAACAGAATTTGTTAGAACAGTCCCTGCGGCTTCAAGCAATACAACAAAATTCTGAAATTAATTATTTAAAGGCAAAAAATCGGCCTACCCCTACTGTAAATATGGGCGTGGTTCGTAGTAAAACCGCAGAAACGAGCAGTACCGAAAATCAGATTCGAGTAGGTATAGCAGTTCCTTTAAACATTTTTAATCGCCAGCAATATGCCCTCAAAGTTGCTCAAAGCAAACTCGATTTAATTGACCAGCAGCAGAGCTTTTATAAAAAGCAAAGCCAGAATTCCATCCGTACTCTACAGTACGAGTTAGCGGGTTTAAAGCAGCAATATAATTTAATGAATGAGCAGCAAATCCCTTTATCAGAGACAGTACAAGAGAAAATGTTGCTTGGCTTTAAAGTCGGTAAATTTGCAATTACTGATGTCCAGCAATCTACCTTGCAATTACAAGAACAACGCTTGAAAAAAGTTCAACTGCTTAAATCTGCTTGGCAAAAAGCAATTGAGGCAGAAAGTTTAGCTCTCGGGATCGATCCAAATATGGTGATGTCTGGAGATGCATTAAATCAAATTAATCAAAATTTATGGCAAGACACCTATAAGTTGCCGACAGTTGGAGGGGCAGAGTAATGTCAGTTAAAAAAATGAAAAACCAATGGCTTATTGCTCTTTTATTGCTGATCGTCTGCCTTGTTTTAAGTGCTTGGTTATTTTTCTCTGGAAAAAAGCAGCCTAATACTGATGAAGGTGAAGAAGAGCATGCAGAGGGTGAAGCTGGTCATGAGGAATCTGAAAAAGAGGAAGGAAGTTTAAACCTCACTTCTAAGCAACTGGTTGAATATGGAGTGAAGTTAGAGCAAGTAGGACGTGGAGAAGTTGAACAGAGCCTCTCTTATCCTGCCAAACTTGTTGTAAATACAGACCAGCAAGCACATGTCTCTTCTACGTTTTCTGCACGAGTAGACAGCGTAAATGTTGCACTGGGACAACAAGTTGAAAAGGGTCAGGCACTTGCGACTTTATTTGTGCCGGATTTGGTTGATCAACAAGCTAACTTAAGCATGGCACAAGAAGCACTGACATTAGCGCAGCAAGATTATCAACGTGAAAAACAATTGTGGGAACAGGGTGTTTCAGCACGTCAAGATTACCAGCGCGCTTACAATGCATATCGTCAGGCACAGATTCAGGTGCAGGCCGCAAATAGCCGTTTATCTGCTTTGGGAGCGAATCGCTCAAGTAAAGGCCGATATGTTTTAACTGCACCTTTAAGTGGTGTAATCAGTAATAAAGATATTGTCATTGGTGAGCAAATTGGTACTGAAAAACAATTATTTGTTATTGATCGCCTAGATCAGTTATGGGTCGAATTTGTGCTACCAAGTGCAAATACCAATATTCAGCCTAATCAGGAAATTGAATTTAAATCGTTGCAAGCGAACAATATTTTCAAAGCGCAGGTACAAAGCCTAACTTCAGAAGCAGATACTCAAACTGGTCGTTTACAGGTTCGTGCCAAGGTACTGACACCTTCAAAAGAATTACGCCCTAACTTAATGGTCAATGTGTTACTGAAACAAAATAATGCAGCGACTGTATTACGGGTTAACAAGACAGCGATACAACAGATTGATGGAAAGAATGTCGTCTTTATTGCAAAACAGGAGAAAGATAAAATTCATTTTGCTCCTGTTGCCGTTGAGTTAGGCAATTATTCTTCAGATGCACAATGGGTAGAGGTTAAATCCGGAATTACCGAAAAGCAGCAATATGTGACTCAAGGTAGTTTCTTGCTCAAGTCCGAACTTGAAAAAGGGGAGGCTGAGCATGGACATTAATAAACCTGATTTGCCAAAGGCTGAAGGTTTGTTTGATCGAATTATTCAGTTTTCAATTAACAACGCCATTTGGGTCATGATGTTTGTCATTGCTTGGATTGGTGTCGGAATTTATAGCTACCAAAAACTTTCAATTGATGCCGTGCCTGATATCACCAATGTACAGGTACAAATCAATAGTCAGGCTAATGGCTTTACTGCGCCGGAAGTTGAGCAAAGGATTACTTATCCGATTGAAAATGCCATGTCTGGTATTCCAAATCTGGAGCAGACTCGTTCAATTTCCAGATATGGTCTTTCTCAGGTCACGATTATCTTTAAAGATGGTACTGACATTTACTGGGCAAGACAGCTGATTAACCAACGTTTACAAGAAGCTAAGAGTGCTTTACCAGATAGCATTGATCCGCAAATGTCTCCAATTTCGACTGGACTCGGCGAGATTTATCAATGGGTGGTAAAAGCAGAGCCAAATGCTAAAAAAGCAGATGGTTCAGCTTATAGCGCGATGGACCTGCGTGAAATTCAAGACTGGATTATTCGGCCCCAGTTACAACGTGTACAAGGGGTAGCCGAGGTTAATAGCATTGGTGGATATAACAAAACCTATGTGGTCTCTCCAGATCTGACGCGGTTACAACAGTTGCAAATTCCACTCACCGACTTACAGGATGCGCTTCAAAATAACAATGAAAACCGCGGCGCTGGATTTATTGAAGAGAATGGACAGCAACTCACAGTTCGTGTTCCGGGTATGCTGACATCGATACAAGACATTCAGAATGTTACGGTCGCCACGAAAAGCGGTTTACCTATACGGGTTGCCGATGTAGCGTCAGTATCGATTGGTCATGATTTGCGTACAGGTGGTGCTACCTATAATGGACAGGAAACTGTTTTAGGTATCGCCATGATGATGATGGGTGAAAACAGTAAAACTATTGCTAAGGCGATTGACGATAAAGTTCAGGAAATTCAAAGATCGCTCCCTCAGGGCGTTGTGATTGAAACAGTCTATGATCGTAGTAGCCTCGTAGATAAAGCGATTAAAACAGTAGCTAAAAATTTGATTGAAGGGGCGATTTTAGTCATCGTTATCCTTTTTATTTTTTTAGGAAACTTTCGCGCCGCTTTAATCACTGCTTGTATTATCCCATTGGCAATGCTTTTTACCTTAACAGGTATGGCGGAACAAAAAATCAGTGCCAACCTGATGAGTCTGGGCGCTTTGGACTTCGGGATCATTGTTGATGGGGCCGTTGTTATTGTTGAAAACTGTATTCGGCGTTTAGCTGAAGCGCAGCATTTAAAAGGTCGCTTATTAACACGTTCCGAACGTTTCACTGAGGTCTTTCTAGCGGCTAAACAGGCACGCCGACCATTAATATTTGGTCAGATCATCATTATGGTCGTGTACCTACCAATTTTTGCTTTAGCAGGCGTTGAAGCAAAGATGTTTCATCCTATGGCAATGACCGTTGTCCTAGCATTATTGGGAGCAATTATTTTATCTGTGACCTTTGTTCCGGCAGCAGTAGCTCTGTTTGTTACGGGTGAAGTGAAGGAAAAAGAAAGCCGCTGGATGATGACGCTGAAAAAAGGTTATGCAGACTTACTCGATAAAGCATATGCCTTTCGATATGTTGTTGTCACAGCGGCTGTCAGTATCTTGATTCTAACAAGTGCTATTGCAACAAGAGTGGGGAGTGAGTTCGCGCCTCAACTCAGTGAGGGTGATTTTGCACTACAACTCATGCGTGCACCGAGCACAGGCATAGAAGAATCACTTAAGATTCAAGAGAATGTAGAAAAGCAGTTACTCAAAGCTTTCCCTGAAATTAAAGCCATTTTTGCAAGAACAGGAACAGCCGAGGTTGCTACCGATGTCATGCCTCCTAATATTTCCGATGGTATTGTTCTATTAAAACCACACGATCAATGGCCAAACCCTAAAGAAACGATAGATGAATTGCGTACCAGAATGCTGCAATTCGTGAATCAGATTCCTGGTAATAACAGTGAATTCTCGCAACCCATCGAACTACGTTTTAATGAACTCATTTCAGGTGTCCGTAGTGATATCGGGGTGAAAGTTTTTGGGGATGATATGCAAGTCCTCAATCAGGAAGCAGAAAAAATAGCCCAACAGCTACGTAGCATTCCAGGTGCCAGTGAAGTCAAAGTTGAACAGACTGATGGTTTGCCATTACTCAATGTCGATGTTGATCATGCTCTGGCTGCGCAATATGGATTATCAGTCAAGTCTATTCAGGATATTGTCGCTGCAAGTATTGGAGGACAAAGCGTAGGGCAAATTTTACAGGGTGATAGACGTTTCGATTTCGTGATTCGTTTGCAGGAAAACATGCGTACGCCTCAGCAGCTAGCACAATTACCGATTCGCTTACCAAACGGCGGTCTGATCCAGTTACAAGACGTTGCTAAGGTCGAGAATATTCTGGGGCTTGCTCAAGTGAGCCGTGAAAATGGTAAGCGCCGAGTGATTGTGACGGCAAATGTGCGTGATCGTGACCTTGGGTCTTTTGTACAAGAGATGCAAAGCAAACTGGCGCAGCAAAAGCTACCTAGCGGTTATTGGTTAGGTTATGGAGGGCAATTTGAGAACCTAGCTTCTGCCACTGCAAGAATGCAAATCGTTGTACCGATGGCACTCATCATGATCTTTGTGTTGCTAATGGCAGTATTTAGTAACTTTAAAGATAGTTTACTTGTATTTAGCGGGGTTCCTTTTGCTTTATCCGGTGGATTAGTCGCTCTGTGGCTGAGAGATATTCCGCTTTCTATGTCTGCTGGAGTCGGGTTTATCGCTTTATCAGGTGTTGCGGTATTGAATGGTTTGGTCATGCTCACATTCATTAAAGAGCTAAGAGCAACCCTAGATGTTCATGCAGCTACTTGGAAAGGTGCTGTACTGCGACTACGCCCTGTATTAATGACGGCATTTGTTGCTTCACTTGGTTTTATTCCAATGGCTTTAGCAACTGGAACTGGTGCAGAGGTACAACGACCTTTGGCAACGGTAGTAATCGGTGGCATTATTTCATCTACGATACTAACGCTGGTTTTATTACCAGTCATTTATCGATGGATGAATGAAAGCAAGACGAATAAAGTTGAGCATTCATAATGTCATCGATTTGAGATATCTTTTTTGATGAAAAAGTTTGAGTCAGAAAAGTATTTGAAACAGGTAAAGGTAAACATGAATTCATGGTTACTTTTACCTCACCATAAAGATAAATAATAAGGAGTCCGCAAAATGGGTGGACAACATGGTCATGACCATAGTCATGCTGTAGTGACTGAAGGTAATGCCAAGAAATTAACGATTGCCTTGGCGCTTACTACGACATTTTTAATTGTTGAGGTTATTGCAGGTTTAATCACACAAAGTCTGGCGTTGCTCTCTGACGCTGCGCATATGTTTACAGATGCAGCTGCTTTGGCAATTGCTCTGGTCGCAATTCAGATTTCAAAACGTCCCGCTGATAATAAGCGTACTTTTGGTTATCAACGCTTTGAAATTCTGGCTGCTTTATTTAATGCACTCATGCTGTTCGTGGTGGCAATTTATATTTTATATGAAGCCTATATCCGATTCTCTAAGCCACCTGAAATTCAAAGTGTGGGTATGCTGGTTGTAGCGACTATTGGTTTGGTAATTAACCTTATCTCAATGAAAATCCTGATGTCGAGTGCCAATAACAGCCTAAATGTGAAAGGTGCTTATTTAGAAGTATTGAGTGATGCACTAGGTTCGGTAGGCGTTATTATTGGTGCAATTATTATTTACTTCACTAATTGGTACTGGATTGACACGCTTATTGCTGTACTGATTGGATTTTGGGTGCTGCCAAGAACATGGGTTTTACTTAAGCAAAGTATTAACATTTTGCTCGAAGGTGTACCCGAAGAGGTCGATATTGAGAAGCTACGTGCAGATTTACTTTCTTTAAATGGTGTTGAGAGTATTCACCAACTCAAAGTGTGGGCGATTACTTCTAAAAATATCCATTTAACCGTGCACTTATTTGCTCCTGAAGCTGATCGTACCAAGCTCTATCAAGATGCTGTTGAAATGCTTTCTCATGAACATGGTATTGGTGAAGTGACATTGCAAATTGAGGACGATGCCGAGATCAATTGTCAGCATATTGCTCAGCATGCTTCGCACAAACATGATGATGCAGACAATGCACATTCACATCAGCATTAAGCTGATGTGAACAGTTTTTTTAAATTTCCCATTCGTTATTGCAGTCACGGCATTTCCAGTGTTTTTGTGACTGCATAAATGCTTGCATAGACAGTTTAAAATCAGGCAAATCACGCCAGAACATAAAACCTGCCCCTACAGTAACCACAAATGCAACTACTGTTGCGATTTGAAGAGAACTACCTGCACCATTGCCAAAAATCCACATAAAGATGCTAATGACTACTAACAGTAAAAGCACAAAAATTGCAGGAATCAAGATAACCAGACTTTTAGGAACGACAGGTTTTGCGCTGTTCACGCCTTGGCTCACAGGCATAATTTTAACACTTTGACATTTAGGGCAACGATATTGCATGGGAACTCCACATTTAGTTTGAATCTATTCTAACGGAAATGTGCAGAAAGAAAAAAATTTGTAAGATATCGATGAAATGCGTTGAGTTAGCAGAAAAATTACTTATGAATAAACAAAGAAATATAAAAAACAGATGATTTATCCGTACACATAAAAATTAAAATAATATTGTAGAGCATGCTAATCTACAGAAAAATGAAGTGTGATTAGCACAATAAATGAGCTTAAATACTCGAATAGGATGTGGGATAAATATAAAAAGGAGAGAGGGACTTGGGTCAACAAGATGACAATAAGTCGCAGCCTACAACGACAGCATCGGTTTTAGCTACCCCAGATACCGCTAAACCGTCATTATCTCGTCGATTACTGCATAAGACATTGCAACATGCCCAAGATGCAGTTGGGTTTGCTAGCGACACGACACGTAATATTGCAGAGGTTGCTGATGCTGCTTTGGACGCGCTCGATCAAGTAACTACTCATACACGACGTGGAGTTGTCGGAATGACAAATCTGGCAGCAGGCACGGTAAGAGATATGGTGTCTGAAACCAGTGAAACAGCACGCCAAGTCGCGTTGATTATGGCGCGAACTTTTTTGGGCAAAAGTACCTTAACGTTGTACTTACCCGAAATGTTATTAAATAATCAAATTCGTAAGCGCATTGATCGCTCAGAAATTGATGATATTAAAATCAAGTGCGGCAATGACAGTTTCCAAGTCGAGATCGATGGGCATTATCATCGCTTCATGTATCGTTTGAGTTTAGATTTTAAAGTATTGGAATGTCGTATTGGGCAGGAAAAATTCTTACGCTTGCGACAAATGGATGAAAGTCTTGATGTTCAGATTCGACATGGCGGCACCTTGTCAAATTGGGCTGTGCGCCGTATTGGTCGAGTTGGTTTCGAAGTCGTAAATATGTTGCCTATTCCATCACTCATTAATCACTTGATTGGCGATATTCCCGGAATCCAACGCGATGGGCATCGCATGTGGTTTATTGACCTAGAGCAAGCAGGATTTATTGACTTTATTAACAACCGTTCATGGATGGTTGAAAAGCTTTTAAGTTTGACTGATTTTAGTATTTTACCAGGCTTGAATATTTTGAGAGAAAGTCGCGAGCTTGTGCAGCAGCTCGTAGATCAGTTTGAAATTAGAGGACTACGAGTGCAGTCAGGTCGCCTTGAAGTACAAGTAGGAATTGCGGGTTGATAGAACATATGAAAAGCTAATCATTGATTGGCTTTTTATTTTTTTAGGCAAGAAAAAAGCCACTGACGTTATGCAGTGGCTTTTTAGAATTTGGCGTCCCTACGGGGATTCGAACCCCGGTTACCGCCGTGAAAGGGCGATGTCCTAGGCCTCTAGACGATAGGGACTTATATGAGGCTAGTTACCTGCGCGCAGTAAACTGCTTGCCTAAATTCTCGGCAAAGATAATTAATCTTTGCTTTTCCTCGAATTTAGTGGCGTCCCTACGGGGATTCGAACCCCGGTTACCGCCGTGAAAGGGCGATGTCCTAGGCCTCTAGACGATAGGGACGTTTCAGAGGTGGGCGTATATTAGGTCGATTTAATAAAAGTGTCAAATAGTTTTCTGAAGAAATATTAAAAAAAACAGTCAAGCGATTAAAAATAACTCAAATTGTAGAAAATATATACATTTAGCCTTCATTTTTCTGAAAAGGTTCAATAATTGCCTTTATGACCGACGGATGTTGTAGATACCCTAAAATCTCATGCGGCTGGTTGGCGAAAGTATAAATTTTCTGATTAATAATGGCAGGTTCAAAATTAAATGGGGCTTCGCACAATGGAAATGCAGTCAAAAAATCATCCTGAGAGTAAAAATTAAACCAATCACCGTAAATACATGGCGGTCTGGAAATTGGATTCGGGAGCTTACTTTGAATCACGCGAAAAGCTAAAGGGGAAGCTAGGGTAATAAAACGCTTAACTGAGAATTGATAAGATGGATCTGATAATAATTGGAAAGCAATAACTGAACCGAGAGAGTGTCCAACCACAATGTAATCTTCGTCTTCTCGCATTTTCTTTAAAATTCTTTGATGTACTTCCTCCATAAACTCTGGGTTAGATAGATACATATAGGTTTCGATGAGGAATTGTTGAATCAAACTTTCATGCAGTTTAGGAAAGTTATTTAATAAAACAACTAGTTCTTTCAGTACACGATCTTTAACTAATTGAGAAGTCAGATAAAGCCGTTCTGAGAAGCTTTTATCAGCTTGATCGGTTGAGGGACGTAACAATGGAACAAATGGAGTGTGCTCTCTAGTAGGAGGATTACTTGGGTGTACGTTAATAGGGAAATAATTATTAAAAAATGATTTAGGTAATAACGTGTTAAGGTCTAATTGGTTGCTTAATTGGTATTTGGTCATTAAGTCGCCATAAAATGGCATGTGAATATGAAGATCGCGGACATTAACTTTGCAAGGCATTTGTTTCAGGCCGAGCTTGAATACTTTTAACCAATGCTCTTTCAAGCGATGTGCTGTGTAGTTTTGTTGATTCATCCCGTGGATAAATATAATTTTCATTCTATACAAGATTTTGTTTTTAATACAAATTTTAATCTACAACGGTATGTTGTTTAAAACCAGTATATAGGCAAAAAAAAGTGTAGCTTTTTGCTACACTTTAATTGAATAACGACTGGTTTAGTCTTTATTACGATAAAAAATAAAATAACTGACATAACATAAAGCTGTAAAAATAAGACAGCCTACAAAACCAGCGCGCATTTCAGGGTCTGCTGCCATACTCAAGCAAGTAATGAAACAGAAAACAAAACCTAAAATTGGCACAATAGGGAATAAAGGCGCAGCATATTGTAAGTCTTTAACTGTATGACCTGATTTATACCATTGGCGGCGGAAATTGAACTGACTTAAACAAATGCTCATCCATACGATGACCATAGTAAAAGCAGCTACACCCAGCAGATTCTTAAAAATAGTCTCAGGTGCAAATTGCTCTGATAATAAACCTGGAATTGCACCGAACATAGTTACAACTAGAGCTACGATTGGCGTTCCACTTTTTGATAAAGTCGCAAACACACTAGGTAGTAATTTTTGTTCTGACAGAGACCACATCATACGTGAAGCTGCATATAGGCCAGAATTGGCTGCTGAAAGCAGAGCTGTGATGATTACAAACCTAATAATGTCATCCGCATATGGAATGCCAATATAATTAAATACCGTCACAAAAGGACTGCTACTTACACCGTCACCGCCTAAACCTGCAAGTTGGAAAGGAAGTAAAGCGCTAATAACAATGATGGTACCCACAAAGAAAATAAGGAGGCGCCAGATCGCGGCATTAATCGCTTTTGGTACATTTTGAGCTGGATCTTTTGTTTCGCCAGCTGCTACACCAATTAATTCAGTTCCTGAGAATGCAAAGTTAACAATTAACATGGTCGTAAAAATAGGAATTAAACCATGAGGGAACCAGCCTTGAGCCGTAAGATTGCTAAATAGTGGAGCAGTTTGGGCACCATGGAATGGAATTAAACCAAAAATTGCTAATAGGCCGAGCACAATAAAGGCAATGACAGTAACGACTTTAACAAGAGCCAGCCAAAACTCAGACTCAGCAAAAATACGCGTTGAACTAATATTTAAGCCAAAAATAGTAACTGCAAAAATAATTGTCCAAATCCACATGGAAATCTGTGGAAACCATTCTTGCATGAGTAGGGCTGCGGCAGTGAATTCGGTTCCAAGCGTTGCAGTCCAGGTGAGCCAGTACATCCAAGAAATCATATAGCCAGTACTTGGACTGATATATTTTTTGGCATAGGCACCAAAAGAACCTGAAACAGGCATGTGTACAGCGAGTTCTCCTAGGCAGAGCATGACCATGTAAGCGATCGCGCCACCAAGAATATAGGCAATAATTGCGCCAATAGCTCCAGTTTGTGAAATGACTTCCCCTGAACCTAAAAATAGACCAGTTCCGATCGCTCCGCCCAGTGATAGCATCACAAGATGGCGCGTACTCATGGCTCTTTTTAAAGGTGCAGTACTGTTCTGATGCTGATGAGCATCTAGTTGTTTGTCAGATGGCTGCATATTACACATTGAGAGAATTAAGAAAGACGCTATTTTAGATAAAATAGACAAATGTGCAATCTAGAAAGAGATAAAGAATAAACAGTAAGGTGACGATAGAGTCTTTTAATAATTTTTAAAGCAGAATATGGCGTCCCTACGGGGATTCGAACCCCGGTTACCGCCGTGAAAGGGCGATGTCCTAGGCCTCTAGACGATAGGGACTTGATGAGGCAAACACAAAGGAGCGTGGTGGAGTCAAGCGGGATCGAACCGCTGACCTCTACAATGCCATTGTAGCGCTCTACCAACTGAGCTATGACCCCAGTTTGTGTGAGCGCAATCTTAGGGTGAATGCGCTCACACGTCAACAAAAAAATGAATTAAACTTCGCTAGTTGCGTCATTTTTCGGCAATTTTAAGCTCTCATTGAGTTTTTCCCAATTTTTAACTTCTTTCTTGCTTGGTCCGCCTACAATTTCTAGGGCATGACGTAAACGAGCGAAAGTTAAATCAGGCCCAAGCGTAACCATTGATTGCATCACTGGTGTTGAACTCGTTGAACCGGCAATTGCGATAAAGAACGCTGGCATGAAATCACGTAGTTTAATGCCCATCTGATTCGCAAGATCTATTAGGGTTTGGCTAACGGTGTCATTATTCCAAGTAAACTGACCTTCAAGACGCCAAATTGCAAATTGTAAACTTTGACGAACTTGCTCTTGAGTCAATTTTTTACTTTCAAACATTTCAGCAGTAATTTGTGGCATATGGTTAAAATAGAAACCAGCCCAATTCACAGCTTCTGAAAGTAAATTAATACGTGGTTGAATAGCGGCAGCAATGTCTTCTAAAGTGCTGCGGTCACTTTTCCATGTTAATAAACGGTCTAATAATTGGCCAGGTGTTAAACCTTTGATCCATTGACCATTTAACCAGTTCAATTTTTCAACGTCAAAAATTGGTCCGCCTAGTGATACACGTTGAATGTCAAAGTTATCCATCATGTCTTGTAATGTGAAAACTTCTCTTTCATCTGGCATTGACCAACCCATACGGCCTAAATAGTTGAGTAAGGCTTCTGGTAATACACCGATATCGCGGTAGTAGTTAATTGATGTTGGATTTTTACGTTTAGATAGTTTTGATTTATCTGGGTTACGTAACAGTGGCATGTGGCAAAGAGTTGGCATTTCCCAACCAAAATATTGGTAAAGCAACTGATGCTTTGGTGCAGAAGGAAGCCATTCTTCACCACGCAATACATGAGTGATTTCCATTAAATGGTCATCAACAACGTTAGCTAAGTGGTAAGTTGGTAAACCATCTGTTTTAAGAAGGACTTGCATATCGACTTGAGCCCAAGGAATTTCAACCTCACCACGTAGCAAGTCATTAAATTTACAAACACCTTCTTCAGGCACTTTCATACGAATGACATGAGGTTCACCCGCTTCAAGACGTCGAGTCACTTCTTCTTGAGAAAGTTTTAAACCGCGGCCGTCATATTTTGGTGTTTCGCCACGTGCTTGTTGTTCAGCACGCATTTGGTCAAGTTCTTCTGCTGTTGCGAAACAGTAAAAAGCATGACCTTTTTCAACAAGTTCTAATGCGTATTGCTTATAAATTCCCATACGTTCAGATTGGCGATATGGTGCATGTGGGCCACCTACATCTGGACCTTCAGACCAATTCAAACCTAACCAACGTAATGAATCCAAAATCATTTTTTCAGACTCTGGTGTAGAACGAAGTTGGTCTGTATCTTCAATCCTTAAAATAAATTCTCCGCCATGTTGTTTCGCAAAACACATGTTAAATAAAGCAATGTAGGCTGTGCCAACATGAGGAAAACCGGTAGGGGAAGGGGCAATACGAGTACGAACTTTCATAGATAAAGGGTCAAAATAAAAATTGAAACTATTATAACGAAAAAGCCCAGTATTCTGACGTTTTATTTAACGTCAGGCTGGGCTAAAACTGAAACGAAGAGGGGGTGTTTCAGATTTTAAGAAGCATGGGGCTGAAAGATTGCCTGAACAAAACGTGAAAAACGTTCGTGTTGTGCAGCAAGAAAATTTTGAGTTGGTGTAACGCGAATCGTATTTAGAACTTTAAGCTCATCATTTGTAGAAGGTAACACAATAGGGTTACGTTTCTGCTGATCTAAAGCTTTTTCAATAAGCGAAGTCTGTTTCTCTGAACCAGTTTTGCTTGGAGTATCTTTAAGTACTGCTGCTGCAGAAAACTGTGATGCCAAACTCAGCACCAAACTTAAGCTTAAAGCTTTTCCATAATGAATTTTCATTGTTAATCATCCCCTCTGTTCATTACATTTCATCTATTTTTTGAGTTTAACAAAATGTAAAATTACGGTAATGCTACGATTTAAACATAAATATTAATAAAAAAGTGGAACTGTGTCACACTTTTTACAAAATTTACCTATATTTTAAACTGGTCGACTCAAATGTAGACCCTATGTATCCTTTACGCTTCATTATTTAACAAATTAATGTGTAGATAAAGTGAAGGTCTAAAATAAGTTGTAAGAATAATTACAAAATTTTTCAAAAATGAAATAACTTAGACATTCTAAGCTATATATCTAAAAAAGATTAATAAAAAAGATATAAATATAAGTAATTGATTGTAAAAAATAAAATTAAAAATATAGTTAAACTAAAACGAATGATGGATTTTGTAAATGAAAAAAATATCAATAATAGCTGTCGCTTTATATGTGGGAATAGCGACAACAGCGGCTCAAGCAGCGACCTCTTTTTTAAATGTTTCTTATGATCCGACTCGAGAGTTCTATCAAGAATATAACCAAGCATTTGGTAAATTTTGGAAACAGCGAACAGGGCAAGACGTTGAATTCAAACAGTCACATGGTGGATCTGGCAAACAAGCCCGCGCGGTAGCCACAGGACTTGAAGCTGATGTAGTAACGTTAGCATTAGCGAATGATATTGATGAGATTGTGAAAGCTGGGTTTATTCAGCCGAACTGGCAAAAAGAATTCCCAAATAATTCTGCCCCCTATACGTCAACTGTCGTGTTTCTAGTACGAAAAGGTAACCCGAAAAATATACGCGACTGGAATGATTTAACAAAACCAGGTGTGGAAATTATCACCCCTAACCCTAAAACAGGTGGTGCACCGCGTTGGATTTATCTCTCTGCGTGGGGATATGCTTTAAAACAGCCGGGTGGAAATGATGCTAAGGCTCGAGAGTTGGTGAAAAAGCTTTATCACAATGTGAAAGTTCTAGATTCGGGAGCCCGTGGTTCACTTACGACATTTGCCGAACGTGGCATTGGTGATGTTTTGTTGTCTTGGGAAAATGAAGCTTTGTTGGCGACGAAAGGACCTGATAAGGATAAATATCAAATTGTTTATCCATCAATTTCAATTTTGGCTGAACCATCTGTCGCGATTGTAGATAAAACCGTAGATAAAGATGGAAACCGGACCTTGGCAAAAGGTTATCTGAACTTTTTATATTCACCTTTAGGTCAAGAATTAGCTGCTAAACATTATTTCCGACCGCGTAATGCTCAAGTGGCTGCGAAATATGCAGCGCAATTTCCAAAAATTAAATTATTTACCATTAATGATGTGTTCGGTGGCTGGGCTAAAGCTCAGAAAACTCACTTTGCAAACGGTGCTATTTTTGATCAAATTTATGATGGCAAGCAGTAAATAAAATGATCTAAAAACAATAGTCCAAAAAGAAAACTTAGAAGTTAAATATTCATAAAGAAAGCAAGCAAACTTAAAAAAGTAAGCTTGCTTTCTTTTTTTGCTTAAAAAATGCTAACAAAACGGTTTTATCTATGAAAAATTAATATTTTCCTACAAAAAGCCGTTTGGCGTTGGTCATAAACAAGGTGATAATGTGCAGTTACATTTTTACGCAATGATTTAACACCTATGTCGCATATTTCTGTCTTACTTTTTGAGACCGTTGAGAGCTTATTGGCAGATCGCACAACAGGGGTGTATATCGATGCAACCTTCGGACGAGGTGGGCATACACGTTTATTGCTCTCGAAACTTGATGAAAATGCACGAGTATATGCATTTGATAAAGACCCTCAAGCTTTGGAAGTTGCAGCTGCTTTGGCGCAAGAAGACCCGAGATTTACCATTATTCATGCCAGTTTTGCTGATATTAAAGAAAAAATGCAGGAAATTGGTGTGATGAGTGTTGATGGCATTATGGCTGACTTAGGGGTGTCATCCCCTCAACTCGACCAAGCTGAACGTGGTTTCAGTTTTATGCAGGATGGTCCTCTAGACATGCGAATGGATAATTCTAAGGGATTAACCGCAGCTGAGTGGTTACTTGAAATTGAAGAAGAACAATTAGCAAATATTATTTATCAATATGGCGAAGAACGTTATAGTCGACGTATTGCAAAAGCGATTAAACAAGCTGGAAAACTAGACACGACAGCCCAATTGGCAGAACTTGTTAAAACAGCTCATCCAAAGTGGGAAAAACATAAGCATCCAGCAACACGCACATTTCAGGCAATTCGTATTGCTATTAATAAAGAACTAGATGATATTGAAGTATTTTTACCACAAGCTGTAGACTTACTAAAACCAAAAGGGCGTTTGTCTGTGATTAGCTTTCATTCTCTTGAAGATCGTTTAATCAAACAATTTATTCAAAAAGAATCGACTTTGGCAGAAGATATTGGCTGGGGAATGCCTCAGCAACAGGTAGATACAAGAAAGTTAAAGAAAATTTCACGGGTTCGTGCGAGTGAAGAAGAAGTAAAAGCGAACCCACGTTCACGTAGTGCATGGCTTCGGGTTGCTGAACGCTTGGAACAAAAAGGCGCGTAATGAAAAGCAGTGATGAAATTGAAATCACCGAAAATAAAGTGGTGAAAAAAGTTGTGGCATACACCGTATTAGTGGCGCTTGTTTTTATCAGTGCCATGATGGTGGTATTTCAAGTATTTGAATATCGTCATGATTATAGAGAGCTCAGCTCTTATATGCGTGAACGTGATGATCTCAATGCTGAATGGGGGCGTTTGCTTATTGAGCAACAAACCTTCGGTGCAACAGCACAGATTGGTACGCGTGCTGTAACCCAACTACGCATGTTTTCGCCACCTGCTGCAGAAACGGTGGTAATTTCTTTACCGATGACCTCAGAGCAAAATAAGTAAGGCCTTGCTGTATGGTAGATAAGCGAACAAAGCAAACACGGAAAAAACAGCAGTCTATTTCGGAAAAACCAACTCTTGCCTTCGATATGTGGCGGTTTTATCTGCTCTGGGCAACAGTACTGCTCTGTTTTGTTGTATTAATTGCACGTGCATTTTATGTACAAGTGATTAATAAAGACTTTTTACAAAACAAGGCCAATGCCAATATTTTGCGTACGGAACGTATTGAGGCAATGCGTGGGGTTATTAGCGACCGTCATGGTGTGCCTTTGGCCATTAGTACGCCTATTATGAAAATTGTCATTGATCCACGTGATTACTTTGATACCAAGCATTTATATGACGAAATTACAGCGGAATTAAAAAAAGATCCAAATAATCGTAAGTTAAAACGACAATTACCAGATAAAAACCTAAACCTTGATGAGTTAGCGGATGTGGTTGGTTTAGACCGTGCAGATCTAAAAAAACAGATGAATGCGCGTCCACGTTCTCGTTATTTGGTTTTGAAAAAAGAAGTGCCGCCACAGCAGGCAGATCTCATTACAAAGGGTAACTTCCAAGGCGTTTATGCTGAGAAAACATATAAACGTTATTATCCTCAACCGCAGCCAAATGCTCAGATTATTGGTTTAACCAATAGTGAAGGCCAAGGGATTGAAGGCTTGGAAATGCAGTTGAATAAACAACTGTCTGGGGTAGATGGCGAACAAAAAATTATTCGTGATAAACGTGGTAACCGCTTAAAAGTTTCTGAGGTTATTCGTGAAGGTGAGCCAGGCGAAAACATCACTTTAAGTATCGACTCTCGTTTGCAATATATTATGTACCGTGAGTTGACTGCTGCTGGTGTTGCAAATAACGCCCGTTCGGCGACAGCAATTGCTGTAGATGTTAAAACAGGCGAAATTCTGGCTATGACCAGTTGGCCATCTTATAACCCGAATGATAAAAACGGTTTATCTAATAAAGATGCCATGCGTAACCGCGGTGCGATTGATATGTTCGAGCCGGGTTCTACTATGAAGCCTTTTACAGTTTCTGCTGCACTCGAAACTGGACAATACACCCCAAATACGATTGTCAACACTTCGCCAGGTTCAATGCGTTTAGGCTGGCATACCATTCGTGATACGCATAACTATGGTGCTTTGACTGTTAGTGGCGTAATTATTAAGTCATCAAACGTGGGTTCGGCAAAAATTGCGTTGTCACTTCCTAAGGAAACATTACCAAGCTTCTTTAACCGTGCTGGCTTTGGTAAGCGTTCTGCTGTGAAGTTCCCTGGTGAAAGCTCTGGTTTAGTACTTCCTGTAAGCAAGTTAAACTCTTCCCAAATTGGTACCATGGCTTACGGTTATGGTCTAAATGCAACTATTCTTCAGTTGGCGCAAGGCTATGCAATGCTTGCAAACCATGGGGTAAAAATGCCTCTAAGCTTGCATAAGCTCGATCAAGCACCTAAAGGTGAGCAAGTTCTTGCTCCAAAAATTGCTGATCAGGTTTTACTTATGCTTGAGCAGGTGACGATGCCAGGCGGTACTGCAAAGCAAGCTAATATTCCGGGTTATCGCGTTGGTGGTAAAACAGGTACGGCTCATAAACTTCGTGCAGACCGTAAAGGTTATTCAAATAATGAATACCGTGCTTTATTTGCAGGTGTAGCTCCGATTAGTGATCCTCGTTTAGCGGTTATTGTAGTTGTTGAAAATCCACAAGGCCGTTATTACGGTGGTTTGGTTGCGGCCCCTGTTTTTGCACGTATTATGCAAGAATCATTGCGCTTAATGAATGTGCCGCTTGATAAGCCCCTTGATACTCCAGAAAATCCTATTCGCAGGTAAGCTATGTCTGTTTCTTTCCAAGAAATTAATCCAGTCGAGATCGATGCACAGTGGTCTAAACAGCCTTTTCAAGGCTTTAGTGTAGACAGTCGTAAGGTTGCGTCAGGCCAGATCTTTATCGCTTTGACCAGTTATAGCCAACCTGAAAAAACACGCGCTTTTGCTGAGTCAGCTTTAGCTAATGGTGCACTTGCCATTATTAGCGAGACTGAGTTGGGCGTAGCAAATGAGTGGGTGTGTTCTGATGTGCGTCAACGTATGGGTGAATGGCAAGAACGTTATTTACAGCGTATAGATCCCGTAGTACCAGTGCGTATTATTGCAGTGACCGGTACAAATGGTAAAACCACAATTTCGCGTCTAGTGGCTGAATTAATTAGCTCGCAACAACAGCGCTGTGCTGTGATGGGCACTACAGGCAATGGTATTTTGCCAGACTTAACACCATCAACTCACACTACGCTTGATGCTTTACAATTGCAAAATGCATTGCATGATTATGCAAAACAAGGTGCGACTTTTGCTTCTTTAGAGGCAAGTTCACATGGTTTGGAACAAGGTCGTTTAAATGGTTGTGCAATTGAGATTGCCGTTTATAGCAATTTGAGTCGTGACCATCTGGATTACCACGGCACTTTAGAGGCTTATGCAGAAGCGAAGGCTCTTTTATTCCGTTTTAGCTCTTTAAAAGTAGCCGTTATTAATTTAGATGATGAGCATGCAGCTCTCATGATTAATGCAGCAAAGCAAAATCCTGCTCAACCGAAAATTTTAACGTATTCACTTACTCAAAATACTGCTGATTATTATATTACTGACCTGAGTTACAGTTTAGCGGGGGCGACATTTAATTTAGTGAGCCCGCAAGGTTCTTTTGCTGTGCAAAGTCCATTGTTAGGGCATTTTAATGTCGAAAACTTGGTTGCAGCTCTTATTGCTACTGAGCAAGCAGGTTTTGATTTAAAAGCGCTAGTAGCTTTCGTTCCTGAGCTGATTGGTGCTCCAGGTCGAATGCAAGTTATTCGTGATGGTGAGCGTTTATTTGTTGTTGATTATGCGCATACACCAGATGCATTAATTCAAGTGCTTAAAACATTAAAACGTCATGTTTCGAATCAACTTTGGGCTGTATTTGGGTGTGGCGGGGACCGTGATCGCGGTAAGCGCCCATTAATGACTCAAGCAGCTTTAAACGGCGCAAATCCAGTTATTTTGACGTCGGATAACCCAAGAACAGAAGACCCTGAACAAATTTTTGCTGACATGAAGCAAGGAATCGATTTTTCAGGGCACCGTATGCATGAAATTCATGACCGCCGTGAAGCAATTAAATTTGTTGCACAGCAGGCTCAGGCTGGTGATATTGTTGTGATTGCCGGTAAAGGACATGAAAATTATCAAGAAATTAATGGCGTACGTCACTGGTTTGATGATGTTGTTGAAGTGCGTTCTGCGATTGATGCACAACATCACACTGTAGACGCTGCTTACCCTGCACAATAGGACAAATTATGCATACTTCAACCACCAGTACCGTGCCTTTGGAACCGTGGACAGCTCAACAATTACAACAGGCAACACAGGGCTACTGGCATAAAGATCAAATCCCTCAAACTGAAATTAAACGTATTTTGACGGACTCGCGTCATGCGGAAACTGGGGATGCCTTTTTAGCACTAAAAGGTGAGCGTTTCGATGCGCATGATTTCGTTGCGCAAGTTGCTGCAAATGGTTGTCAAATAGCTATTGTTGAACGTCCGCTAGATGTAGATATTGCACAACTCGTTGTTGCTGACACCCGATTGGCTTTAGGGCAACTCGGCGCTTATCGCCGTGAGCAAAACTCACAATTAAAGGTGATTGCCTTAACGGGAAGTAGTGGTAAAACTACAACCAAAGAAATGCTGGGAAGTATATTGTCGCGCTTAGCGCCGACACTAATCACCCGAGGGAATTTAAATAATGACCTTGGTGTACCAATGATGTTGCTAGAGCTTCGCAAGGAACATCAATATGCGGTGATGGAGTTGGGTGCAAGCCATCAAGGCGAGATTGATTACACATCAAAACTCGTTCAGCCTCATGTTGCGGGCATATTAAATATTGGTACAGCTCATTTAGGCGAATTTGGTGGCCGTGAAGGTATTTGCCGCGCAAAATCAGAAATTTATCGTCATATTTTACCAAATGGTGTTGCAATTGTGCCGCAACAAGATGACTTCACTGCCGAAATTCTTGATGCTGCGAAAGCTCATCGTATTTCTACATTTGGTGTAGGAGGCGATGTCTATGCAACAGATGTGGAGTTATTGCCTCAATCAACGAATTTTATCCTTCATACACCACAAGGTAGTAGTGGAGTTAAGCTTCCTTTTGCGGGTGAGCATAATGTTCAAAATGCGACCGCAGCTGTAGCTTTTGCTTTAGCAATTGGTATTGGACTAGAAGATATTGTCCAAGGTTTAGAGCAAGCTCAAGGAGCGAAAGGTCGTCTTAACTTTATTCAAAAGTCACCTTACTTATTTATTGATGATACCTACAATGCCAATCCGACTTCTATGCGCGCTGCTGCACAAGTGTTGTTGCAGCAACAAGGCGTAAAAGTAATGGTCATGGGGGATATTGGTGAGTTAGGTGATAGCAGTTGGCAAGAGCATCATGATTTAGGCCGTGATCTTGCCGAACTTTCTTTAGATCATATTATTGCAGTTGGACAGTTCGCTCCAGCTGCTCTCGAGGGTGCAGACTCTCATTCTAATAAAGTGAAAGCATTTCAGACACAAGCTGAGGCGCTTCCATTTTTAATCAATCTAATCCAAACACATCAACCCCAGTCCATGAGTTTCCTGTTTAAAGGTTCTCGCTTTACTCATATGGAAACGTTGATGGCTGATTTGATGGAGAAACTTTAAATGCTGTTATGGTTGTTTGAACAACTTGCGGGCTATCACAGCTCGTTTCAGGTCGTTCGTTATTTAACATTACGTTCTTTACTCAGTGTATTAACTTCACTGACCATTGGTCTGGTCCTTGGACCGATCATGATTCGTAAATTACAAGCGTTAAAATACGGTCAGGCAGTAAGTTCGTTTGCTCCTGAAAATCATGCTAAAAAAATGGGTACACCAACGATGGGCGGAATTTTAATTCTGCTTTCAATTGGTATTAGTACTTTACTATGGGCTGATTTATCTAACCCTTATGTCTGGATTGTGCTTGGTGTAATGGTTGTATTCGGTGCTGTAGGCTGGGCAGATGACTGGATTAAAATTCGCTATAAAGACAATGCAGGTTTACCTGCACGTAAGAAGTTTTTCTGGACTTCTGTTGCATCGCTGGGTGCTGGTATTGCGTTATATTTAATCGCAACTCAACAGTCCAATGCAGAACATACCGCCAATATGCTGGATTTATTGATTCCATTCTTTAAGAATCTTTCAATTCCACTCTCAATTGTTCCTTTAGGTTTGGCATTTATTGTATTTACCTATCTGGTGATTAATGGTGCTTCTAACGCTGTTAACTTAACAGATGGTTTAGATGGCTTGGCAATCATGCCAGTTGTTATGGTGGCTACAGGTTTAGGCGTATTTGCTTACTTGTCTGGTGACATCCGTTTCGCTAACTATTTACATATTCCATATGTGAAATATACCTCTGAACTCGTAGTAATCTGTTCTGCTATGATTGGTGCAGGTTTGGCATTCCTTTGGTATAACGCGCATCCTGCTCAAGTATTTATGGGTGATGTCGGTGCTTTAGCTTTAGGTGCGATGCTTGGAACAATTGCAGTTATGGTTCGTCAAGAAATCGTATTTGCAATTATGGGTGGTGTATTTGTAATGGAGGCAGTATCTGTATTCTTACAAATCGGCTCCTTGCGTATGCGTAATAAACGTGTGTTCTTAATGGCACCGCTACATCATCACTATGAAAAGCAGGGCTGGAAAGAAACGCAAGTTGTAATCCGTTTTTGGATTATTACAATTATATTAGTAGTTTTAGGTCTAATGACTTTAAAATTGCGATAGATCTTATTTTAGTGTCAATATAAAGCCAGTTCTACTGGCTTTTTTTATTGGAGAGGTGAATGACAAAAGTTGCTGGTCTAGACCAATTATCTGTGATTAATCAAAAAGTAGTTGGAGAGGGCGAAGTATTACCTCAAGTTGTACTTAAAGATGGAAGTCAGGTGCAAACAGGAACTGTAGCGACAATGTTGCACAATATTGAATTATATAATGCTGGGCAAAGAGGACAAATTGAGGAAGAGCTAAAGATCGCAATTCCAACTTTAGTCAAGGTAGGTCTGTTTGATTTGTTTCAGGTCGATGAATGGATTAATGGAACAAATGCAGGCCGTACCTTTATTGGGCTGCACGCAAAAGCTTATTTACAACAGAAAGAACAAGAGAATAATTAAAAGTGGCTAAGCAAATTTTAATGTGCCCTGTGTGCCGTCAGCCCCTAAATTTAACTGAACGAACTTGGCGATGTGAGCAAGGACATAGTTATGATGTAGCTAAACAAGGCTATGTCAATTTACATGTGGTGCAACATAAACATAGTAAAAACCCAGGGGATACGCCCGAGTCAGTCGATGCGCGACGAGCTTTTTTACAAAGTGGTTACTATCAACCATTACAGCAGGCAGTAGTCGATTTATTAAAGCAACTAGATGTAAAAGCAATACTCGATATCGGATGTGGTGAGGGCTACTATACAAGTGCTATGCAGCAAGTTGTTGAACAGTGTGTTGGTGTTGATATTGCAAAAAACGCGGTACAACGTGCGGCAAAGCTCAACACTGAAGTAACTTGGGTGGTGGGAACAGGAGCAACTTTACCTGTATTGGATAGGAGTATGGATGCTTGCACCAGTTTATTTAGCCCAATTCCGCAAGCAGAAATTGCGCGTGTCTTAAAAGATGAGGGTCATTTAATTGTTGTTACGCCTGCTTCTGAACATTTGTATGCCATGCGTGAGGCTTTATTTGAGCAAGTTAATCCTCACACACCAGAAAAGTTTGTAGAGCAACTACAAGATTTGTTTGAATTAAAGCAAGAGCAAATTATTGATGCGCCTTTTGTGCTTGATAAACAGGCTCTAAAAAATCTGATTGCTATGACACCTTATGCTTATAAAGCCTCTCCTGAGCGCCGTTCGCAGTTAGAGCAGCAGTCACAATTAGAAATAACTGCATCTTTTCAAATTTATGTCTTTCAGAAGCGCAATAAAAAAGCCATCTAACGATGGCTTTTTCTATTATTCAATCTGATTAATCAGATTTTCTAATTCATCTTTTTCTCGCTTAGGAGCGGACTCCTGTGAAGGTCTCATGGCAGGAGGCGCAGCTTTTGACGGAATAACAATTTCTTCACCTGGTAAATCGGAAAAGTCATTGTCATTGCTTAATTTTGGTTGTGGCGGTGCTGGTCGATAGAGCGGACGTGCTAGTGGCGGAGCCGCACGATAAGTTTTCTTATCAGCTACTTCAGTAACGGTTTCTTGTTGGTCACGTGAAATAGGACCTTTAGCATCTTTATCTAAACGGACCCAAGCTGCTGGCGTACCTTGCAATGCTTGACCCATAAAGTTAATCCAGATCGGCAATGCAGCAATACCACCATATTCACGACGGCCAAGCGTGGTCGGTTGGTCAAATCCAACCCATGCTACGGTCACTAACTTGCCGTTGAAACCTGCAAACCATGCATCTTTTGCATCATTCGTAGTACCTGTTTTACCACCTAAATCACTACGGCCAATTTTAAGTGCAGCACGACCTGTACCATGCTCAATTACATCACGTAAGATGTTCGCCATATCATAAGCAGAGCTTGATTTTAAAATACGTTGAGCTTGGCGATATTGACTGTTGTTTTTGTCAGTCTGTTTAAGATTAAGCTGTTTAGCTGCGTTTTCTTTCTGTTCTATGTCTTTATTCGTAACTTCAATGACTTCATCATCAGTCGTTTTAGGTTTTTGCTCATCATCCGTTGTGTCAGGTGCATTAATACATGGAATACACGCGTATTCTGGTTTGGCTTCATAAATGACTTTGCCGTAAGCATCTTCAATACGTTGAATGAAATGTGGTTGAACACGGTAACCGCCGTTTGCAAACGTTGCATAACCAGTTGCCATTTGAATTGGTAATACTTGAGGAGTACCTAAAGCAATGGTGTAGTTGCGAGGAATTTGATCTTCTTGTAAACCGAAATCCATAAATAATTGGCGAGTACGTTCAATCCCTACTGTTTGTAGAAGTCTTACTGATACGGTATTACGAGACAAATATAAAGCACGACGTAATGGGATCATACCTAAGTAACGCCCATCAGAGTTTCGCGGTGTCCATTTGCCAATCGTAATTGGGCTATCATTCACCATACTATAAGGTGTCATACCTCTTTCTAATGCTAAAGCATAGAGGAATGGCTTGATTGTAGAACCCGGTTGACGCCAGCCTTGTAAGGCACGGTTAAATTTTGATTGGTAGAAGTTGTAGCCACCTACAATTGCTTCAATTGACCCATCATTCGGGTTAATTGCAATGAGTTGACCTTGAACTTTTGGAACCTGAACTAAAGACCAAGCTGTTTTATTGTCATTTGGGCGTAAACGAACAATATCTTTAACTTTAACAATTTGAGATGCACGTGAAGGAGCGCCACCTATGCTATTTGCATTGCGATAGGGGCGTGCCCATGACATGCCTGACCACTGAACAGTAACAGTTGAGCCATCTTGCATTAATGCTTCAAAAGAGCTGCTATTTACCTTAGTAACTTGTGCAGGATAAGTGTTGGCATATGCTTTAAATTCACTTAATGGTTTGTCATGTGCTTCTGCACCACGCCAGCCATGACGACGGTCATAAGCTTCAAGGCCATCTTGCACAGCTTTTTCTGCAATAGCTTGGCGTTTAGCATTAATTGTTGTGTAGACTTTATAGCCAGAATCAATGGCTTGTTCACCAAAATGCTTTACAAGTTCTGAACGAACCATTTCACCAGCATAGGGATGAATATTATTTAAATCCCGATTGGGCATGTTTAGGTTAATCGGTTCTGCTACACCTTTTTGATATTCTGCTTGAGAAATATAACCCAGCTGTAACATACGGCCTAAAATCCAGTTGCGTCGTTCGAGAGCGCGTTCTGGATTAACTACAGGGTTATATTTAGAAGGTGCTTTTGGCAAACCTGCAATCATTGCCATTTGAGCAATGCTGAGCTCATTAATGCTTTTGTTATAATAAATTTTAGCTGCTGCCGCGATACCATACGCATTTTTCCCTAAGAAGATTTTATTCACATAGAGACTGAGAATTTCTTCTTTAGACAAATTTTGCTCAATTTTTCGAGCCAAAAAGATTTCGGTTATTTTACGTTTTAGAGTTCTTTCTGGACTCAAATAATAGTTCTTTGCAACTTGCATGGTGATTGTTGAACCACCAGTTTGCACATCCGAACCCGTCACGCTTTCGCTCAAAGCACGACCTAAACCCTTAAAACTGATCCCGCTATGTTCAAAGAAAGAAGAGTCTTCTGCTGCTAAAAATGCATGAATAAAAGCAGGGGGAATTTGTTTGTATTCAACCGGAATAGAAAGCTTACCACCGTACTCGGCAATCAGTTGATTGTCTGAAGTGTAGACCTGTAATGGTTTTAAGAGGGGAGCTTTTTTTAGTGAACTCATTTCTGGAAGCGATGGGGCGATATAGAGATACATGCCATAAAAGCCCATCGGAAGTGAGACTAAGATAATAATAATGATCAAAAAAATTGGACGCACGAAGCCCAAACTGGATAGCTTTTTCATGATAAGTAAGCTTTAATAAGATCGAATACAAACTAATTGTGGTCAGTATAGCCTTTAGACATGCGGATTGTTAGATGAGATATTGTATCCGTGTAAAAATAAAGACCTAGATTATTGGTTTGTAATTTTTTTTGGGGATAAAAAAATAATAGGACAATAGTGTGCTCAGGTTATATCGTAAACCGAATAAGGGGTTAATGGGTGTCGATATTAGTTCGACTTCTGTTAAGTTGTTAGAGCTCTCTGTTAAGAACGGTAAATATTGGGTAGAAAGCTATGCTTTAACGCCTTTACCTGAGAACAGTGTAGTTGAAAAAAATATCTTGAATCCAGAAGCAGTTGCAGAAGCTTTGGAACGGGCGATGAATTTAGCAAATCCCCACACCACTAACGCTGCAATTGCTGTTCCAACATCGACGGTTATTCATAAAACCATCGAAATGGATGCAGATATGAACGATGATGAACGTGAAGTTCAGATTCGGTTAGATGCGGAGCAATATATACCGTTCCCTTTAGATGAGGTGAGCCTTGATTTTGAGGTTTTACCAGATCGACTGCCGAATCCAAATCGTGTGAATGTACTTTTAGTCGCAACACGAACAGAAAATGTTGAAACACGCGTAGAAGTACTGGAACTGGTTGATTTAACGCCTAAGCTTGCTGATGTTGAAAGCTATGCTGTCGAGCGTGCTTTTAGTGTGTTTGCTGATAGCTTACCCATGGGTGCAAATACCATTGGTATTTTAGATATTGGCCATACCATGACCACATTATCGGTTATGCAAAATGGCAAAATCATTTATACCCGTGAACAAGTCTTTGGCGGTAAACAGCTTACTTTGGAAATTCAAAGCCGTTACGGTTTGTCATTAGAAGAAGCGGGACGCGCTAAAAAAGAACGTTCTTTGCCAGATGATTATGACATCGAAATCTTAGAACCATTTTTAGATGCTGTAGTTCAGCAAGCTGCTAGATCTCTACAATTTTTCTTCTCTTCATCCCAATTCAATGAAATTGACCATATTTTGCTAGCGGGTGGCAATGCCAACATTCCAGGGCTTGCTAAATTGTTGCAGCAGAAACTCGGTTACCGAGTCACTATTGCCAACCCGTTTTTACAAATGGGTTTCTCTCCTCAAGTCGACGTTCAAAAAATTGAAAATGATGCTTCTTCATTAATGGTGGCATGTGGCTTGGCTTTAAGGAGTTTTGATTAATGGCAACAATTAATTTACTCCCTTGGCGTGATGGGCTTAGGGAGCAGCGTAAAAAACAATTTATTATTTTATGTTTTGGGGTCGTTGTTTTGGGGATAACCACTGTATTTGCAGGGTGGTTTTATTTGAATCAAAAATTAAATGATCAAGAACAAGCAAATCAGCTCATTATCAGTACAAACCAGAATCTAGATCAACAACTTAAAACCTTAAATGGCTTGCAAGAACAGCGGGACGCAATTATTGAGCGCATGAAGCTCATTCAAGGTTTGCAAAGCCAACGTCCGGTCGTTGTGCGTTTGGTGGATGAATTAGTACGTGTGACTCCGGCAGCCATGTATTTGACTAAATTCAGCCGAACCGGAGATAAATTTACGATTGAAGGTAAAGCGGAAAGTCCAAATACAGTTGCAGAATTATTACGTAATCTCGAAGCATCACCATGGTATCGCAACGCTTTTATGAGCTCTTTCTTGGCGACCGAAGAGAAAAAAGATAAAGCTGTCAGTTCTTTGCTTCCTAGAGTTGAAGATAGCTATGGCAGTTTTGTTGTTACTGTTGATGTAGGGGAAATGGGGGTGACTACAACAGATGATACCGCCAATACTTCTGTAGGTACGGATAAGGAGGTGGTAAAATGAGTCCTGATGAACTTCATGAGCTATCTTTAGAACAAGCTCCATCTAAGAAAAAAAAGATCACCTTAGAAAAATTTCTTCAGCAATTTAACACGCTCGATATGAACAGTTATGGCAGCTGGCCATTATCTGTGAAAATTACGTGTTGGATTTTTATTTTCTTTGCTGTATTGGCTTTGGGGTATTTTGTTGCTATTCAACCAAAGCTACAAGCAATTGATAATGCTCAAGCACAAGAAAGTAATTTATTAAATGAGTTTCGAGAAAAAGACTCAAAATTACGCAACTTGCAGCAATACCAGCTTCAACTTCAAGAGATGCAAGCCAACTTCAATCAGCAGTTAGAACAATTGCCAAAAGAAACCGAAATTCCAAGTTTAGTTGAAGATATTAACTTAACGGGGGTGAATTCTGGTCTGAAGTTTAAAAATATCCGCTTAGAAGATGAAGTGAAGCAGGAAATTTTTATTGAACAGCCTATTACGATCGAAGCAACTGGGGATTATCACGCTTTCGGTGCTTTTGTTAGCAGTATTGCGGCATTACCACGTATTGTGACGATGCATGATTTTATTGTTGAAGCTGCTCCTGTTAAGGATGGTAAATCAGATATTCCTGTGCTTAATTATTCTATCAAAGCAAAAACTTATCGCTATATGGGTGCTGTAGAAAATCCTGAACATCAGGAAAAAAATGCTTCGGCTTCCTCGGTAGCACCTGATTCTTCTACTGCTAACACACAGCCGAAATAGAGGAATTACGATGAAACTTAAACAATTTTCTCTTTCTATTTTGGCATGTTTAGCTTTAGCTGGATGCGACTCTAGAATCGACGCCGTAAATCAGCAAATGGCCGATATACGTAATCAGCCACCACAAGCCATAGAACCCGCGCCTGTTTTTACGCCTGTACCACAGTTTAATTATGCAGCCCATCAGTTAAAGAGCCCATTTTTACCAAGCTCACTTGCTGCTGAGCTCAAAATTATGGCGGGGAAACGAGTATATCCGAATTTCTCACGAGCACCACAGCCACTCGAAAGCTATGCATTAGAGTCCTTAAATATGAAAGGAAGTATGCGTAACAGCCGTGGGCAAGTCATGGCTCTGATCCAAACACCTGATCAACAAATTGAGCGAGTGCAGGTAGGGAACTATATCGGGATGAATCAAGGTCGGATTACCCATATTGGTCCTACTCAGATTGATTTGGTGGAGATTGTCCCTGATGGGCGAGAAGGTTATGTGGAGAGACCAAGAACCTTAGTGTTAATTGGACCTGCGCCCTAAAATTTAGGGAATAACAAAGAAAAAATTATTTTTAAAGATTATTTATTGGGGATGGTTAGACAATGAATCACGTATTCCGTCAGTTTTCGATGGGGGCTATAGCGATTGCAATTACGCAAGTTGCATCTGCACAGGTCAGCATGACCAATATTGTACCGACGCAAATAGCGGGCCAAGGTACAGAAATTCGAGTTATGTTTAATGGCTTGCCGCCACAACCGCAAGCATATCAACTTGAAAATCCTTCACGTTTGGTTTTAGATTTTAATAAAGCGCAGCTGAATTTAACCCAATCAAAAGTAGCGATTGGAACGAATGAAGCGAGTTCGGTCGATATAAGCTCTGATGATCAGCGTTCACGTTTAACTGTAAATTTGAAAGAGGCAGGTGCTTTTACAACTCGTATTGAAGGCAACACTTTTATTTTAAAGATTAATTCTGCGCAAGCTGTAGCTAAACCTGTAGCAATAAGTGCGGCACACCCCCAAGGCGTTTCAAATATCGGCTTCCAACGCGGTAGTCAAGGGGAAGGTCTTATCGTTATTGACCTATTGGGAAGTAACACTCCTGTTGATGTGCAGCAACAAGGTAGCAAAGTTGTAGTAAGAACTTTAGGTTCTAAAATTCCTACTCATTTAGCTAAACGCTTAAATGTAAATGATTTTGCAACGCCTGTTTCGACCATTGAATCATATAATGATAAAGGCAATGGTATTATTACGATTCAATCTACTGGTAGCTATGAATATATGGCTTATCAGGCGGAAAATAAATTAACAATTAGTCTAAAACGTCCTCAAGATAAAAGTGTAAACACTTCATCTAAACCATCTAATTATTCTGGTAATAAGCTTTCTCTTGATTTTCAGGATATTGAAGTTCGTAGGGTTCTACAGTTACTTGCAGATTTCACTGGTATTAATATGGTGGCTGCCGATAGTGTTCAGGGTAATATTACTTTGCGGTTAAAAGATGTTCCGTGGGATCAGGCACTTGATATTATTTTAAAAACTAAAAATCTGGATAAACGTAGAAATGGTAATGTTATTTGGGTTGCTCCAGTTGCAGAGTTGATTAAAGCCGAAGATGATGAAGCAAAAGCTTTAGCGCAAACGATTAAGTTAGCACCAATCCAAACCGATTATATTCATTTGAGTTATGCCAAAGCCATCGATTTACTTAAGTTAATCGAGGATTCTCGTGACGGGAAGGGGGCAGTTGCGAATCGTACTGCAAACTCGGATTCTCTTGCGTTGGAGAGCTTGCTAAGTTCACGCGGTAGTGCTGTGGCTGATACACGGACTAATACTTTAATTATTAATGATACAGCTCAAAACATTGATAAAATCCGTAAAATGATTGATTTACTTGATGTACAAGTGAAGCAGGTTATGGTTGAGGCGCGTATTGTAAGAGCCTCTACTTCTTTTACCAAAGAGCTTGGCGTCAAATGGGGAATATTATCGCAAGGGATTACCAACAATAATAATTTATTAGTTGGTGGTAGCGAAACAACCTTATGGAATTTACGCGAGCCCAAAAAAGATGATACTACCGGTGGTTATAAATATACGATTGAACGTCCAGATAATTTAAATGTCGATTTAGGGGTTTCTAATCCAGCTGGAAGTATTGCCTTTGGCTTGATTAGTATGTCTGATTTTATGCTTGATCTCGAACTTTCTGCATTGCAAGCCGATGGCTATGGTGAAGTTATTTCCACACCTAAAGTCATGACCGCAGATAAGCAATCTGCAAAAGTCGCTACTGGCCAGCAAGTTCCTTATCTGATGACGACTACTTCTGGTGCGGGTTCCACAGCAACTACTTCATTTAAAGATGCGCTCCTAAGCTTAGATGTTACTCCGAGCATTACACCTGATGGTAAAATTCAAATGAAATTGGATATTTCAAAGGATTCTGTAGCTGGCGAAGCACCTAATGGTGAATTAATTTTAAATAAAAATAATATTAATACCAATGTACTCGTCCATAATGGTGAGACAGTCATTTTAGGAGGGGTGTTTGAGCAGACGACTTCTAACTCACAAACCAAGGTTCCTTTCTTTGGAGACATTCCAGTAATTGGGCGTTTATTTAGAAAAGATGTGAAATCTGATGATAAGCAAGAGTTACTGATTTTCGTTACGCCACGAATTGTTAATGACACTTTGGTGAGAAATCATTAATATATTTTTTAATGAAAGCAATTGAAATAGGTGGCGCCTTGCCAAGCAAAGCGTTTGAAACCCTGCCAAATATTTATTTGGTAGGGCCCATGGGGGCAGGAAAAACAACCGTTGGACGTCATTTAGCCGAACTATTAGGGCGTGAATTTTTAGATAGTGATCATGAAATTGAACGCAAAACAGGTGCCACTATTCCCTGGATTTTTGAGAAAGAAGGGGAGCTTGGATTTCGTACTCGTGAAACAGTAGTGTTAAATGAGTTGACTTCCCGTAAAGCCTTAGTGTTGGCGACAGGTGGAGGTGCAATTACTCAAGCCCCCAATCGCGAATTTCTAAAGCAACGTGGTATTGTTGTTTATCTTTACACTCCTGTAGAACTACAATTACAACGAACTTACCGCGATAAAAATAGACCTCTATTACAAGTTGAAAACCCTGAACAAAAATTACGTGATTTGTTAAAAATACGTGATCCTTTATATCGTGAAGTTGCGCATTACACGATTGAAACCAATCAGGGTGCTGCTCGTGATCTTGCTCAAAAGATTTTGCAACTTATTTTGTCCAACCCGCTAAAATAGCCAAACTTACTTGTGGTTTTATAAACTCATGCAAACTTTACATGTTGAATTAGGCGAACGCCGTTATCCTATTTTTATTGGCAGTCAACTTGATCCTAAGCAGTTGCTTGAGCCTTATATTCATGGTCAACAGGTCATGATCGTGAGTAACGAAACGGTCGCTCCTTTATATTTATCTCATTATCAAGAAGCTTTAAAAAGTTTGGGTAAAACTGTAGCGACTTGTATTTTGCCAGATGGTGAGAAATATAAAGATATTCAACATCTAAATTTAATTTTTGATGCTTTACTTGAAGCTGGTTTTAATCGTGATTGTACGGTTTTAGCTTTGGGTGGTGGTGTTATTGGGGATATGGCTGGTTTTGCGTCAGCATGTTTCCAACGTGGTGTTTATTTTGTTCAGGTTCCGACTACACTTCTTTCACAAGTAGACTCAAGTGTGGGTGGTAAAACGGGGATTAATCATCCTCTTGGTAAGAACATGTTGGGCGCATTTCAGCAACCTCAAGTTGTTTTGGCTGATATGGCTCAACTTGATACTTTACCAGATCGAGAGTTATCTGCCGGATTATCAGAAGTCATTAAATATGCTTTATTAGGTGACGCTGATTTTCTTGTTTGGTTAGAGCAGAATATGGATGGGTTAATTGGGCGAGATGCTGAACTTTTAGCAGAAGCTGTTTATCGTTCATGTGCTCATAAAGCGCGTATTGTTGCTAACGATGAAAAAGAGCAAGGCGAACGAGCTTTACTCAACTTGGGTCATACTTTCGGTCATGCGATTGAATCTTATCTTGGCTATGGCACTTGGTTGCATGGTGAAGCAGTAGCGACAGGCATGGTGATGGCGGCTGATTTATCACAACGTTTAGGTTGGATTTCAAGCGATGATGTAGAGCGTACAAAAAAAATTATTCAACGCGCTAATTTGCCGATATCATGTCCAAAAATTCCATTGGATGAATTCCTTGGATATATGGCGCATGATAAAAAAGTTCTCAATGGTCAATTACGTTTAGTGCTGTTAAAGCAACTTGGGCAAGCAGTAATTACTAAAGACTTTGATGTTGAACTCATGAAACAAGCTATTTTGGCAAATCAACACGGATAATAAATTAAGGTAACACATGACTGTATCACGTACACTTTGGCAGAATGTTCAACAATATATCTGGTTGGTGGGTGGTATCGTCTGCTTGTTGCTCGCTTTTATTTTTTGGGTAATGACCGATAGTAAAAAGCTGGTTGAAGTTGAAAAATCAGCTGATTCAGATGCCCCAGTGCAAATTCAGCCAGAGAAGGTAGCAACAACGGCTAATTTAGGGGCTTTAGCTGATGAAGTTAGACCTCTTGATTTAACAACCCGTACAGTTGCTTCTGGTCAGCATGAGGCAGAGTTCCGTGGTACAAAATTTATTAATGAAAATAAGAAACAATGGACGCTTGAGCTTTTCCGTGCGTCTGATGAAGATATTATTAAAAACTTTTTAAAAAATCGTCCAGAACGGAATAAATTTATCTACTTCCGTTTAAGCGGAGATAAGCAATCTGAACAATATGTTTTGACATATGGTGTATTTAAACGTTCTGAAGATGCAATTCAGCAGTTAACCCAACTTAATCTTGATTTACCTGAATCAATTAAACCTCAGCCGCAACAATTTTCGACTTATGCGCCATTAGTTAATGATTTAGGTGCGGATGAAATGAAAGGTGGCATTAGCCAAACTTATGAAGTGCGGTTACGTCCAGCTGCTCTGCCTAAAATTGATGAGTCCTTACTCATAGGGGGTGGCGTGGCTACACAACCTAAAGTAGCGGCTCCAGCAACAAACTCTACAACTCGTACAACGATTATTCGTCGAGATGCTGAGGGGAATGTTGTGGATGTACATCAGTCTAATTCGGCAGTTGATGTGGCTAAAAAGGCTCAACAGAATCATACAGCAGACCCTACAGCAAAAAATGCAACAAATGAGGGCACAAGAGGTAATTAATTATAAGGATGTATCGCACAAATATGGTGCAATAATAATAGGTATATATATTTTTTGATCACCTGTGGTGCATATTTAGTCATTTATTAAAATGATAACGCGAATAAAATCGATCTATTTTCAATAATTATAAATACTTAATTGCAAAAAATAACATTGGCATAGTTTTTGCTTTATTCTTGTGCTTATTAATGTGCTGTAAACTATTTTAGCGCTCTAAAGAGTAAATTCTATGCAGAGTCGAGGGGTCGAACTGCTTTAAAAGAGTGCGAAATAAGTCAAAACATTTTTCTAGCAAAAACCAGTGTACGTAAAAATGGAACAGCGTATATTGGCTTATCAGCCCAAAAATTTTTTTTGTGAAACATTGAGCTAACTGTCGTCCGTAGGCACTATCGCAAAAAGAAGTTGTTTGTTTGACGCTCGAAAGAGCCTTATTGAAAGAAGGGTACGCTATGCACATGCCATCGCCTAATACTGTAGCTCCCGCTCAAGGTTTATATCAACCTGATGAGTTTAAGGATAACTGTGGTTTTGGACTGATTGCCCATATGAAGGGTGAATCAAGTCATCATCTAGTTGAAACCGCGATTCACAGTTTAAGTTGCATGACGCACCGTGGTGGTATTGCCGCAGATGGCAAGACGGGAGATGGTTGCGGCTTATTATTGGCGATGCCAAAGCAATTTTTCCGTGATGAAGCAAAAAAACTGAGTGATATTACACTGAGTGAAATTTTTGCTGTGGGTACTGTATTTTTAAATACTGATCCGGCATTAGCGCAACATTCTAAAAATATTTTAACGAAAGAAATCGAGTCAGATGGCCTACGTGTACTGGCTTGGCGTGTTGTCCCTACAAATAACGATGCATTAGGTGAAATTGCGCTTCAATCTTTACCAGCTTTTGAACAGGTCATTGTGAACTGTCCAATGGGTGTAACTGAAGTTGAATTTAACCGTAAATTATTCTTGGCGCGTCGTCGTGCAGAACAACAATTACAAAATGATCCGTTATTCTATGTGACTACGCTTTGTTCGACAGTAATCAGCTATAAAGGCTTGATGATGCCGGCTGCAATTGCTGAGTTCTATACAGACTTAGCAGATGAGCGTTTAAAATCACATATCGTGGTATTCCACCAACGTTTCTCTACTAATACATTACCGCGTTGGCCGTTGGCTCAACCATTCCGTTACCTTGCTCATAATGGTGAAATCAACACAATTACAGCAAACCGTAACTGGGCGTTGGCGCGTACTCCTAAATTTGAAAACCCATTATTACCAGGTCTTACTGAGCTTAACCCAATCGTTAACCGTACGGGTTCGGACTCTTCAAGCTTAGATAACATGCTTGAGATCTTAGTCGGTGGTGGTATGGATTTATTCCGTGCCTTACGTATGCTCGTACCACCAGCTTGGCAAAACGTAGAAACTTTAGATGCAGACTTACGCGCATTCTATGAGTTCAACTCTAAACACATGGAAGCTTGGGATGGCCCAGCTGGTCTTGTTATTCAAGATGGTCGTCATGCGATCTGTATGCTTGACCGTAACGGTTTGCGTCCTGCGCGTTGGGTAATTACCAAAAATGATTACATTACCTTGGCATCTGAAATCGGTGTTTGGGGTTATGAGCCTGAAGACGTAGTTTCTAAAGGTCGTGTAGGTCCTGGCCAAATTTTGGTAGTTGATACCTTAACAGGCAAAGTACTTGATACTAAAGATGTTAGTACACATTTGAAAAACATGCGTCCGTACCGTGAGTGGTTACGTGATCATGCGATTCGTTTAAATGCAAACCCAGAACTTGAAGAACAATTAGTCGATAAAGGCTTAACTGGTGATGCTTTAAAAGCAGCTCAAAAAATGTTTATGGTGACATTTGAAGAGCGTGATCAATTGCTGCGTCCTATTGCTGAAAGTGGACAAGAAGCTGTTGGTTCTATGGGTGATGATACGCCAATGGCTGTATTGTCTCGTCAAGTACGCCACGTAACAGATTACTTCCGTCAACAGTTCGCTCAAGTTACGAACCCGCCAATTGACCCGCTACGTGAGTCAATTGTAATGTCGCTTGAAACCTGTCTAGGTCGTGAGCAGAATGTATTTGAGCAAGGCCCTGAGCATGCTGACCGTATCATCATCTCTAGCCCTGTATTGTCAAATTCAAAAATGCAGCAAATCCGTAGCATCGAGCGTCCGGGTTATGAAGCAGTTGATATCAATTTAAACTATGCTGAAGAAGAAGGCTTGCAAGCTGCGATCACGCGTATTTGTGAAGAAGCGGCGCAAGCGGTTCGTGATGGCAAAACTTTAATTGTTTTAACAGATAAGAATATCCGTCAAGGTTTACTGCCAGCAAACGCAGCACTTGCAACAGGTGCGGTACATCATTACCTCATCAAAACTGGTCTGCGTACTGATGCAAACATCATGGTTGAAACTGGTTTTGCACGTGATCCGCATCAATTTGCAGTATTACTTGGTTTTGGTGCAACGGCTGTTTACCCATATCTTGCATATGACGTGATCAATGACTTGATCGCTAAAGGTGAGCTTTTAGGTGACCCAATCCATGCTCAAGCAAACTTCCGTAAAGGTATTGAGAAAGGCTTATTAAAAGTTCTTTCAAAAATGGGTATCTCTACAGTTGCTTCTTATCGTGGCGGTCAGCTATTTGAAGCAGTAGGTTTATCATCAGAAGTGGTAGATCAATGTTTCTTAGGTGTTCCAAGTCGTATTCAGGGTGCAACATTTGCTGATCTTGAAAAAGACCAGAAAAAATTAGCAGCGACAGCTTGGTCAAATCGTAAGCCAATTGATCAGGGTGGTTTGCTCAAATTCGTATTTGATAAAGAATACCATGCGTTTAACCCAGATGTGATTAACGCATTACACAAAGCCGTTCGCTCTGGTAAATACGAAGACTTTAAAGAATATGCTGAGCTGGTGAATAATCGTCCAGTAGCGACTATTCGTGACTTATTTAAGTTAAAAACAACGAACTCAATTCCAGTTGAACAAGTTGAATCAGTTGAAGATATCTTGCCTCGTTTTGACTCGGCAGGGATGTCTTTAGGCGCTCTTTCTCCAGAAGCACATGAAGCAATTGCAATCGCGATGAACACGATTGGTGGTCGTTCAAACTCTGGTGAAGGCGGTGAAGATCCTGTTCGTTACGGAACAATTCGTAACTCGAAAATCAAACAGATCGCATCTGGTCGTTTTGGTGTAACTCCTGCATACCTAACTTCTGCTGAAGTATTGCAAATTAAAGTTGCTCAGGGTGCGAAACCAGGTGAGGGTGGTCAGTTACCGGGTGGTAAAGTAAATGGCTTAATCGCACGTTTACGTTACTCAGTACCGGGTGTAACGCTAATTTCACCTCCGCCACACCACGACATTTACTCAATTGAAGATTTGTCTCAGTTAATTTTTGACTTGAAGCAAGTTAACCCGAAAGCAATGGTATCTGTGAAATTGGTATCTGAGCCGGGTGTAGGAACAATTGCAGCAGGTGTTGCTAAAGCATATGCGGACTTCATTACCATTTCTGGTTATGACGGTGGTACGGCGGCATCTCCACTTTCTTCAATTCACCATGCGGGTTCTCCATGGGAGTTAGGTTTGAGTGAGGCGCATCAAGCACTTCGTGTAAACGACTTGCGTGGAAAAGTGCGTGTACAAACTGATGGTGGTTTAAAAACTGGTCTTGATGTAATCAAGGCAGCAATTTTAGGTGCTGAAAGTTTCGGCTTTGGTTCAACACCAATGATCGCTTTAGGTTGTAAATACCTCCGTATTTGTCACCTAAATAACTGTGCAACCGGCGTTGCAACTCAACAAGATCATTTACGTCAAGAGCACTACATTGGCGAGCCAGAAATGCTCATCAACTTCTTCCACTTTATTGCGGAAGAAACTCGTGAATGGTTGGCTGCACTAGGTGTTTCTTCATTGAAAGACTTGATTGGTCGTGTTGATTTGCTTGAAGTATTACCGGGCGAGACTGAAAAACATGCTCACCTTGATTTAAGTGCTCTGTTAACTTCTCATCCTTCTGCTGAAGGTAAAGCACAATACTGTCAAGTAGAAGGTAATGCACCATTTGATAAAGGTGTATTGGCTGAGAGAATGGTGGCTGAAATGCTTCCTGCAATTGAGTCAAGTGCTGGTGGTCAGTTCAACTTCAACGTCGTGAACTGTGACCGTTCGATCGGTGCTCGTGTTTCGGGTGAAATCGCTCGTCGCTACGGCAACTTGGGTATGGAAGCACATCCAGTTGTAATGAACTTAACTGGTACAGCTGGTCAGTCGCTTGGTGTTTGGAATGCTGGTGGTTTACACATCCGTCTTGAAGGTGATGCAAACGACTATGTAGGTAAAGGTATGGCGGGTGGTCGTATTTCGATTTTCCCACCACAAGGTTCACCTTTCCAAACACAAAACACAGCAATTATTGGTAATACCTGTTTGTATGGTGCAACTGGCGGTAAGCTTTTTGCAGCAGGTACAGCGGGTGAGCGTTTTGCAGTTCGTAACTCTGGCGCATTTGCTGTAATCGAAGGTGCGGGTGATCACTGTTGTGAATATATGACAGGTGGTGTTGTGACTGTACTTGGTAAAGTAGGCCATAACTTTGGTGCGGGCATGACTGGTGGTTTTGCTTATGTACTTGACCTCGATAATGACTTCGTAGATTACTACAACCACGAATTGATCGATTTAAATCGTATTTCAACAGAATCTATGGAAGATCATAAAGAGTTCTTGTTGCGTATTATCGATGAGCATATCAAAGAAACTGGTAGTGCTTGGGCTTATAAAATCCGCAATGAGTTCGATTTCTACAGCCGTAAATTCTGGCTTGTGAAACCAAAAGCTGCTAACTTGCAAACGCTTTTGAAAACAACACAAGCTGACCCACAATAATTCCACGACTGCAAAGACATAGGCAGGTGCGGGCAACAAGGAAATCCGCGCCTACCCACGGAGAGAGACATGGCAGAACGCCTAAATAATGACTTTCAATTTCTGGATGTACCACGCCAAGATCCAGAGAAAAAAGATATTACTGTCCGCAAAGCAGAATTTGTGGAAATTTATAAGCCTTTTACATCGGAAACTGTCACTAATCAGACTCACCGTTGTTTAGGCTGTGGTAACCCATATTGCGAATGGAAATGTCCTGTACATAACTACATTCCAAACTGGTTAAAACTGATCGCTGAAGGCCAAATTTTCCAAGCTGCTGAGCTTTGTCATCAAACCAACACACTACCTGAGGTATGTGGTCGCGTATGCCCACAAGACCGTTTGTGTGAAGGTGCTTGTACCTTAAATGATGGTTTTGGTGCAGTAACCATTGGTAATGCTGAGAAATATATCAATGACACAGCTTTTGCTTTAGGCTGGCGTCCAGATATGTCAGGCGTAAAATGGACTGACAAAAAAGTTGCAATTATTGGTGCGGGTCCTGCTGGTTTAGGCTGTGCGGATATTCTAGCTCGCGGTGGCGTTAAACCAGTTGTATTCGATAAGCGTCCTGAAATTGGTGGCTTACTTACATTCGGTATTCCAGAATTTAAAATGGAAAAGGACGTAATGAAACGCCGTCGTGAAATCTTCACAGGTATGGGCATCGAATTCCGTTTAAATACTGAAATTGGTAAAGACATCACGATTGATGAATTACTTGCAGAATATGATGCTGTGTTCATGGGTATGGGAACTTATACCTACATGAAAGGTGGTTTCCCAGGTGAAGATCTTGATGGTGTTTATGATGCACTTGATTTCTTAATCTCTAACGTGAATCGTTGCCAAGGTTGGGAAAAAGATCCAAGTGAATATATTAGCCTAGATGGTAAAAAAGTTATTGTTCTTGGTGGTGGTGATACCGCTATGGACTGTAACCGTACTTCTTTACGCCAAGGTGCTCACGATGTAACTTGTGCATACCGTCGTGATGAAAGCAATATGCCGGGTTCCGCACGTGAAGTAAAAAATGCCTACGAAGAGGGTGTGAAATTCCTATTCAATCGTCAACCAGTCGAAATTGTTGGTGAAAACGGCAAAGTGACAGGCGTAAAAGTAGTAACGACACAAATGGGTGAACCAGATAGTCGTGGCCGCCGTAGTCCTGAGCCAATCCCAGGTTCTGAAGAAGTATTACCAGCTGATGCAGTTTTACTTGCTTTCGGTTTCCGCCCAAGCCCAGCAGACTGGTTTGGTAATGTGAATATCAATCTTGATGGTTCAGGCCGTGTTGTCGCAGCTGAAAAGCAAGAATTCAAATTCCAGACATCAAATCCGAAAATCTTTGCTGGTGGTGATATGGTACGTGGCTCAGACCTTGTCGTTACTGCGATCTGGGAAGGCCGTCAAGCTGCCGAAGGCATTTTGGATTATCTTGGTGTTTAATAAATTAATTTGTTAAATAACTGAAAAAAGCCTACTTCAAGTAGGCTTTTTTTATTGTCTACCATTAGTCACTTTGATGTTTTTGGCAAATATAATAAGCTTTTTTGCCCTTTTTAGCGTTTAAAGCTCGCGACATACTCGAAACTTCCTTCTTCAATACAGTAGGTGTTGAATATGAACATCGCAGGTATGACGGCAGAAAAATCATATTTAAATCGTCGAAAAGCGTTGGGTATTACAGTGCGTCGTCTTGAATTTAATCCAAAGGCGATTAAGCGGCACTATTTTGCAAATTCACCCCTCATGTCGCATTTTTTAACTGCACTCTCAGCAACATTTCCTGTAGGAGAGCAGTTTTTTGTAAATAGCGTCCGTAATGTGCGTGATAAAGTCTCAGATCCTCAGCTACAAGCACAAATTGCGGCTTTCATTGGACAAGAGGCCATGCATTCCAAAGCTCATAGTGAGTTTAATGAAGCTTGGCGAACGGATGATTATAATCTGGACAGTTTTCAAAATTGGCTAAATGAGCGCGATAAATATTTAAGAACAATTCCACCTAAGCTGCAATTGGCACTCACCTGTGCATTTGAACATTTCACTGCTTTACTTGGGGGATATGTTTTACAACATCCAGAGTTATTAAAAACCCTAGATGAAGATGCGCTAAAACTTTGGGTATGGCATGCGATTGAAGAAATTGAACACCGTTCGGTTGCATTTGATGTTTATCAACATATATATGGTGATGATCGTATCCGTCGCCTACTCATGCGTAGCGTCACTACTGGATTTGCGAGTCTCGCTTTTTATGGGACAACTCGTTTATTTTGGCAAGATAAATGGAATAGCGTACCTAAAATTGGGGGTAATTTATTTGGATTATATTTGCTGATTAAGATGCTTGTTCAGTTAATGCCTGAATACTTCGCATATTACAAAAAAGACTTTCATCCGAGTCAAAAAGATTATGGCAGGATGGTTAATTATTGGAAAAGTTCTTTAGCAGAAGAATATCAAATGGCAAGTTTTGAGCAAGAAAAAGATCAGCGATTGAGCTAATAGATAACCGGATTTAAAAGTCCGGTTTTTTAAAATCAATAAAATAAAAGCAACACAATAATGCCTAATTCATCATACAATCAGGTAAAGAGGTTAAAAATATAAAGAAAAACTTGAGGATAATGTGACGATGAAAACGTTGAAACAATTTGCGATCGCAACAACACTTGCCAGTACCTTACTGTTTTCGGGATGTGGCTATAACACTCTACAAGTAAAAGATGAGGCTGTAACAGCAGCGTGGTCTGAAGTACAGAACCAATATCAACGTCGTTCAGATTTGGTACCAAATCTTGTGAACGTCGTTAAAGGCTATGCTAAGCACGAAGAGCAAGTATTAACTGAAGTGACACAGGCACGTTCTAATGTGGCAGGTTTAAAAGTTGATAAAGAAGTTTTAGAAGACCCAGCTTTACTTGAAAAATATCAACAGGCTCAAAGTCAATTAACAGGGGCGTTATCTCGACTCATTGCTGTTTCGGAAAATTACCCAGATTTGAAAGCCAATACTCAATTCCAAGAACTACAAGTTCAGCTTGAAGGTACTGAAAACCGTATTGCTGTTGCGCGTAATCGTTATATTACAACAGTACAAGACTATAACTCATATGTGCGTCAGTTCCCTCAGGCAGTAACAGCAAAAGTAATTGGTATGCATCCAAAAGCCAATTTCTCTGCAGAAGCATCTGCACAACAGGCTCCAAAAGTTTCTTTTGATTAATTTTACAAATCAAAGGAGTGCCGTATGAGAAATACTCTATTGCTTCAATCAAAGCAAATTAAGGTCTTTATTTCGACCTTAATTTTGCTTTGTTGTGGTGTTCTTTTTCAGAATACGGCATGGAGTGAAACTAATATTGCAACTGCTACCGATGAGGGAGACGCAATAGTTGCTGGCAAAATTGTTCAAAAGCAACAAACTCAAGCTGCTGCAACTAAAATAGAGGGGCAAGCTGCTTCAAGTCCTGCTCCTCAAGTCCAATTTACTAATGATATGGCTGATGGGGAATCAATTCGTGGTTTGCCAACTTTAAACCAGCCTGTTATTGATCAAGCCAATATCTTAAGCGAGGCTGAGAAGCAGCAACTTAATCAAAAAATTCTAAGTTTATACCAACAAGGCAAAGCGCAGATTGGTATTGTGATTGTTCCTACCACTGGCCAAGAAGATATCTTTGATTATGCGTTACGTGTTGGTGAAAAGTGGCAATTGGGATCATCTAAACGTGATAATGGATTACTCATTGCAGTCGCTGTAAATGACCGCCGTATACAAATACTAACTGGTTATGGCCTAGAAGGTGTGTTGCCAGATATTGTGGCAAGTCGGATCATTCGAAACCAAATTACACCTTATTTTAAACAAGCCCAATATGCACAAGGTTTGAGTGCAGGTATCGATGAAATCGGAAGAATTTTAAATCTTGACCCAGAAGTAGCACAGCAAGCTGCTCAAGATTTAAAAGAACGTCAGCATCAAGCTGCAGAAGAACAGCAAGCCAAGCAGACAACGCTGACAATGGCTTTATTTATTCTTGTTGCTGGAATTGTGGGTTCATTTATTGTCGGTCGTCCGCTTAGTGCATCTACAGCTGGTGTTGCTGCTGCAGTAGCAGGATTCGTAAATGGAGCAGGGCTAGTCACTAGCTTACTACTTGGTTTTGGTATTTTCTTTTTACTCATTACATCAATTGCCCAATTTATTTTACAGGCCATTCTGAGTGGTTCTGGTGGCGGTGGACGTGGAGGAGGCTTCGGCGGAGGTGGCGGAGGCTATGGTGGCGGCGGAGGCCGTTTTGGCGGTGGAGGTGCTTCAGGCTCATGGTAACAACATCAGAGACAACACAAATTATTACTCAACCAAAAATTGAGGAATCTGTAGAGCCAAGCATAAAACGTTGGTTTAAACATCTATGCTATTTACCTGCTAGTAGTCGTTATTTTTCAAAACAAGATAAGCAAGCTATTGCCGATGCTGTACAACAGGCAGAACATGGCCATGTTGGAGAAATACAGGTTGTAATTGAAGGCCATATTCCAGTATCACAAGCCTACAGACAAAATACGCGTTTAAGAGCACAGCAATTATTTGCAGAATTAGGTGTTTGGGATACTGCATTAAATAGTGGTGTATTGTTATACCTAAATTTATGTGAGCGAACAGTAGAAATTATATTTGATCGTGGTATTAGAAATGCGACTAACGATCAAGTCTGGCAACAGATTTGTGAAGCAATAGTACAGAAGCTTAAACAACAACAATATCAACAAGCTGTAGTGATTGGCGTACAACAAATTGGGGAAGTGATGTCGCGGTTTTATGACGAAAACATGCCTGATCAATCCAATGAATTGGGGAATGCTCCGATTATTCTTAATTAACTCGCCTTGTAACATTCCAGTATTAGCTAATTTCATAATTTTACTTTTAAAGGTGACTGACAAAAAATGTCACCTACTTATTTATTTTTAAAGAGATTTTGTTCACATAAATAAATATGAACTTTGAATTGTGTAATTTATTTTTTTTAATACGTGAAGTGTTTTTATAAAAATTTATATGACATTTTTTGTCAATTACTTACACCGATTTAATGTTTAAGAATAGTTGATTGTAATATAAGTATTTGTTTTTTAATTAAAATAAAAGTTGGCATGGATGTTGCGATATAGTTAATAGCTGAAAAAGCTTATATAAAAACATACATACAATCTTTGGGGAAAAGGCTATGAATGCACAAAAAGGTTTTACATTAATTGAACTCATGATCGTAGTTGCCATTATTGGTATTTTGGCAGCGATCGCAATTCCTGCTTATTCAGATTATACCGTACGTACACGTATTTCTGAGGGATTAAATTTAGCGGATAGCGCAAAACAAATGATTGCATCAGATGCTGCTTCAGTAAACGATTTAAAGTCGGTAGCTGCTACTTGGAATGCGCAAGCTGCAGGCAGTGGTGCAAACTCTAAATATGTTACTTCTGTACAGATTGATGATGAAACTGGCGAAATTGAAGTCATCTATAACGGAGCAGCAGTTGGTGTTGGTGCAGCCGCAAACACACTCTTCCTTAAACCTTATGTTCGTGCTCAGGCTGCAGGTAACCCAGGCATAGAATTAGATGTTGCATTAAAAAATGGACAGACTGGAGCAATTGATTGGGGGTGTGCATCTGCTACACATAAAGCTGCTACAGATTCACAATTAGATCAAGGTTTAAGTGCTGGTACATTAGAAGCAAAATTTGCTCCAGCTGCTTGCCGTTAATTTTTAGATAAATAAAAAAAGACCGTTTTTTCGGTCTTTTTTATTAAGTACAGAATAGTTAAGAGTATTAAGATGTCTAAGCGCTTTAAATTCTTTTTAAGTCACCTATCTATTTCGATGATAGTAGCTTTAATTATTCTCATTTGTTTTTTTCTTGTTTGGTATCCAGAACCTTTAGCCAAAGCTGTAGGAGCTATTCACCTCTTTATAATGATAATAGCTATAGATGTTATATTAGGCCCTACCTTAAGCTTCTTTGTATATAAAGAAGAAAAGAAAACACTTAAATTTGATTTAACAGTAATCATCCTAATTCAAATTTTAGCTTTAGGATATGGTTTATATAGCATTGTTCAAGGTCGACCTGCTTGGGTGATCTATAATGTTGATCGTTTTGAGCTTGTACGTAATAATGAAATTGCTAATACCAATCTTCAAACAGTTCGGCCACAATTCCGTTATCCTTCTTGGTTTAAGCCCAGCTTTGCCGCTGTTGAAGTGCCAAAAAATAAGGAAGAGCGCAATAAAAGTATGTTTGATGAAATATTTAGTGGTATTTCTTCTGCTCAACGGCCAGAACTTTATGTAGATTTAGTACAAATTAAGCCTCTTATACAGCATAGAGTTCAAAACTTAAATGAGCTTGAAAAATTTAATTCTAAACAGCAAGTAAAAGAAATTCTAAAAAAATATCCATCAGCCGATGCTTGGGTTCCTTTAAAAGCGAATGCTATAGATATGGTTGTGTTGATGAATAAGAGCTCTGCTCAGGTTGTTAAAATTGTTGATCTAAGACCTTGGAAGTAAAAGTAAGACATAGGATGAGGGAATATAAATAGGACTTAATTCTTATCATCCTCTTCCATGTATAATTCTCCCAAGTTTTGGCCTTTAACCTTTTACTATGCAAGTATTCTTCCTATTCCTCGCTGCAATCCTGTTGAGTTTTGCATGGTTGTCTCCATTTCATTATAGCCCTTGGGTGATGTTCTCAAGTGAAGTCAGTACTTTTGGGGCCGGGTTATGTGTATTGGCGGCTCTAATTCAACAAAATATTAAAATTCCTAGAGCACAACTATTGTTGCTGCCATTTACTTTAATTCCTATTGTCCAGTGGGGCTTTGGTTTAGTTTTTGATTTAAGTACGGCTTTATTAAGTACATTTTACTTATTAGGTTTTTGGTTTATGGTCTTGGCTGGCTATAACCTATCTTTAGATCAAAAAAAGAGAGATCAAATTTTTTCAGGTTTTAGCTTACTAGTAATTATTACATCGCTATTAACTAGTCTTATAGCAATTTTCCAGTGGCTGAATATTGAATCACATTTAATTTATACACTTCATCTAATTGGTAATCGTCCTTACGGTAATTTTGGTCAACCCAACAACATGGCGACATTCTTAATTATTGGGTTGTTAGGATGTTTATATTTATATGAAAAAAATAAAGTAACATTGTGGTTATTATTGCCTTCAGCATTGATTATTTTATTTACCATTGCATTGAGTCAGTCTCGAACTTCATGGATCGTTTTTCCATTCCTATTCATCTACTGGGTGGTTAAGCAATTTAAAAAGCAAAAAAGATTTGGATTTACTCAAGGCTTCTTATGGTGCTTAGCTTTTTTTCTAATTGCGGGGCTAATCTTACCTTATATTACTCAATTTATTGAATTCTCTACAAATACAGAAATTACTGAAACAAGTTCGTTTGTCGCGCGTGCGGGGTCGGGGCATGAGCGTATAGGGATGTGGATACAAATATTACATGCTATAGCTCAACAGCCATGGTTAGGGTATGGATGGAGTCAAACTAGCGTTGCTGTAGTTGATAGTATCCAATATGGGACAGTGCATGTATGGTTTAATAGTGCTCATAATGTGCTACTGGATATCATCATCTGGAATGGTATCCCATTAGGCGCTGTAATCATTACTTACTTTGTTTTTTGGTTTATTTGGTTAAATCAACAGGCTAAAAATACTATCTCAATTATAGCGATTATGATGGTATGTGCGGTACTTATTCATGCTATGTTTGAGTTTCCCCAGCGCTACGCTTATTTCTTGCTTACCAGTGGATTCCTTCTTGGTATAGTGCAAGCTCAGATTCCTGTGCTTAAAGAAATTGTCCTCAGTAAACATCTTCTTCGTTTAACATGGGTTGTAGGCTTGCTGCTCATTATTACAATTCTGCGTGATTACAATGTCTATGTTCTGAATAGTAATTTGCTTTTTAATAATAAGCGCCCAAACGCTGAATTTATGGGAAGTGGTAAAATTTTTGTTTTAACACAGTTTGAGCAGCGTTTAAAATGGATTGAACTTAATCCTAGAACTACCTTATCTGAGAATGATTTAGTGGAATGGGGAAATTTAGTAAAGAATAAAGCAACTCCATACAACTTACGTAAATACGCAAAATTGTTGGCTTACAATGGCAAAGTGGAGCAAGCACAACAGCAGATATTAATTTTACAACATCTTTATAGACAGAAAATAACGCTATCGGAATTACTAAAAGAGAAGTAATAAAAAAATCCCCTTAAGTATAAGGGGATTTTTTATGAGAAATTACATTTGGCTCTGGATATAATTTTCAATACCAACATTGCCAATAAGATCAATTTGGGTATCTAACCAGTCCCAGTATTCTTCTTCTTTTTCTAAAATTTCTTGAACAAGGTCACGAGTGACATAATCTTGCTCTGTTTCAGCTAGAGCAACCGCTTTTTGAATTGCTTCTATATTCTCTTTTACTTTACGAATGTCACAGTGCAGAACTTCTTCTGTGTGTTGACCAATATAAAGCTTGCCTAAATGTTGAAGGTTAGGTAGTCCTTCTAAAAATAAAATACGTTCAATGATTTTATCTGCATGTTTCATTTGACGAATTGATTCTTTATATTCAGCAGAGCCAAGCTGCTCGATTCCCCAGTCATTAAACATGCGCGAATGTAAAAAGTATTGATTAATTGCAGTTAAATGATGATACAGCACTTGATTGAGCTGATTAATGACATCACGATTGCCTTTCATTGTAGCTACTCCAAAACAATTTCTGCCTCAAACTTAATTAAGGCAATCTATAAATCCATTTTAGTGAACAATCATGGAGATGGCGAGTAATTTATGGAACAGCAAATGAAAATCGCAATCAAAAACAACACAATATTAGAAAGGATGTTTTTATGTCAAAAAAACCGCTTGAATGAGGAACTATAAAGGTTCAGCAAAAAGCGGTGGAGGAGTCAATAAATTTTGTTAGATATTAATTTTTATTATGCAGCCACAGAAATGCGAGCAGCGATTTCTGCTAATTCTTCGCTAATGATAGCGCGAGCTTCTGGTGCACAGCGTCCACAGCACGTACCAAGATCAAGCAAGTCGCGAATTTCACGATAGCTTTCAGCGCCATTTTCAATAGCGTCTTTAATATCCTGATCGGTAATGCCACGACACAAGCAAACGTACATGGGAGTGATCCCCAAATATAAATGCGATAATTGATATTATTGATAATTATTATCGTTTGTCAATGAAATTCATTTAAAATCTCATTTATCATTATTGGGATTTTGAATAAAAAAAGACCACCTAAGTGGAAATCCAAGAAGAATTTAGATTTTTATGCAAAGGTGGTTCGTGTTTTAAAAAACTAAATAGTGAAATTTAGATATTTTAATTTTTATATCTTATTGATTAATAATTACAATTCCGTCCATTTCCACTAATGCACCTTTTGGTAAGCTCGCTACACCAAGAGCTGCACGTGCAGGGTAGGGTTGAGCAAAATATTCACCCATAATTTGGTTTACGAGTTGGAAATTTGATAGATCTGTTAAAAAAATATTGAGCTTAGCAATATCTGCAAGTGAACCACCAGCAGCTTCACAAACTGCTTTTAAATTATCAAATACACGGCGAATTTGAGCTTCGATACCTTCTACAAGTTCCATACTGTATGGGTCTAAACCAATTTGCCCTGAAAGATATAGCGTATTGTCTACTAAAATAGCTTGAGAGTATGTGCCGATAGCAGCAGGGGCATTTTCAGTATGAATGACTTGGCGGGACATTTGGTTCTCCTTGATTAAATCTATTTCCATCATAATCGATGATAGCTTTGGACAAAAGTATCATCGATTTAATTGATTAAGTGAATTTGGAAAGTTTGATTTTGTTAAGGAAACATAAATCTAGTCAATTGTCTCTCTAGAAATTTAGCTTACTTTTGAAATTTCCATTTGTGGAGCAGGAGCGTCTAAACGTTCAATCCGTGGGAAACCATAGTGCATGCGTAAATCACGAATGACTTTTGCAATATGTTTACGGTTATTCACTACAATATTCACAAAAGTTCTTTGCTCATTTGAGTGAACCATCTCTACCCCAGCGTTATTTTTACGACATTGATAGATTAGGTCTGATACCTGTTCATCATTCATTGCCATATAAATAGCGAGGTAGGCTGTAAAACGTACATCATCTACATCATCTGCTTTCCATTGAAGCGGCATGATATTTTCAGGATGTAGATGTTGTTCATGTAATAAGTTATGACAGCGAATTCGATGCACAATTAACCCGCGACGCGTTAAATGTCCTTGAATTGGATCGCCTAGAATAGGGTTGCAGCAGTGTGCATATTTAACATCGACCCCTTCCGTGCTTTGAATAAGTCGATCTGAGTTTTCCACTTGCGGATGTTTATCATGAGCAAACAGGTGGTTTGCTACAAGTTGAGGTAGTAAATCGCCAACTGCAATTTGTTCAAACAATGTATTTTTATTATCGATGTGACGCCATTGCAATAGATCTAACCAGTCCGCTTCAGAAAGATCATTGATTGAACGATTAAAAAGTTTTAGTGCACGAGAAAGTGCTTGTGCACCAACAAGACGTTGTTCTTCGATATCTTGATCTTTAAGCACATGCTGTAATGCACGACGCGCTTTTTGCGTATTAATAAAGCTTAGCCAGTCTGGGTTTGGTGTTGCTAAAACATCCGTAATAATCTCGATAACCTGACCGCTAACTAATGGTGTAGAGAGTGGTTTAATCTCTCCATCGACTTTTGCACCAACCGCATGGTTACCTAAAAATAAGCTTGCTGAATAAGCAAAATCAACTACGGTAGCGCCTTGCGGTAGCTCATGCAGTTGACCATGGGGCGTATATACCCAGATTTTTTCTTGGTGTAGATAATCAAGCAAATCATTAAAAGTTGTTTTAGCGCATTCGCCGTCAATCAATGTATTTAAGTTCTGCATTGAAGCCTGAATGGCAGAACGGCAAGTTTGCGGCGCATTTTCGCCTAATACTACCCCAAAACGGGCAGCTTTACGCATGAGCTCGGTTTGAATGGTAAGTGATAGTGTTGTTTTTTCGCCTTTAAGCTTTATCAGTAAAGACTGATTACCGCCGGGTAATGGGCGACGAATGTGGTCTTGGTACTGGATAACCTGAAAGTTTTCTCTTAATGCTTCTTCTAAGCGGTCACAGTCGGCAATGCTTTGTAGAACAATTTCAAAAGCATGACTATGAGTAAGTTCTTGGAGATCCATCTCGTTTTTAACGAAATGGCGTAATAATTCGATATTGTTATTTTTCTTTTTAATACGGCCTTGAATATGATAATTATGCAGAAGTTCTGCGAGGTTTTGTTCCCAAATACTTTGATATTTACAGCGTTCTGGCTTTGTTTGAAGCAAAGCATTTTGGACGTTATCAAACATATCTAGATCAAGGTTTTGATAACAGAGATTCTCTAGATTATCGCCCATTTCATTCATGCCGACTAATCTCGCCATCGGTACAAATATATCAAAAGTTTCTTGAGCAATGCGGGCACGTTTATCTGGACGTAAAGCACCTAGAGTTGTCATATTATGATAGCGATCTGCTAATTTAATAATGATGACGCGTGGATCTTGTAAGGTGGCTTGCAAGATTTTTCGGAATGAAGCTGCCTTGTTATATTCTTTATCGCTTGATTGGCTAAGTTTGGTTACACCATCGACTAGCTCTGCAACTGTTAGGCCAAATTTCTCAATAATATCTTCTTTTGTATATTGAGTATCTTCAATAACATCATGCAAAAGTGCAGCCATTAAAGTTTCAGCATCTAAACGCATGTTTGCAAGAATACAGCTTACAGCAATCGGATGTAGAATATAGGGTTCGCCACTTTTACGCGTAATGCCAGTATGCGCTAGATCGGCAAAATCGCAGGCAGCAAGCACTTTTTCGACTTCGCTTACCGATAAGTAAGGGTCGATAATTAATTTGAGCTGTTGCTTGGCTTGGCTGACCTCTTCGCCTGGCATAAATCACCCTTTTTCCTATTGCTGAAAAACTAAATCTATCTGCTTCTTAATGAAAAGCATATTGCGGAACTTGTCAATTTTTTCATTTGAAAAAGTGTATTTTTTTTTCAATGAAAATAATTGCTTTTCTCAATATGTTTAAATATGGGACAAAGCCAAATAAAAAACCATCGCAGAAAAACGATGGTTTTTTTATGAAACAGAGTGAATTAGAAAGAAAAACCTTCTAAATTCAAGCTGTTTGTAGAAAGGGCAAGATCAAGACTAGAAGTTTGGTAATCTTGCTCACGTTGTTTAAGAATTTCTTTCGTAACGTGCCCTGCCGCGATTTCGCGCAAAGAAACTACAGTCGGTTTGTCATTATCCCATTCTACAGTTGGCTCCATGCCTTGACGTGCCAATTGACGAGCACGTTTACTTGCAACGAGCACAAGCTCAAAACGGTTGTCTACATGATCTAAACAATCTTCAACGGTGACGCGTGCCATAAAAGTTCTCGTTTTGGAATGGTGAATTTGAACAGACTAAATAGTATAAAAGGCTTTCGATCTAGACTCAAGTTATTCCTGTTTTGGTTGAGGAGTAATCAAGTCCTGAATTAAAGTTTGATGACGTTTTGCTTGCTGAGATAGCACCAAACGGTTCGCTGTAATCACAGCTTCAAGCTCATGTAAGGCTTTATTAAAATCATCATTAATAATGATGTAATCAAAGTTCGTGTAGTGCTGCATATCTTCTACTGCACAGCTTAAACGATGCTCAATGACTTCAACTGAGTCAGTGCCGCGATTAGATAAACGCTGACGTAGATCAAATTGAGTTGGAGGTAAAATAAATATTTGCTTGGATTCAGGGAAAAGCTTGCGGACTTGTTCTGCACCTTGCCAATCAATTTCAAGTAAGACATCGTGTCCTTGAGCTAACTGTTGTTTTACCGTAGCTTGAGAAGTGCCATAGTAGTTACCAAATACTTCAGCGTATTCGATAAAGCCATCATGGTTGACTTGGTCTAGAAATTCATCTTTTGTAGTGAAGTGATAGTGAACACCATCTAACTCACCGGGACGTTGACCTCGGGTTGTATGCGAGACTGAAACATGTAAATTGCTCACACGGTCAAGCAGGGCTTTCACCAAAGATGTTTTGCCCGTTCCTGATGCAGCAGAAACGACAAACAATAGACCCGACATGATATTTTTCCTGATATGATAAAATATCTTCGCTATTGTAGTGTACCGTGCGTTTAAACTGAATAGTTTTAATTGCAAATATTCAAGAGAAATTCCCCTGTTTTATTAATTTTGAGGCTGTTATGGAAATTGTGTTAGCTAATCCGCGTGGTTTTTGTGCCGGTGTTGATCGAGCCATAGCAATCGTCAATCGGGCTTTAGAATGTTTCAATCCTCCTATTTATGTACGTCATGAAGTTGTACACAATAAATTTGTGGTAGATGACTTGCGTCAAAGAGGGGCCGTTTTTGTTGATGAACTAGATCAGGTTCCAGATGACTCAATTGTAATTTTTAGTGCGCACGGTGTTTCAAAAGCAGTTCAGCAAGAAGCAGAGCGTCGAGGTTTAAAAGTTTTCGATGCAACTTGTCCTTTAGTGACTAAAGTTCATATTGAAGTGACTAAATATGCGCGTGAAGGGACAGAAGCTATTTTAATTGGTCATGAAGGACACCCAGAAGTCGAAGGCACAATGGGGCAATATGACAAATTAAAAGGCGGCGATATTTATTTGGTTGAAGATGAAGCTGATGTTGCTGCACTTACCGTTCGACATCCTGAAAAACTTGCATTTGTAACTCAAACAACGCTATCTATTGATGATACAGCTAAAGTTATTGATGCTTTACGTGCAAAATTTCCGCATATTCAGGGCCCACGTAAAGATGACATTTGCTACGCAACTCAAAACAGACAAGATGCTGTGCGTGATTTAGCTGAAAAGTGTGATGTGGTTTTAGTTGTAGGTTCACCTAACTCATCAAATTCAAATCGATTACGTGAGCTTGCAGAACGTATGGGTAAAGCCGCTTACCTTGTAGATAATGCTGATCAGTTAGAGCAAACATGGTTCAATGAGACGTGTAAAATTGGTGTTACCGCTGGTGCCTCTGCACCAGAAATTCTAATTAAGCAAGTGATTCAACGTTTACAAGATTGGGGTGCTCAAGCACCGAAAGAATTAGATGGGCGTGAAGAGAACATAACTTTTAGTCTTCCTAAGGAATTACGTATTCATGTGACTCAAGCGTAAAGTGTGATTTATTTAACATACTGATTTTAAAAAGTTAAACAGATAATTGTTGATATGACAGTTATCTGTTTTTTTATACCCTTTATCTGCTTTGTATTTGTTTTGTAAACATAAGGCGTAAAATTTAAACAATAAATAAAAATTTTTAAGTTATTTGGGGTTCTGGGAATGAGGGGAATTATTCCGCAAGACGGGTTCACCTTGGTTGAGCTTATGGTGACGATTGCGGTCATGGCTATTATCGCGATGATGGCTGCACCACTATTTGGGGATATGTTGATTAACCAAAACTTGAATAAAAGTACGGAAGATCTAATTTCAAGTATAGATCAAGCTCGTATGAAAGCTGTATTAGAGCGTAGACAAATAAAAGTGCAATTAAACTCTACTTATACTGCGGATACTAATAATCAAATCAATTGGATGCCAAGTGGGAAAGCTCAATTAAGGACGGGATCTAATACCTCTTTAATATTTTTGATGTCTGGTTTAGTAAAAGATGCAACCGGAGATACTACATTTGAAATTTGTAATAAAGCAGGTGGTGATAAATCAAAAATTATTAGTGTTTCAAGAATGGGGGTAATTCAGTTAACCATGATGGGAACATGTTCATGAAGAATATTAAGTATCAACAGGGTATGGGGATGATTGAGATTCTAGTTGCTTTACTGATTTTGGCGATTGGGATTTTAGGATTTATTGCTTTGCAATATAGAGCTTTGGAAGCAAGTGCAGAGAGCACATCACGTGTACAAGCAATTACGATCGCTCGGGATATAGCCGAACGGATTAGAGTTAATCGTAATTCTTTATCTATTTATAACCAGCAACTTCAAGATCCTGCTAAGCAAAAAGACTTTATTAAAAATTGCTTTCAGGACAATTGTAGTGATACAGATTTAGCAGATTTCGATGTTGCACAGGTTGTTAAAAGTGCGTCTTCTGTAGGCATGACTGTGAATATGGTTGCTTGTCCAAAAACTAATAATCGTCAATGTGTTTATATTGCATGGGGCGATACGAGTGCAACAAATGGCACTAGTCCGGGAGATTGTACTCAAGATACTTCGTATAGCGATAATTCAACTTGTGTGATTATGGAGACCTATTAAAATGATAAAAAATCAAGGTTTTACATTAATTGAACTCATGCTTTCTTTAGCCCTGGGGCTTATAATTAGTGCAGCGGCCATACTATTATTTTTAACAAGCCAAAAAAGTTTATCTATGCAACTAGGTGTTTCTGATGTACAGGATAATGCTAATTTTGGTCTTAATTATTTAACGCAAGATATTCGTCTTGCCAACTTAAATAATCCCAAAGCAGTTATTAATGACCAAACTGCTTATGGTGGTATTGTCTTAACCTCCGCAATTAATTCAGCTAAAGATGCGGCTAATGAACCACTTAGCAATCTTTATAAAACTATTGTTGGTGTAACTGCTAATACTAATTTACTTTCAAGAAGTAACGGGGATAGTGTCGGTAGTGGTAACGCTTGGACTGGAGCATCAAATACCCAAAGTAATGGAAGTGATATCACTAGTGACCAACTCGTTATTCAATATATACCGCAATATATAGTTGATACCAAAGGTACAACAACTCAAAATGATGATGAATATAAAGGTGGTATAGATTGTGAAGGAAATAATCTGAATTTTCCTCTTGCTAGTGGTCGTCAAGTTGTTGTTCAGCGTTATTTTTTACGTAAAGACGCCAAAAATAATATTGATGAGCCTAATCAACCCTTGGCACTTGCTTGTGATGCTGGTTATTACTCATTAACCGGTAATCCAACTGCTATAACTCGTTATGGGGATGCAGGTGAAATCGTAATGAAACGTGTGGATTATCTTCGGGTTTTACTTAATGTTCAAGGGGGAACTGGACGACGTTATATTTCAATACATGATTATTTGAATTTGACAGCTCCCCGTCCACGTATTGTTTCTGTACAAATTGGATTATTAACCCGCTCATTGCAACCTGTAAGTGCAGAAGTAGCAATTAAAGATGACCAGCAATTTTCAGTATTAGATCAAACTATCACAGTAAAAAAGCCTGAGAATTCGACCAAGAAATATGTACGTCAAGTGATATCACAAACTATTGCCTTGCGTAATGTAATTGGGGAGCGTGGTGAATGAAACTGAAGCAGAGTGGCTCGGCATTAATTATGGTACTAATTTTTTTAGTCGCAATTATGATTATTGGCACAATAGCAATTCGTAAAGGTTTGATTAATCTAAATATAGCGACAAATAGTCAAGTACAACAATTGATATTGCAAAATTCGGATGCTTCTTTTTTTCAGATAGAGAATCCAACTAACCTAATTCAGAGCTTAAGTGCGACAGGTCTTTTTGGTTATATCAGCAATGAAAATGACAAAAATAAAGAATTAGTCTTTTGTTATCGTGGAGATCAACGCGACTTTTTTAATATTGGGCGTGCCAGTTTAATGCAGTGGGTAGATGGAAATAGTACACCTACTAATAATGCTTTAGGTACAGATGGATATTGTGATGCAGTCGATACAACCAAGAACTGGTTTACAAGTGGTCGTAAAGCAGTCATGACTCAGGTTGCTATTAAATTTTCGACTATTGGAGAGGATGATCCATTTTATGCTCAAACTCGTGGCCTTGATGAAAAAGAAGGACAAGTTCAGGAAGCCAAACGAGTCAAGATCTTTGCTGTGTCATTAATGCCAAGTTTAAGTAGTGTTAATCAGGTTGATATTAACAAGTGTTTACAACAACACATGAGTGAAGTGACACTCCCAGATGGAACGGCAGCACCAGATGTTACTAATAAATCCGACTTAGATAATCCTCTAAAGTCAGTAGCAGAGTGCTTAACCAGCTTAAATGTTCCATTCACTACGAACGTCACTGAATACACTATTGCACAAGATTTTAATTAATTGGGGAAATAATAATGGATAAGAAAGGCTTAAAACTTTTATATCATTCAAAGCTTCTAACAAGTGCAGTAGCCGCTTTATGCACTGGATTAGTAGCGAGTAGCGTAAGTCAGGCTAGCGATATTAAAATTTATCAGGCAGCGACAGCTGGTAATATTACCCTGACACTTATGATTGATACGTCAGGGAGTATGACTGACTCCAATAGTTATGATGGTACAAGTTATACTCGTTTACAACGAGTTCAAAATGCTATGGTGGACTTATTACAAGGAAGCAATACAGTCACTAAATTATCAGATGATAAAGTAATCGGTCTATCTAGTTTTTATAATAGCTCAGCTGGTTATATTATTTTACCAGCTCAACCTTTAAATACACCCAATGTTATTTATAAGGGTATTTCCTATGCTACTCAACGTGACGCTTTATTAAAGGCTGTAGCAGATTTTAAAGGAACGGGTAGTACTCCTACAGCTAATGCTTATGCTGAGGTTGCTGCTTACATGATGGGAAAAATAACTGGAACGGTTAAATGGTATGGCTGTGGTAGTAGTGGTTCTACCAACCAATATGATTGTCAATCTCTTTTAACAACAACACCTAGTATATCTAACTATTCCACGTCTTCCCCGTCTAATGGGACGGTTTATTATTATATGCAAACAGGAAGTGGCCGTTCTAAAGTAACAACCTATTATTATAAATCGGTTAGTTCAACTGGTAGTGGTTTTGCTTATTCAGCAGATAATACTAAAATTATTGATAAAACTTTATATGAGATGCCCGGGCCTATTCGAGCACAGGTAAATAATACTGGTACTAATACAAATAAATCTTGTAGTGCGCAAGGTATTTATATGTTGACAGATGGTGAACCCAATGGTTCTAGTGTGACAACTGCAAAAGAATTAATGAAAACAGCTTTGACTAGTGGTTATAGTAGTGCTTTAACTTGTTCAGGCACACTATTTAATGCTGCGAATGCTAGTTATTCATCACAGAGTGCTTGGGAATGTATTAGTGATTTTTCACAGCTACTATTAAATAATACTACAGCAGGAAATGTTTCAAATACGCCAATGAATCCACTGGGATTAAAGATTAGAACTGCTGTAGTGGGTTTTGGTAATGATTATAATAATATGACTTCATATGATGGAACAGATCTTTCTGTAGAAGCTAATCGCTTATTGAACTTAAATAAGATGCTTTTTGGCACTAACACAGCGAATTATAAAACTAGAATAAGTGATATTACATCTGCCTTATTCAATAGCGATGTTAAGAAAGCTGCTGCGTGGGGAATTTATGGACAGGGAGGATGGTACTCTGGTTCTAGCTCGCAAGATGTCGTTAACAGTGTAAATAACTTTATTAAAATCTTATCTAGTGATATCCCTGCAGTAACAACAGGTTCACCTACAATTCCTAAAGATAGTTTAAATCCGGCAGTATTGCAAAAAGAAGCATATTTCCCCCAATTTCAGCCTACACCAGATAAGAAATTTCAACTTTGGGCAGGTAACCTGAAAAAGTATAATGTTGTTAATGGTGTGTTAAAAGATAGGGATGGAACCAATATTATTGAAAGTACAGGTACTATTAGAGCTAATTATGATCTTTGGTCAGAGGCTGTCACTAGTACTAATATTAATGCTGATGATAGTACTAGTGGAAGTGAAAAATTTGCCTTAAAAGGCGGAGCTTGGTCAAAGCTCTTATTAAAAATGAATAGCGATAATTCAGATTCGCAACGTAAATTAGTAACTAATCGTGTTTATAACAGTTCAACAAAGACATTTGATAATAGTAGTGGTGATTTAAAGAAAATCTCTCGAGCTAGTTTACTCGCTGGAGATTATCAAACTGATAGTTATAGGGGCTATTTAATGGCGTTGTTGGGGTATCCAGTTACTAAGGTAGATGCTGAGAATCCCGCTAATATTACCTTGACTTCATTAAGTGCGATGACTACAGAGCTTCGCCAGATTGGTGCTGTGATGCATTCTTCACCATTACTACTTACAAATAGCGGTAAAATTACTTACCTTAACGGTAAAATTGATACTACGGATAGGGAAGATTATGTGCTCTTTGGCACAACACAAGGTTTATTACATGTAGTAAAAGCTGGAAAAAATGATTTAGATAGTGACGGTGGAAAAGAGGTTTTTACCTTCGTGCCAAATGAAATGATTGAAAATCAACCTGCTGCATTTCTCAAAAATGATGTTACCGATGGTGGGATTGACAGCCTTTATTATGGTATCGATGCGCCGTGGACTAGTTATACTGAATATGTATTAGATAGTAGTCGAGAAGGGTTAACTGTTGGAGCAGGTTATCAGTCTGAGACAGGTAAACAGATGGTTTATGGGGGGGTGCGAATGGGGGGGCGTAGTTATTATGCACTCAATTTGCAAGATATGAGTAATCCAAAACTTATGTTTCAAATTTCTCCTAAAGATCAGAAAGTTTATTCGAATGGCACAACTATTAGCTATCCAGAATTACAATATATGGGGCAAAGTTGGTCAAAACCTGCTATCGCATGGGTAAATTGGAAAGAAAAGAATAGTCAAGGAATATTACAAACGAAACGGAAGCGCGTAATGTTCGTAGGTGGTGGTTATGATGAAGGTTATGAAAGTGAGACATATAACCCCTCTATTAGCAAAGGCGCAGGCATATATATGTTTGATGCGGATAATGGTAAATTATTATGGTGGGCAAGTGCCAATACTAATAGTGTAACTGCATCATCAGGTGTGGAAAAAATGTATTCTCCTAACTTGCAATATAGTGTTGTAAGTGAAATCCGGACAGAAGACAGAAATGGTGATGGTTTAGTAGATCATCTTTATTTTGGCGATTTAGGTGGACAACTATTCCGTATCGATTTAGATAATGCTGCTGCAACAAATTCAAGCTTTGCCAAGCTGCCAAAATTATTATTGAATTTACATAATGGTGGGACTGGTCCTCGTTTTTATGAAATGCCAGCTTTTTCTATTTACGATTATAATGGAGTAACATTTGCTGTTATTTCAATTGGTAGTGGAGATCGTAGCACTCCTTTGGCATCTAAAACTTCAGGCAACTATGATGCTGTATACAATATCTATGATCGGGATGTGGCAGCGAGAAATTTATATCAATCAAATTATGAATATCAAGATTCAACTGTAATTAGTACTAGTCAGCTTGGTGAAATTACTAATGATAATTGGAATACATATGATGCAGGCGCAATAGCTTTACTTTCCTCTAAACGTGGATGGTTTTATCGTTATAACGGTAGCCAAACAAAAGTATTTTTTACACCAATTGTTCTAAATCATCGTTTATTTGTTTCAACGTTTGATGGAAGTAAAGATGGTTTATCTGGTGATTGTGGAGCAGGGGTAAAGGGAGAAAGCTTTTTAACGCAGTTCTGTATGCCTTTTGGACAATGTAGTCAATCTATTCTAACAGCTGAAAATAGTCATGTGGAATGTGCGCCAGGTGCAGATTGTTCACAAGGTTCTGGTATTCAGGGTACTACAGTAGTAGATGATGGCAAAGAGAATCAGAATAATAATGATGATGATCCTCCCCCTCCTGAAAATCTTAATAGTACTAACAATAAAAATTATTGTGTAAATATGGGTAATCGTGGTGTCACGACTATTGGCGGTATTATTGCCTCGAATAGTAGTAAAATGTGTTTAATACCACAGCGCTGGTATGTCCGTTAAGAAGGAATGGGTGATGAAAAGTAAATTCACATATTCTTTCGGCTTTACTCTTATTGAACTAATGGTTGTAGTAGTGATTGTTGCTATTTTTGCTGCAATTGCATTGCCCTCATATCAAGCATATGTTCTGCGTGCTGATGCTTCGCGTGCAGAACAAAAAATTCAACAAATCGCCATGCAACTCGCGCGTCAGAAATCTAGAAATTTTAATTATAGAGGTTTTTCTACTGGTGCTACCGCACCAGTAATTTTACCTGTTGGAGCGATTGGTAGCGCTATTAAATATCAAATAACGGTAAGAGATGGTGACGATACGACGAAAACTTTAATGGATACTTCGGTTTTAGGGCAAAATTGGGTTATTCGGGCAGAGGCTTCCGATCCTTATAATTTTACTTTTTTATTTAATAGTAGCGGGTTACGTTGTAAGAATAAAGCTGCTGATAATGTTACTTATACAACTTGTGGTACGGGAGGGGAGTCATGGTAATTAAAACAAAAGGCTTTACCTTAATTGAGTTAATGATTGCTATAGCAATTATTGCGATTTTAGCAGCGATAGCTTATCCCTCTTATCAAGAGCATATTCGTCGTACTAAACGTATGGAAATGCAAGCTACTTTGCAACAGATCGCTATGCAGATCCAACGCTACAAAATCGCAAATTTTAAAGTAATGGGTGCAACAAGTTCTGATTTCAATATAGCAGAATCTTATCCAGTACAGGGCAATCCTCTGTATACAGTCGATTTGGCACCTGTTACCTCTGGTGCTTTAACTGCTGAAACATGGGTGTTAACTGCGACTCCAATTGTAAAGACTTCACAGTCGGGTGATGGAGATATCGTTTTAAATTATCGTGGTGAGCGTTGCTGGACAAAAGGGACTGATATTAATAGTGGTACCGCTTGTGTTCCTTCCGGAACATCAAATTGGGATGGTCGCTAATTTAAATTTAAAACTGCGGATAACTCAAAAAATAATCTTTCTTTCAGGGCGAAAATCACGTAGAATGTCGCCCTCTATGAAAGGGGTTTGAAGTGTTGCCGATGGTCGGCGCAGGGATAATCCGTAAGAATTATAAGGCTTTTATCATGGTTGTTATTCGTTTAGCACGTGGCGGCGCAAAAAAACGTCCATTCTATCAAATCGTTGTGACTGACAGCCGCAATGCACGTGATGGTCGTTTCATCGAGCGTATCGGTTTCTTTAACCCGACTGCACAAGGTCAAGCAGAAAAACTTCGTTTAGATGCAGACCGTTTTGCTCACTGGGTTTCTCAAGGTGCTCAACCTTCTGAACGTGTTGCTTCTTTAGCTGCTCAAGCTAAAAAAGCTACTGCATAATTTTTGTAGTAGGTAGCCCATGACATCAACACAGAATGTTCCCGAAGATCGTATTCAGATTGGACAGTTACGTTCAGCTTATGGATTGAATGGGTGGCTCTGGGTGTATTCAAATACAGAACCTATGAGCAACATGTTTGACTACCTGCCTTGGTACATTGAGACCAAGGCCGGTTGGCAAACAATAGATGTAAAACGTTGGAAACCCCATGGCAAAGGCCTAGTTGTTGCGTTGAAAGGTGTGAGTGATCGCACTGGGGCGGAAAGCTTGGTTGGCGCTAATATCTGGATTGCTAAGTCTCAACTGCCAAAAGCAGATGTAGATGAATACTACTGGTCAGATTTAAAGGGCTTAACTGTATTAGGTCTTGATGAAGAAGAACAGGAAGTAAACTTAGGGAAAATTCATGAGTTGTTTGAAACTGGAGCTAATGATGTGATGGTGGTGCATGCTACCCCAGACAGCATTGATTCAGAAGAGCGCATGATTCCTTGGCATAAAGATGTAGTACAACGTGTTGATCTTGAAGCTGGTCGTATTTATGTCAATTGGGGCGTAGATTATTAATCCTTTTAGGATTAATACAGCAGGAAAATAGAGGAGTCTGTGATGTTTTTTGCAGTCATTACGCTTTTTCCTGAAATGTTTGAAGCGATTACAGCCTACGGCATCAGCGGACGCGCGGCAAAACGAGATATTGTACAAGTCACTTGTATTAATCCTCGTGATTTTGCTGAGGGAAACTACAGAAGAGTGGATGAACGTCCATTTGGTGGCGGCCCAGGTATGGTGATGATGGCTGAGCCTTTGGCGAAAGCAATTGCACATGCCAAACAGCTTGCCTCACAAGCAGGATGTGTTCATGTTCCTGTGGTGTATATGTCCCCACAAGGCAAAACCTTAAATGAACAGGCAGTACAGCAGTTTGTTGATTATGACGGCTTAATTGTACTGTGTGGACGTTATGAAGGAGTCGATGAACGTTTGATCCAGCATTATGTTGATCAAGAATGGTCAATTGGTGATTATGTTTTATCTGGTGGTGAACTGCCCGCTATGGTGTTACTTGACAGTATTATTCGCCGTTTGCCGAATGTAATGTCAGATGAACAATCAGCAGTACAAGATTCTTTTGTTGACGGTCTTTTAGATTGTCCACAATATACAAAGCCTGACCATTTTGAAGGGCTGGATGTGCCAGAGGTATTAAAATCTGGACATCATGGCAATATTGAAAAATGGCGTTTTTTGCAGCGATATCAAAGAACTCTAGAGCGCCGACCAGAGTTGGTCGAAAAGGTTGAGTTGACTAAGCAGCAAAAAAAATGGCTAAAAGATACGCAAGTGAATAACGGTAACTCTTAATCGTTATTCTCAAGAACGAAAGTTCTGCAACAAGACGAGAAGCAATGCTTCGAGTTAAAGCATAATTCTATTTAATGAATAGTTTTATGTAAATTTAAAGGCTCTTTATAGACATATTGTCGTAAAGGGAAAGATAAACGGGTTGATATGCGCTTTAGCCTCTATCCCCAGCGGAAATTCAGACCTCTTCTGACTCCGCACATATTGGAGATTCCCACAATGAGTGGTAAACATCCTTTAGTTCAAGCTGTTGAAAATGCACAGTTAAAATCTGATATCCCTGCTTTTGCTCCTGGTGATACTGTCATCGTTCAAGTAAAAGTAAAAGAGGGTGATCGTGAACGTCTTCAAGCATTTGAAGGTGTTGTAATCGCTAAGAAAAACCGTGGTTTGAACTCTGCGTTCACAGTACGTAAAATTTCTAGCGGTGTTGGTGTTGAGCGTGTATTCCAAACTCACTCACCAGTTGTTGCTAAAATCGAAGTGAAACGTCGTGGTGACGTTCGTCGTGCTAAACTTTACTACCTTCGTGACTTGTCTGGTAAAGCTGCACGTATTCGTGAAAAATTACCAGCTCGTAAAGCGTAAGCTTATAGCGAGTAAAAAAATGCGCCTTTTGGCGCATTTTTTTGTTTAAAAACTATAGTCCTTGAAGTTTCAAACGGTTTGCGTGTTGACGATAAACTGATACAGGATCGGAAGCGAAAATAGAACGTATACCAAGTACTTGGTTCACTTCATCTAAATGATTCCAGTTGTAATCATCACGAATTGTTTTACCAAATTTGGCACTGCATCGGGAAACAAGTCCATCATTATCACCAAATGGATCAACCACTAAACTACTGCCTGTCAGCGCAATATCAAATGGATCTAATGGGTTGGTCAGCGCTTTATTCCCCGAGAAAGAATACATATAAATACCTTTCTCTTGGTATGTCCCTTCACCACAAGAAGTAGTTGGTACACCCATAGGGAATTGAGCATTAAATTGAGCTGAACCTTGAGTTGATAAGCTATGAGCACCTGCTAAAGAGTCATGCGGATAGCTTGTTGGGTCTAGGCCTCCTGCCCAAGTAATGGCTGCTGAAAACCAGTTTACTAACGTTGCCAGTCCAGACAGAGGAGTACCCTCAACGTTCAGGATCAGATCTGCCATTGGTGATCCCTTATGAGGCGCACCAATTGTAGTGAGTGAGGCAACTTTCTCTGGCATGATACCGGCCACATAACGAATTGTCGGGCCCCCATGGCTATGACCGATCAAGTTGACTTTAGGCTTACCAGTAATGGCAATAATTTCTTCTACTTGCTGGGCAAGTTGTTCACCACGCACTTCTGTTGAGTTAAAAGGTGACACTCTGGTGGCCCAGACATTTCCTCCATTACGAGCAAGATCCGGAAGGATTTGGTACCAGTAATCGAGACCAAGAGTATCTGTTCCAACTCGGTTAAAACCTGCCATACCGTGGTTAAAAACTAGTGGATATTTGGTTTGTGCATAAGATGAATAGACGAACGAGTTTTTAACTTGTTCAGCATTTGTGGCATGGGCCGCTGAAATACTCAGTCCTGAGAGCATTGCAGCGCAAAAAAACGTTAACTTCCTTTTCATTTTTTACTCACTATTTTTATTTTGTATGAAAAGCAGCTTCTTACTGCTAGTGCTTGTTTAGCCAATTCCTAAAAAGAAAGGCTTAATAATTAAATGGCAGTTCACCTCCCTGATCATGGACCGTTTCAAAAGTTCGAAGTCTTAATTGTTCTTGTGATGAGTTAAATTGTTGTTGGCGTAATTGTTGTATAGCTTGGTTTTTAGCACTATCGCTCATATTGCTTTTAATAATTTCATCTCGTCCACTCAAGTAACTTGTGACCCTTTGCTGCCAAGCACTACGCTGTGTATCTAAAGTTTCTAGCCTTTGAGTTGCTTCAGCTCCAACAAGTGCTGTACGTATTTGTCTAAGCTCTTCTGCTGAACCATGACGTGCTTTAATTTGTTTGGTCAGTGCATGTAAGTCGTCAAGTTTAGAGAGTTCTTGTAGGTTCTGTTGCCAGTCTTCTGGTAGCTGTTCAAAGCGTTCTTTAAGCCTTTGAGCCTTTTCAATTTCGCTTAAAGAAGAGTCCTCAAGTATTTGCATACGATCTAGCGTGTAGTTCTGATATATATCTTCATTTGAGAAGAGCCCTTCAATTTCAGCGGCCGAAAAGAAACGTTTCCTTAAATCTTGAATTGAATTAAATACCTTTTGAAAATAATTTTTATCTTGTTGTTTTGATGGAGGTGTTTGGATTTGAGCAAGCTGTTCACGGTATTTTAAGTAGCGGGTCCATAAATCCAGAATCTGTGAGCGAGCTGGCTCTAAATATTTCCCCTGAATAAATTGTCCAAAGTGATTTTTAATTTGCTCTAAATCATTTTCTCCATATTGAGTAATAAAATATTCAAAGCAGTCACGAGTTTGACTGTTAACAACCAAATGTTGGGAACTATCAATTTTTAACTGACAGTTAACTTCAGTATCTTGCTGACTTTTACTATGGTAAGCATCTGCATTTAGCGATGAATGATTTGTAGGTAGAGCTGATGCTAAATTTTGAGCTGTCTTTTCACTGACTTGGGGTGATGTGTTTTTTGAATCAGGACTTAACCAATATACACATGCAATGAGGCTCAAAATAAAAAATCCGAGCACGCACCACAATACCTTCTTCTGCATCCCTTGCATAAAGATATCTTCCTTAAGTTTTAATTTGTTGTTTTTTTACTCGATCATTAATGTGCCATAAAATAAGTGAAAAGGCACCTAAATATTATGAAAATATCTTGCCGAATTTGCTAACATGTCGGCACTTTTTTCTAGCTTTGTGTTCCAGTAAAAATGACGACAAAAAATCAAAAAATTTCTCGTCGCCATATCAGTGGTGTATTTCTATTAAATAAACCATTAGGCTTAAGTTCAAATGCCGCTTTGCAAAAAGTGCGTTGGTTATATCGCGCCCAAAAAGCAGGCCATACTGGAGCGTTAGACCCCTTGGCGACAGGTTTGCTCCCGATTTGTTTGGGAGAGGCCACTAAATTCTCACATTATTTGCTGGACTCAACAAAGCGCTATCAGACCACTGTTCGATTGGGGCAGACCACAACAACAGGTGACGTGGAAGGGGATATTTTACAAGAACGTTCTGTCCCTGTTCTTAACCAAGAACTTATTGAACAAACTTTAGAAAAGTTTAGAGGCGATATTCAACAAGTTCCGCCCATGTATTCGGCTTTGAAAAAAGAAGGTAAGCCGTTATATGAGTTGGCGAGAAAAGGTATAGAGATTGAGCGAGAGGCGCGTCCAGTCACGATTTATGCTTTAGAGCTTATTGAGTTTACCGAAAATAGTATCACTCTGGATGTAACCTGCTCTAAAGGGACATACATCCGTGTATTAGGTGAAGATATTGGTGAAGCACTCGGTTGTGGTGGGCATTTAACGATGCTGAACCGGACTCAAACAGGACATTTTGAGCTTATACCGAGCTATACCATTGAATATCTGGAAAGTTTAACAGAAGAGCAAAGAGAAGCTTTGCTACTTCCAGTTTATGCACCAGTTGACCATTTCTTAAAAATTCAAGTTCCGGAAGGGCGTGAAAAATATTTTTGCAACGGTTTAGAAAGCAATATTGAGCATTCTGCAGAAGCAGAAGTTTTGGTGTTTTCGGGTGAGCGCTGTTTAGGCTTAGCTGAGATTACCGATAAAAAACGGTTGGTACCTAAGCGTATCTTAAATTTGTAGTAGATGTAGAGTATAGAGCATGGGCATGGAATGGGACGTTATCCTTAGTTTGATCTTTTTTGCGTTTACTGCGGGAGCAATTGATGCTGCTGTAGGCGGCGGTGGACTCATCCAGATTCCCGGGATCATGAGCACTTTTCCTAACATGTCGACTGCTACGGTGATTGGTACCAATAAAGTCTCATCCATTTTTGGTACTGCATCGGCGGCTTATACATTTGCTAAAAAAGTAAAATTGCAATGGAAGCTTTTAGCCGTTATTGCCATTTGTGCCTTGATTAGTTCTTTTGCTGGCGCGGCATGTTTATCACTTATTCCACAATCCGTATTGCGTCCTTTCGTTTTCGTAATGTTGATTGTGATTGCGATTTATACCCTAGTTAAAAAGAACTTCGGTCAAGTTCATACCGAGCAAAAAATTACCACGAAAATGTTAATTTTAGCTGGTATTGGTAGTTTGGCCATTGGTTTCTACGACGGTATTTTTGGGCCGGGTACTGGCAGTTTCTTTATTTTCTTCTTTATCCGTTTTTTACAAGTTGATTTCTTGCATGCTTCAGCTTTGTCAAAAATTGGTAATTTTATGACTAACTTAGCTGCGCTGAGTTTCCTCATCCCAACTGGTCACGCTATTTTACATATTGGTTTAATGATGGCGGCGGCTAACGTGCTAGGTTCTATTGTTGGGGTGCGTACTGCACTTAAATATGGCAGTGGTTTTGTGCGAATTATCTTTTTAATTTTGGTAAGTATTCTGATTTGCCGTTTGGGCTATCAAATGTTTGTTACGGGTTAAATAAGATTGAAAGTATGAGCTGTCTCAAAAATGCAGTTCATACTTTTGTGTATCATTTACAGTTAGAAATATAAAAATCATTACAGAAATTTACTAGAAAGAAAACTGTGTAAAAAATAGTCTCATTTTAAGCTACTTAAACATTATAAATTTCAACGTATGATAAACCTTGAAATAAAAAAGATTTTTTAGCTAAAAGATGAGGAAGAGAATGAATATTTTCGAAGCATTAAGAGAAAGCCATGAAAATCAACGTAACCTTTCTGAACAACTCATTCAGACACACGGTTTAACCGAAGAACGAAAAGAATTATTTGATGCATTAAAAAATGAACTTTATGCCCATTCAGTTGCCGAAGATCGTTACCTTTATATTCCTTTAATGTTTGATGATGTCGGTTTAGATATTACGAGACATGCTTTATCTGAACATCATGAAATGGATGAGTTGGTCGAACAACTTGAAAAAACCGATATGAGTAGCCCGAGCTGGTTAGCAACCGCCAAACAGTTGAGTGAAAAAGTCCATCATCATTTAAAAGAAGAAGAACATAAGTTTTTTCAACAAGCTGGAAAAATTCTTAAAGACAGCGAAAAGGAGACACTGGGTAATAAATATTTAAAGGAATATAAAAAGTATAAAAAGCAGCAGTAGAGTAAACCTATGCAGCCTTTTTAGTACTTCTTAAAGTAACACCAATAGAGGCCAGCATTACGCAAGCCAAAGCCACCCATTGCAGCATGCTGATTTCTTCGTGAAGCAATAAGAAACCCGTTAATGCTGCCAATGCTGGTGCTAAACTCGTTAGAGTCCCATAAGTTAATTTATTGAGTTGTTTGAGAGCCATTAAATCAAGTGCATATGGAATTGCAGTCGCTAACACCGCAATAAGTAAGGCTTTACCCCAGTACTGTGTCTCAAGTAATGCAGGAGCATTGTGCCAGATTCCAATTGGCAATAAGGCAAGTGCAGATACACCGATCCCAATCGTTAAGGCGTGCATCCCGATATTTTGAGTCACAACTTTATGACCGAAATAGATATAGAAGGCCCAGCAAAGTCCAGCACCTAGTGCACATGCTGCACCTACATACGAGAAATGGTGTTGAATAGGGTTTTGCCAAGGTACCATGAGTGCAATGCCTAACATGGCCAGTGCTACCCAAATGTAGTCGCTCTTTTGTTTAATAGAAAGAAGCGCAAGACCCAATGGACCAATAAACTCTAATCCAACAGCAATACCTTGGGGTAATTTTCCAAGTGAGGTATAAAATAGGATATTCATTAACCCTAAAGATGCGCAGTACATCAATAAATCACGCCATTTTAAATAGGGTAAGCGTGACCAGATTTTCCAAGAGCGAAACATAATTGCGACAATAACCGTTGCAAAACTCAGCCTTAAAACTGTAACGGTGAGAGGGTCTAATGTTGCAATGAGCTGCTTAGCAAATGAAGCGCTGATTTGATATGAGACCATCGACAAAATCATATACAGCACAGCAATAATTGGAAGATTTTGCATGGAAAATACTCTAGCGCTTCATCTGATGTCTAAAAATAATGGTGGACAATTATAACGAATACTATGTTTTAGCTGGCAAGTTTCATTAAATTAACTTGCTACTTTTTCACGTTCTTGGCGAGCTTTTTGGGTGGTTACGGTACAACCAACAGAGGCAGTGATAATGGTTGCAAGTGCTAGCCATTGATTCCATAAAAGATATTCACCCAAGAAGATAAAACCGGAAAGTGCAGCAACAGCTGGCTCTAGGCTCATCAGTGTTCCAAAGCTTAAAGGTGTCAAATTGCGTAGTGCCAACATTTCTAAAGAGAATGGGAGAGCACTGGCTAAAATTGCCAAGCCAATAAAATAAAAAAGATAGGGAAGTTCTATAACTTGTGCAATTGAGCCTGAAAAAAAGGTAATGGGTAATAAGATGCATGCACCTACACTCATTCCTAAACACACAGTGTGATTACCTGAAATACCAGAAGGTTTTTGACCAGCAATAATATAAAGCGCCCAACAAGACCCTGCACTAATTGCAAATAAGACGCCGATCCAATCTAAGCTATGAGCCTGATTGAAAGGGAAAAGTAAAATCAGCCCAATAATTGCGAAGCTCACCCAAACAAAATCATATTTTTGGCGTGCGTGGTATAACGCTACACTTAAAGGGCCAATAAATTCAAAAGCAACCGCAATTCCAATCGGTAAGCGTTCGATCGACAGATAAAATAAGGCGTTCATGCCTGCAAGCGCAAATCCATAAGCTAAGATTGCTTTCCAGCGGACCTGACTAAAATTAATTCGCCAAATTTGAAAAATAATGGCAAGAATAATTGCACCTAAACATAGGCGCATTGCAGAAACAGTCAGTACAGGAAAGTTCTGAAACAGAATTTTTGCTAGAGATGCACTGCTTTGTACGCTTAACATAGCAAGAATAAGAAAACCCAAAGCATGTAGCTGAGATTTCTGGTTTAAAGTGGACATTTTATTATTTGATCAATTGGTATACTTTTCACATGATAATGTAAATACCCATAAAAAAGCCACAGACAATGCTGTGGCTTTTGAATTTACAGTTCGTATTAGAACAATACGCGCACGCGAATTGTACCTTCAACTTCATGCAACATATCTAAAGCTTCTTGAGAAGCAGAAGCGTCAACATCCATGACGAGGTAACCGATGTCACCTTTAGTCATAAGTGACTGACCAGAAATGTTGATGCCTTGTTCAGCAAACAAGTTGTTGATTTTAGACAATACACCTGGCACGTTTTTGTGGATGTGCAATAAACGGTGTTGACCAGCTGTCAATGGTAATGCGATTTCCGGGAAGTTCACCGCAGAAAGTGTCATACCTTTGTCAGAGTAAGCAACAAATTTCTCTGCAACTTCTAAACCGATGTTTGCTTGTGCTTCCATGGTTGAACCACCAACGTGAGGAGTCAAAATCACGTTGTCTAGGCCGCGAAGTGGAGATTGGAATTCTTCACCATTTGCTTTAGGTTCTTTCGGGAACACGTCAACCGCTGCACCAGCAATATGACCAGACTTGATTGCATCAGCTAAATCTTCAATCACTACACATGTACCACGTGCAGCATTTAAGAAGATCGCGCCTTCTTTCATTTTCGCAAATTGTTCTTTAGTAAAGAAGTTACGTGTAGACGGAACATCTGGCACGTGCAACGTTACAACATCTGCAGTTGCTAAAAGTTCATCTAAAGAACCAACTTGGCGAGCATTACCCATTGGTAATTTGGTTACTGCATCATAATAAATAACATGCATACCCATGCTTTCAGCAAGAACTGAAAGTTGAGAACCGATGGAACCGTAACCCACAATACCTAAAGTTTTGCCACGAGTTTCAAAAGAACCGACAGCAGACTTGTCCCAACCACCACGATGACAAGCCGCCGATTTTTCAGGAACACGGCGAAGAAGAAGAATCGTTTCAGCAAGTACAAGCTCTGCAACCGAACGCGTATTTGAATACGGTGCGTTGAATACAGGAATACCACGTGCCATTGCTGCTTTAAGATCAACTTGGTTTGTTCCGATACAGAAACAACCTACTGCGATCAATTTATTTGCAGCTTCGAAAACTTCTTCAGTCAATTGGGTACGCGAACGAATACCAATAAAGTGAGCATCTTTAATTGCTTCTTTAAGCGCTTCGCCTTCAAGAGCAGTTTTACGATAGTCAATATTGGTGTAACCCGCAGCGTTTAAAGTATCGACTGCGTTTTGGTGAACGCCTTCTAACAAAAGGAAACGGATTTTATCTTTAGGTAGTGAAAGATGTTGGCTCATTACGGCTCCGCTACAAAGGCCAAATTTGGTGGCGGTATAATAACATACTGGGCGGTGCTATAGATATTTCGTTTATACCATCGCCTTATGGCAATTTTATCTATGTCTAATCACTTCTGTTTATGGCTTGTCGAGCATTTTAAAATATGCTTGGTAGGGGGATAAATGTGATTTTTCTCTGAAAGCCCCATAGAAAGCATTTATTTACGTTAAACATGTTTTGTAGTGACAGTATCTCTATTCTGAACTTTATCGCTTGCGCGGATACATGTAGAATATAGGAGTTCCTTGAACATTATGGCTTTGCTCAGGTGAGAACCTTGAGAATTATGAGGTCATAGTCCCACCACAGTTTACTTCTTGCTAGGTCTGCAAACGATGAATGCTCCAGTCGCTTTAACACCTGAGTTACTCACCCAATTAACAGCAATCGTCGGTGAAAACCGTATTAAAACTGATGCTGATAGTCTCGAAAACTGGGGTAAAGATCATACCAAGCATTTTAATCCGAACCCATCGGTCATCGTTTTTCCGTCAACGACTGAACAAGTTCAGGCAGTTGTAAAGCTTGCGAACCAGTTTAATGTTGCGATTACACCGTCAGGTGGTCGTACTGGTCTCTCTGCCGGTGCAGTAGCAACCAATGGTGAAATTGTCATTAGCATGGACAAAATGAACCAAATTCTTGAGTTCTTCCCGGCAGACCGTATGGTGCGTGTTCAAGCTGGTGTTGTGACTGAGCAATTGCAGAATTATGCAGAAGAACAAGGCATGTATTACCCAGTGGACTTTGCTTCAGCGGGTTCTAGCCAGATTGGCGGTAATATCGGTACCAATGCTGGTGGTATTAAAGTTATTAAATATGGCATGACACGTAACTGGGTGCTTGGCTTAACCGTAGTGACTGGTAAAGGCGATATTCTACGTTTAAACAAAGGCATGGTTAAAAATGCAACTGGTTATGCATTACAGCATTTGTTTATTGGCGGTGAAGGCACATTAGGTTTAGTGACTGAAGCAGAAATTAAACTTGAGCGTCAACCACAAAACTTACAAGTTTTAGTTTTAGGTGTCCCTGATTTTGATGCAGTGATGCCTGTATTACATGCGTTCCAAAAAGACATCGACTTAACTGCATTTGAGTTCTTTGGTGAACTTGCAATGCAAAAAGTTTTAGATCATGGCCATGTACAACGCCCATTCGAAACTGAATGCCCGTTCTATGTATTACTTGAGTTTGAAGCTCCATATGAGCCGATTCTCGATAAAGCAATGGAAATTTTCGAGCATTGTATGGAGCAGGGTTGGGTACTTGATGGCGTAATGAGCCAGAGCCTTGACCAAGTAGAAAGCTTATGGCGCTTACGCGAAGATATCTCTGAATCAATCGCGCCATTTATTCCATACAAAAACGATATTTCAGTATTAATTACTCACGTACCTGCATTTATTCGTGAAATTGATGCAATTGTTCAAGAAAACTACCCAGACTTTGAAATTTGCTGGTTCGGACATATCGGTGACGGTAACTTACACTTAAATATTTTGAAACCTGAAAACTTAACCAAAGATGAGTTCTTTGCGAAGTGTCAGGTGGTAAATAAATATGTGTTTGATACCGTTAAAAAATACGACGGTTCAATCTCTGCTGAGCATGGTGTCGGTATGACGAAAAAGCCATATTTGGAATATTCACGTTCGCCTGAAGAAATTGAATATATGAAAGCTTTGAAAAAAGTATTTGACCCGAATGGTTTGATGAACCCAGGTAAATTATTCGATCTTTAATTTAGATCTATTTTGTAGGACTACATAGTTTCTACAGAGTAACCGACAAAGCCATAGCATCATAAAGCTATGGTTTTTGTTTTTGGTGATAAAAATGCAACGTTTATTTTTAATTTCAGCGCTCTGTGCTGGGCTTTTCACTGGGTGTGCGACGACCAGTAAATTAATCCCTTTTGTGGGTTCTGAAACCCCGATGCAACAAGTACTTAAAGCTCAACCTGAGATCGTAAAAGAGCACAATAATACCTCAGTTCAGCAAGTATTTAACCGAGTAGAATCTCCAACAGTTTCCCGTATTACCGTGATTCAAACTGGTTTAATGGATGATTCTGTTTCCGCAATCCGAACAGAATATTCATTCAAATTGGTTGATGAAAAGTGGCAATTGCAAAATAAGCAAAAGAGCTACCAATGTGCGCGAGGAAAGGGTTCCAAAGGTTTCCAAACCCAGCTTTGCTCTTAAAAACAAAAAAGACGATAAATATATCGTCTTTTTTAATGACCTAAATTATACGCCGCTTTCTAAAATTTTAATTTTGACGTCAACTACATCATCTTTAACTGCTTCATGATGCGTTTGCATATGAGGCGTCGCTAAATGCGCTTCAAGATGAGCAACACTTTCCCATTTTTCTAGCATGACAATCATGTCAGGCTCTTGGGTTTGGAAGTTAGCATTTGATTTATGATCAACTAAAGGTTCATAACCATGACAACCATCTTCTGCTAAAACAGTTGGAATGATTTTTTGAAAGGCATCCAATACGTTCTGGCGATGCTGTCCACCCGATTTAGTACGAATTTCCGCAATAATGGTTAGCATGGATTTCTCCTTATTAGGCTGCTGCAAATACAGTATTTAAGTGTGCTTTATATTCTTCAACATAACTATCAACGTTAGGCATTTTAATTACGTCATTTACGATAAATGTCGGAAGGGTGCTCATGCCTAAGAACTGATTGGCTTTATGAAATGGTAAATAAACACCATCTACACCTACACCGTGGAAGAATTGATCTGCATCTTCAAATGCTTCCATTGGAGCATTCCAAGTCAATGACAGCATATATTTTTTGTCATGAATTAGACCACCTGAACCATATTTTTTTGAGGCATCAGAACGGCTACGCCCATCACTTGCATAAAGTGAACCATGACCAGTGGTAAAGACATCATCAATATACTTTTTGACTGTCCAAGGTGCGCCCATCCACCAGCCTGGCATTTGATAAATAACAACATCTGCCCATAAGTATTTTTCAACCTCACTTTCAGCATCATAGTTGCTGTCTGCACGGGTGACTTGAACTTCATGGCCGAGTTCCGTGAGGTGTGTGGTTGCTAGGGTGGTTAATGTGTCATTTAATTCACCGTTTGAGTGGGCAAATTGTTTAGCACCATTAATCATTAAAATCTTACTCATGGAGGTTGCTCTCATTAAATTCCTGTATTTGACGCATACTCTATGAGATTTACTGTTGTAGAAAAATGCATGAATAGGAAAAATATTGTTGATAAAAAATCAATAATTATTATTGGATTTCTATTTAAAATTAATCTATCTCATTAATATTAATAAATTTATACCTATTTACAAAGCTCAAAAGGAAAAAGGGGCCTATTATCTTTAGCATTAATTTTAAGTAAATAGAGGGGAAGAGTGATGAAAAAGAATGGTTTGTTGGTTATTTTCAGCTTAAGCATATTAACAGCTTGTGCTCCACCTCAAAATTCTTCTGCTCAACTTGCTGATAGTCCTATACAGGCTGTATTACTCGATCAACCAGATCTTTTAAATGATGCAAGCAATTTAGATATTTCACAGCAAATGAATGCTTCGGATGATCCTTCCAGTGCGCAAGTTACTATTTTGCAAACAGAACCTAGTCCAGATGCGGTGTCGAAAACACGTACTGAATATTTATTAAAACGAGATCAGCAAATCTGGAAAATTGTGAATAAAAAGCAAAGCTATCAATGTACAAAAGGAGAGGAAACTACAGACTTCCAAGTTAATCCTTGCCCATGATGCTTAATTTTTTATCGAATATGTGGATAACTTTGAGTTTGTGCACAAGCATAATTTGCATGCCTTTTTTTGCAAAAAACTGAAATTTAAGCTTCTTGAAATTGCATGATTGCTGATCAATTTAAAAAGTGCTATTGTTGCGCTCGGCAATTGTGCCAATTGGTAAAAAATTACCGAATCTCACGTCATATATTTTTTCTCGTTTTAGACACCTTGTGAATACGGTGTTTCACACTCTAAACATGCACTCTCACGGCATATAACAACTTAACTAAAGATTGATTGACCATACATGTCATCGTCATGACTACATCTTATTTTATAGATAGTCGTACAGACATATGGCCGCTATTTTGAAGTGTACAACTCATGAAAAATACTCAAACGACAACGTTGAACCGTACAACGTTGATGTTTCCTTTGGCCTTAGTGCTATTTGAATTTGCGGTTTATATTGGTAATGACCTGATTCAGCCCGCCATGTTGGCAATTACTGAGGACTTTGGTGTAAGTGCAACTTGGGCACCGTCTTCGATGTCATTTTATTTGTTAGGTGGCGCATCTGTCGCATGGTTACTTGGTCCTTTGTCGGACCGTCTAGGACGTAAAAAAGTACTATTAGCAGGAGTTTTATTCTTTGCTCTATGCTGTTTTTTAATTTTACTGACGACGCAAATCGAGCAATTTCTAGCTTTAAGATTCTTGCAGGGAATTGGCTTAACCGTAATTTCAGCAGTTGGATATGCGGCTATTCAAGAAAGCTTTGCTGAACGTGATGCGATTAAAGTCATGGCACTCATGGCAAATATCTCATTACTTGCACCCTTGTTAGGGCCTGTACTTGGCGCTTTCTTAATTGATTATGTGTCATGGCACTGGGGCTTTGTCGCCATCGCAGTATTGGCATTACTCAGTTGGATCGGGTTGAAAAAACAGATGCCAAGCCAGCAAGTCAGTGTAACCAAGCAACCTTTTAGTTATCTTTTTGATGATTTTAAAAAGGTGTTTGCCAACCGCCGTTTTTTAGGTTTAAGTCTCGCATTACCTTTAGTGGGTATGCCTTTAATGCTATGGATTGCTTTATCTCCAATCATTTTAGTAGATGAATTAAAGCTCACCAGTGTGCAATATGGCTTAGCTCAATTCCCTGTATTTTTGGGTTTAATCGTAGGCAACATTGTCTTAATCAAAATTATTGACCGTTTGCCTTTGGGTAAAACCGTCATGATGGGTTTGCCGATTATGTTAACCGGTACACTCATTTTAATATTAGGTGTGGTATGGCAAACCTATCTCATACCTTGTTTGCTTACAGGCATGACACTCATCTGTTTTGGTGAAGGAATTAGCTTTTCAGTCTTATATCGCTTTGCACTCATGTCATCTGAGGTATCAAAAGGAACTGTTGCAGCAGCAGTTTCAATGTTACTGATGATGAGCTTCTTTGCAATGATTGAACTTGTACGTTATCTCTATACACAATTTCATTTATGGGCTTTTGCATTGTCTGCATTTACCTTTATTGTTCTTTGGTTTAGCCAACCGCGGAGTGCTTTGAAGCAGGAAATGCAAGAAAGACTGCAACAAGGCAACAATTAAATAAAAAATACCGGAAGTCATATTCCGGTATTTTTTTATTCTACTTAATCTCTTGTTCTAAAAGTTTGTCTTTAAGTGTTAATAATTCTGGCAAGGTTTCTAGCAATAAACTGATTTGTTTTAACACGAGTGTGTAATTCTCTGAAAAGTGCTCATGAGTAGTTAGGCTTTGAATTTGCGCTAAAGTCTGCTCAAGGAAATTGAAATCAATATAAGCCGGATCAAATAAGCTCTGTTTAAGAATTTGCTGACAATCCAGTAAGAGTTGTAATACTTGTTGATCATCAATTTTTTGACGCTGACTTCCTAACGCTGCCACGTAACTTAGTTGGCTGTGGCTATAAACCAGATAACGAAAAGCATAATGGATGAGTTGAGGGTTCGGGTTCGGTTCAGCACTTAAGCTTGAAATCATGTTGGATAGCTCAATCTGAGCGTTATGCGCAGCACGACGAATTCGGCGGTACTCTATATCCTGATTTTTGCCATATTGATATTGCTCAACAATCACATTGAAATAATCTAAGGTTGCTTTGCTGCTTTTATTAATATTATTGGGGATGTTTCGAAAGTTCCAGTCGGGCCAAATAAAGTTTACGGCGAGCCATGCAATAAAGCAGCCTAATAAGGTATCTATCAGTCGAGGTAAAATAATGCTGTAGCCAGCGCCTTTTAAGTTGAAAATTAATAGCACCATAAGGGTAGCCATGAGCGTAGCCAAAGCATATTTCTTTTGACGTAAGTAAAAAAAGCAAACTCCACAAATAATTGTAATGATGAGCTGGCCTTCAATACTCGGTACAAAATATAAAATTGGTATTCCTAATAAAACACCGAGTAAGGTACCAATCGTTCTTAATTTAAGACGGCTTTTAGTCGCAAAATAAGTAATCTGACAGACAAACAAACTGGTCAGTAAAATCCAGTAACCATGCTGCGCAAAGGGTAACAGTGAAATTGCATAACCTGCGGCGAAAACCACAGCAATTCGTATGGCATGCCTAAACAGCGCTGACTGTGGCGTAAGTTGTTGCCGAAGTTTTAAGATAAGATCTGAAAATCCTTGAATATCATCATCAAGTAAATTTAAGTGTTCTTGTCTTGTTTGAGTGTTATTTTCAGGAACAGGTTGGGCATATTGCAGTTGTTCAAACTGTTCATGCATTCCTTTTAAATTATCAAAAATAAGTTTTAAATTTTTAACTTCAAAATTTTGTGGATGTTGTTGTATCCAATCTTTTAAAGAACTTTCCAAATGTCCCAATACTTTCTGACTTTCTTGCGAAGGCTGATATGGCTGGTTATATAAAATACATTGAGCTAAGTCCTGACAAGCTTGTGCTTGTAGGCGCAGATTTTTTTGGAAACGGAAAATAAGATCACTACGGCTAAAGTTCTGTTGAATATGTTCGTAATGTAAATAATTAGAGGTTGCTTGCTCGTGAATGTCTCGCGCAAAAAAATACAGGTTTAGCCAATAAATACTTTTATTACTCACCCGTGAAGCCTTTAGCCGAGTGAGTAGAGAACTGCGTATTTGGTTCAGACTTTGAGCCACTTGTGTATTTTGTAGGGATAATTCATATAAGAGCTGTTCTACATTCTCTTTATTGTCGGGATCAAACAAACGTGCTTTTGCCTGTAGTAAAACAGAAATTTCTTTAAAAATTTGTGAGAGTTTATCTTGTAAGGGGAGTGTAGGTTTAATAATAAAAAATAAAATAGAGGTGAAACCGTACCACAAAGCTCCATAGACAAAGTAGGTAGGCTGCTGATACCAATGAGCATATTCTCCTAAACCGAACATGCTATAGATGGAAAGCAAGATAGTACCAAACGAAATCGTGGCATAACGTTGCCCTAAAGCCCCTAATAAAATGAAAAAAGCGCTAGAAATTGAGAGATAGAGAATAAAGAAAATTTTGTAGGGAGCGAGAAATCCAAGAATGCTACTGACTGTAAAAAATAGCAGGCAGACATAGACTAAGTTGCGTAATCGAATGCTTAAACGGTCATCAAAGTCGGTTAACGCTGCTGCAATTGCCCCTAAAGTCACAGGAACAATCAGCTCGTTATGGTCTAGTGAAAGCAAACCTAAAGTTGTGCCTGTGAGTACAATCAAAATTTGCAGGCAATAAATTAAAATCGAGTTTGTCTTAAAACTATTAAATATTTGGGTCAAATAATTCACGGCTTTTGTTCTAAATTAGAGAATACGTGAGAAAGCAGTATGTAACTTTAAATTTTTATTACTTCAAAAATATTATTCTTTTTATCTACAAAAGTCAGTCATTTTTTAAGATTTTATTAGGCTTAAACCAAGTTATAGCGATCAATAAATTAACAAAATTGTGGATATCTTTTTAGATACCCACAATTTAATAAACAGATAAATTATTTAATCACACCACATGCGATTCGTGCTCCGCCACCGCCGAGAGGCAGAGGAGAGTCTGAATAATTATCTCCACCCGCATGAATCATGATCGCTCGGCCTTGAATATCTGCAAATTTCAATCGAGGTGCGATCACAGCCGTGGTTGCAACACCAGTATTATCGACGACTAAAGCAGGTAAATCGCCTAAATGGCCAGTCGTTGGCGTACCGTGATGAGGAGCTTGGTTAGGATTGTAGTGACTACCAGCAGCTAAAGCAGCACCAGGTTTTCCATCTTTCTCAGCAGGATCACAAGAGGCATTTTCGTGAATATGGAAACCACGAGTACCGCTAGGTAAGTCAGCTAAAGCAGGAGTAATAATTAAACCTTTGTCGCTATCTTGAAAGCTAATTGTACCTATTTTTTTACCAATACCATTTGCGGTAACTTCATTTACATCAACCACTTTTTTCGTATGCATTGTGGTTAATGAGTGAGCCGTGTCGGATATAGTTTTTGTGACTGAACTACAGCCGACTGCAAAAAAAGCTGTAAGCGCAAAGACTGCGCCAATTTTATTAAAAGTCTGCATGGTTGGATGTCCTTATAAATATATATGTCTGATTATTAGATTCAAACAAAGGAAGGCTTAGCCTACAAGTTAATTTAAATAGTCACTTTGTATCTTGAAACATTTTTAAATTAAATAAGTATGTCACTCTTTATGATTGGAAGATTCATTATCAGGATCATAAATCATGGTCGTTTTGGGCATAGGTTCAGGTTCAATAGTTTCATGTAACCATTCACGCCAAATCGCCAGTAAAATAGCTAAAATTACAGGTCCAATAAATAATCCCACCAAACCGAAACTCGCGATACCACCTAACACACCAAACATAATTAATAGGAATGGAATTTTAGTGGCACCGGAAATAACAAGCGGGCGAATCACATTATCTGAGCTACTAACAATCACCACACCCCATACAATTACACCAATTGCTTCCATAGTTTGTCCCTGAGAGAACAACCATAAGCCGACGCCTAAATAGGAGATTGGAGTACCAAATGGGATTAGAGCTAATAAGAAAGTAGCAATGGTGAGTACCATTGGGTTTGGTACACCCGCTACAAAATAACTTAATCCAGCTAAAACGGCTTGAGCAATTGCAGTTAAACCTACACCATAGACTACGGCACGAGTCGTTTCAGAAATCGTATCAAGATAGTGATGAACACGAAGGCCTATGACCATTTCTAAAGCTTTGCTCACCTGAGACAAAATCAGTTGCCCATCACGGTAGAAGAAAAAGAGGCTAAATACGGCAAAACCAAGTTTGACAATATTTTTACTAATTTCACCGAGCAGCACACGGCCATAACTTAAATGGCTTTGTACCCAAGCTGCGATATTTTGAATCGTACTATTAGGATCGTTATTTAACTCATTGAGTGTACGAGAAATCTCTTTTCCTACAAAAGGAAGGTCACGAATAAAATCTGGAACGCTTAAATGACCCGAAAAAACCTGACGTTGTAAATCAAAATATAAGTTACGTCCCTCATGCTGCAAAATAAAAACCGCGCATGTAAAGGGGATACCAACTACCAAAATGACCAGACTAATCATCAGGGTTGCATTTAAAGTATTACGTGATTCTCCAAAAAAACGCTGAATTCTTAAATAAATAGGCCAAGTCATATATGCAATGATGGCAGCCCAAAGTACAGGAACGATAAAATATTTCAGGATATTAAATCCTAAAAAAATCAAAATAAAAAACAGCCCAAACAATAAAACGCGCTGTAAATTAGGAGCGTATGGATGCACGAACAATATTTCTCTAATTTTCTACATAGAATAAAGTCATATTAACTGAAAAATAACCTGAGGCAAATTTTAAGGCCGTAATGTAAAGAACCTTATACATCCAGTTTCAAAGGCTAAAATTCCTTTAAAACCACTCAGCTTTATCTTCAATTAACTTGTTTAGAACAGGTTGCCATTGATTTTGGATACTAATAAAGTTTTTTTGCGGTTTATCAAAAATGCTTAAACCTTGCATTGCTAAGCTGCCATAGGCAGTGCGTTCAGCAATCCATGCAACAGGTTCCTGTTCAATTTTTTCAAAGAACTGCTGGATATCTTTTGAGCTTGCACTATTTGGTTTTACACGGTTAGCAAGAAGCAAAATCTGTACTTTGCCTTTGCGAATACGTTTAATATCTTGTAAATGCTTCAAAAATCGACGAGTACTGTCTATGTCAAAAAATGAAGGCTGAAGCGGAGTAATAATGGCATGAGCTTCACTAATAAGTTGTTCAGCATGCTCACCTGAAAGTGCACCAGGCGCATCAATAATTAAATAGTCCAGATTTTTGGGTGCATCACCAATTGATTTCTCATGACGCCAGTCTAGGCTTTGAATCGTTGCAACGCTATCAGGGCGCTGTTTTAACCATTGTAAAGCCGATTTTTGATTGTCCGAATCTGCTAATGCTACTTTATATCCTTTTTGTGCCAATGCTGTTGCCAACGTAATGGCCGTCATGGTTTTTCCGCATCCGCCCTTTTGATTTGCAATAAGTATCGTTTTCATAAATCCAATTATTTTCAGCAGCATATTTGTTTATGTTTTATACCTTAGCATCTTTTTATGTGAAGGAGATGACCACATTTGACAAAAGTTTAAGCTGTTTCGTTATTTTAGATATGATTAGATCTGTAATCTTAATTCGTGCTTTTTAAGGAAAATTTATGTCTGTATGGCTTGCCATGCTTATTGGTGCTGGAATTGGCATCATTATCACTACTCTTATTTTATCAAATACACGTAATGGACGAATTAAGGCTGAATATGAGCAATATATTGCTGAACTTGAACTAGAGCATCAACAAGCGCTTACTCAAGCACAAAAGAGAAGTGTAAATACAAGTCGTGCGGTGTTGAAAGGAAAAATGGCAGAACAATTTGCTCCGGTTTTACCTGAATTTCAGTATTTACCAAGCGATGCAAAATTCATGGGCGATCCAGTGGACTATATTATCTTTGATGGATACACCGATTTTCGCGATGGCGATGGTACGGCAGAAGACATCAATATTATTTTGCTTGATGTAAAAAGTGGTGGAGCTAGACTTACGAAAGGTCAACAGGCAATTGCACAAGCTGTTCAACAAGGCAAGGTTCGTTTTGAAACGTTGAGAATAGATTTTGAAGATTAACAAGCTGTTTAATTCAGCACAAAAATAGACGAAATTGATCTGTATTGTTACTAAATTTCGATATTTTTTTCATCGCTTAAAGCTATTATAAATTGAAGATCTATTCACTTTGATCGAGCAATATTTGAGGTGTAACACGATGAAAAAACAACGTTTGATGATGGGCTTACTCGCCGCGATTGGCATGAGTTCAACATTTGCATCGACCTCAAGTGAATATAATATTGCTAATGGTTTGAGCCCGATAGAAAAAGATCAATCTATTTCTGTATTACAACCTTTTCAAGGCAATTTCAGAATCTTGGGTTCAAAAGTTTATCAAAATGATGAACAAGCTAAATTTTCTCCTATCGACTATGCCGTAAGTTGGGGATTGTTTGCACAGCCTGAAATCGCACGTCATATTTCAGTGAAACAATATGACCGTTATTTAAACTGGAAAATTCCTAAATTACCTGTTCCAGCAGAGCAAGCAATGCAAATGGTGTCTAACATGCACATCATTCCTGCCAACCCGAAAATTGCAGAGCAGATTAAACAGGTTAAACGCGGTGATCTGGTCTATCTTAAAGGTGACCTTGTCGAGATTAAAGACAAAAATTTAGTCTGGAAATCTTCACTTACGCCAACTGATACGGGTGATGGTGCATGTGAGTTATTCCGCGTTCAGGCAATTCATTGGGTTGAAAAGCAAAATATATAATTTATAAAAAAGCCTTCATAAGTTTGAAGGCTTTTTTATAAGCACTACATTGCTTATTTCTGTTGCGATGCTTTCCAATATTTTAATTGATTTTGCGCTTGTAAATAGTCGGCAAGATCATTGATCTGTTCATCTTTATTGGCTTGCTTATCACTCAAGTGTTTTTCTTGGTTTTCCCAATATTGATAAAGTAGACCCTGAATGTAACGGCCCTGCTCAGTTTTTAGATCTAAATCTTTTAAGATGGTTAGAGCAGAGCGCACATTATCGAGTGTACGCTGTTGCTCAAACTCTGTAGTGAGGGTTCCAGCTTCATGCATTTTTGCTAATTCACTTTCCATCTCGTCACTCATTTCTGTAAAGCGACGATCATAATCCTCTAACAGCGCAATATCATGCGCATCATCAGCAGTGGCAGGGAAGGTCTTAACAGGTCTTTCATTCAGTTTTTCTAAAACCTGATCGGTAGATGAGGTGCTAGAAGGTTGCTCCGTCTTAGCAGGCTCATCCGCTTTTTTACAAGCAGTCAGAAATAGGCTAGAGCAAAGCAAAGACATTAATATGATTTGAGGTGTTTTCTTCATAACTTTCAACCAAACCTATTCACTAATTATTTAATTGGTAACGTACTTTTCTGAAAGTGATATGCATACGTAATATATGGAAAATCAATCTGATCTTGAGGACCTAATCCCGTAAAATCATAAACAATTTTTTCAAACTGTGCTTTGAGTTGTAATTGATCTTTTTCAGTCATTGCAGCAATAAAACTAGTAGAGAGTAAACGTTTACTCACGACTTGTTCGACAGAACCCTGTTGTGACTGTGTGAATGTTTGTAGGCTATCAAATACAAATAAATCTTGTTGTTCAAATACGCGTTTCCACTTTTCACTATGATAACGAGGTGTGTCACCCTCAAGAGGAAGTAGGAAGTCAGCTAAAGCCTTGACCCAATCTGTACGTTCGTCGCGTTGATTCCAAACTAGCCCTAAATGTCCTTCTGGTTTTAATACTCTATGCATTTCTGTTAGGGTGTCGAGGTTGTCAAACCAGTGAAAAGATTGCGCACAAATAATGGCATCAATTTTATGATCTGCTACAGGAATTGAATGGCTAAAAGCCTGTAATGTTTGAATATCAGGATAAACTTGTTGAAGCTGCTGTAACATCTCGCCAATTGGCTCAACTGCAATAACATCAGCATGTGTTTGTTTTAAGTAGGGTAAGAATTTGCCAGTACCCGATCCAAGATCAATAACAGTAGATTTTTCCTGTATTTGTAGGCAATTTTGCAGCCAACTTACTATTTCTGCGGGATAATTGGGTCTAACTTGCTGATATAGTTCAGCAGCTGAACTGAAGCCTTTTTGAGCGGCAGGATGTAAGGATTGTGTCATATTTTGCGCTTTTTAATCTGACTGGCATCTATAAAATAAGATACTCCGCAATCATAAATTGGCAAAACACCTATTTTGTTTCATTTTTGACGTTGTATGTGGGAGTAAATTTTCTTTCGGTGTGAGCATGGATAAGCAAATTATTTTTGAAGACGAACACATTAGAGCCATTTTTTTACCAGGCGATTCTAATACATTGGTTCTCTCTTTTGGCGATTTGATTACCCGAGCGAGTGGCTTATCTATCAATGCTGAAAAGTCTCTAATTAAATACCAATATAATGTTATTGGGGTAATGCCAAAACAAAAATCATGGTTTCCTCAAGCAAGCATGATTGAGCTGGCAAAAGCAATTTCGCCTATTCTAGAAGGCTTTAAAAATATTGTGGGTTATGGCGGTTCAATGGGCGGCTATGCGGCAATCAAATATTCTAATTCATTGAATATGAACCGTGTGATTGCATTTGTGCCTCAATATTCAATTGACCCAGAGCATGTTGAAGACCGACGCTACGCTGAGTTTTTTGATTCGGTAGCAAACAAGGACATGCAGATTAAGCCGCAAGATGTCGATTCAGCGCGTGAATATGTCATTGTTTATGACCCATATTTCTCGATTGACCGTGAACATTACTTAAAAATAAAAGAGCTGTTACCAAGCTTACATACGATTCATTTGCCATTTACTGGTCATGAAGCATTGTCTGTATTGGCTAGTTCAAGTTTATTACATGATTTTATTGAACATGATTTCGATGAAATCTATTTTTATCAGCAAGTTCGTAAGGTCAAAAAACAAAGTAAGTTTTACTTCCGTAATGTACTTGCGCATGTTCTTACCCAACATGATGAAATGTTGTTAAAAATATTACGTCAAAATGATTTCCAGTTAGATGAACGTTATTTTGATAACCCCCTTAAACAGGCTATTACACGTAGTCTGATAAAAACAAATCAAGCAACTGAGATAGACTTTCAAAAGCTTGGTATTAAAGTACAACGAATTCAAGAAGATGCAAATTATAAAGAAGGTTTGCAGACTAGCTTTGGTTTAGTTCTGGTATTCAACCTCATCAACTCAAAGTTTGAAAGTTATACAGTAGATACTCTACTGGCGAATAAATCTTATTTGGTTCCAATTGTGGCTGAGCAAACTGGTGTAGTGCATATTGAATTAAATAATGAGATTTATTTGTTAGCGATGAATGATCGTAAGATTATTAAATTGTTCAAGAGTGAAGAGCCTTTAACATCGGATATGAGTCCGTTTGTAATCAAAAAATATTCGGATTCTTTTGCGATTAGCTATAAGCAACTAAATTTATCTTTTGATGAACAAGGGCTGTGTGAATTTACGGAAGGTTCAATTCAACCTACAGAGCAGTTGAGCACCATCAGCTATTAAAACGTTATAGTGTTTAAATAAAGCTCAGACCTTTAGGTTTGGGCTTTATTTTTTGCTTAAAAAATATTTTTTTATAAACTTATTTGTATATTATTTTAAAATTCATTATTTAAATAAATAGTAGGTTTATTATATGGTGATCTGCTGTATTTAAAGTAGGCATAATCAGTAATGTATATAAATATTATATTTAAAAATAAATGGGTTTTCATAATACATAAATTGTAGAAATAATATAAGATTAATTAAAATACAGTTATAGCTATAAAAAAATATAACTAAATGTTTTTACTATATATTTTATTTTTACCTGAAGAGCTTGGTTAAAATAAGTTCACTATTCAAAGATAATTGCATATTTATTTTTTTCTCCTAAAATGATTTTTTACTAAATTGTCGTTACAGTTTTTTATATGCAATCATTAAATTATCGGAATAATGATGCATCGCAACATGGAAGTTCTGCACCTTTGAAACGAGCAATGAGTACTCGACATTTGGTGATGATCTCCCTTGGCGGTGCCATAGGTACAGGTCTTTTTTTAGGGTCTGGTGATGTAATTTCCCAAGCAGGCCCAATTGGCGCAATTATTTCTTATTTTTTGGGCGGTTTAATTGCCTATACCGTGATGTTATGTCTGGGAGAGCTTGCGGTTCATGTACCGGAATCAGGTTCTTTTGGTGAATACGCCCGCCGTTATATTGGTCCGGGTACGGGCTATATGATTACTTGGCTCTATTGGTTAACTTGGACTGCAACTTTGGGAACTGAGTTTACTGCGGCAGCTTTATTGGTGCAGGAGTGGTTTCCATCTACCTCGGTATGGGCTTGGACTCTTTTTTTTGGCGCCTTAGTTTTTTTCCTTAATATTAGTTCAACTCGATTATTTGCCGAATCTGAATTCTGGTTGGCACTCGTCAAAGTTATTACAATCATCTGTTTTATTGGTTTAGGTTTACTGGCAATTTTTGGTTTTATTCCTTACCACGGACATGAAACAGCGCCATTATTTAGTAACCTGACTGCTCACGGTTGGTTCCCAAACGGTCTCTTCCCAATTTTTGCTACTATGCTGATTGTTAACTTTGCTTTTTCGGGCACAGAATTAATTGGAGTAGCGGCGGGGGAAGCTGAGAATCCAGCACAGACAGTTCCTAAAGCAATCAATGCGGCTATTTGGCGTTTACTGATTTTCTTTGTTGGTACAATTGTGGTGATTAGTTCATTACTGCCGTTCCAGCTTGCAGGCCTTAGTGCAAATGAAGTAAGTAATAGTCCTTTTGTGACGGTATTTAACTATATTGGTATTCCATACGCAGAAGACATTATTCGCTTTGTAATTATTACGGCTTTACTATCTGCTGCAAATTCTGGTTTGTTTGCTGCTTCACGTATGATGTGGTCGCTTTCGGCAAAAAATCAATTACCAAAAATATTTTCTAAATTAACTCCTTCTGGAACACCGATTGTTGCCATTACTGTAACTATGTTTGGTGCAATTCCTGGATTGCTTTCAGAACAATTCGCGCCAGAAACAATTTTTAAGAATTTGTTGGGCGTTGCAGCTTTTACAATGGTTGTGGTTTGGATTGCGATTTGCGTTTCACAGTTTAACTTCCGTAGACAGTGGTATAAGTCGGGTAAAACAGCAAAAGATTTACGCTTCGCGGCACCTCTTTTCCCTCTTACTCCAATTGTAGGTGGGCTGTTCTGTATCGTTACCTGTATCAGTATGGTGTTTGACCCATCTATGCAAGTTGGTTTTATCTGCTGCATTATTTTTATCATTTTATGCTATGCAAGCTACTTCATTTTTTATCGAAAGAAAGATCTAGTGTAAAGCTAAGCTTTTTAGTCGAAAAATGTGTTTTTAAAGGTCCCGAAAGGGGCCTTTTTTGTGCCTTAAAGGAACTGCAAAAGAAAGAATTTCTGTATTTTTTTTAAAAATGAAGTTTTATTTTTAATCATGAAAACAAATATTGTTTTATAAAATTACCATTTATCGGATTCTTATTAATATTTATTTATTATTAATAGTTGATTAAGTCTATGTTTAGCTTGGTTATTTGATAAAGAGGTTTTTTGGATTTTATGAAATATGAATTAGAAATGGACTTATTATAGATTTAATGTAGAGAGAGTATAATTTTTTGACAAATTTATGAAGGTGATTAATTTTTAAGTTATTGTTATTTATAATTTTAATTTGGTGTATTTTTTTAAATTATGATTTTATGTTTTCTATAAATTTTTTTTATTAAAGTTAAGCTTTTTTTAATATTTGTTGTTTTTTTATTATAAAGATTAGTGCGATTTGATTATTTTTTCTCTGCTTATTTATTTTAAAATGTTCTAAATGAGTGTGCTCTATGCTATATTTATTGGAAGATTTTATAGCTATGTTCCGGCTTAATTTTAAGCGGTATGTGTAGAGATAATTAATCTGTAGCATTATTGAACAATGTTTATTTTTAAAAAGACTAATGGAGGGATCTATCGATTAGTCAAAATAATTTTTATGGACATATGATTTTTTTATAAATCATCGTTCTTTTTAACTCCCAAACGGTTATGCCATTTCTTTTGTATTTATATTTCAGCCGACTGGATTAAGTGGGTTGTGGTTAAACTTGGCTTTTATAAAGATAGCTTTATAAACAGTAAGTTAAATGAAAGAAAGTTTGTAAAAGATATCGATATATAAAAGTAGATCATACTTTTAGTATCAACAAATGGAATTTAAAAAACCTAATGCTTTAGAAGAGCAGAAGGTTTAGTAAATAAACTAACACTTTGTTATTGCAAGGTTTTAGTTGCTGAATAATAAAGACTACGGATTTATCAAATCTGAGTCTATGAAGGTATATAGGAAAAAAGATGTCAGATCTTTCATACGTAAACGAACACAGCGATGCATGGCAAACTTACTTGGCACAAATTGACCGTGTAGCGCCATATTTAGAACACTTAGCTGATTATATCGATACTTTAAAACGTCCTAAGCGTGCGCTTATTGTTGACGTGCCAATCGTGATGGATGACGGTTCGATCCAGCACTTTGAAGGTTACCGTGTACAACACAACTTGTCTCGTGGTCCGGGTAAAGGCGGTGTTCGTTACCATCCAAATGTTGATTTGAATGAAGTAATGGCGTTGTCTGCATGGATGACAATTAAAACTGCTGTTTTGAACTTGCCATTTGGCGGTGCAAAAGGTGGTATCCGTGTTGATCCACGTAAATTATCAACTCGTGAATTAGAGCGTTTGACTCGTCGTTATACGACTGAAATTGGTCATATTATTGGGCCTCAAAAAGATATTCCTGCTCCAGACGTTGGTACGAATGCCAATATCATGGGTTGGATGATGGATACTTATTCTACTAGCCAAGGTCACACGGTAACTGGTGTTGTAACTGGTAAACCAGTTCACTTAGGCGGTTCTTTAGGTCGTGTGAAAGCAACTGGTCGTGGCGTATTCGTTACAGGTCGTGAAGTAGCAGCAAAAATTAATTTAGCAATTGAAGGCGCGAAAGTTGCTATTCAAGGTTTTGGTAACGTAGGTAGTGAAGCAGCTTTCTTGTTTGTTGAATCAAAAGCGAAAGTTACACACGTTCAAGACCACACTGGCACAATTTTCAATGCTGATGGTATTGATCTTGAAGCATTACGTGATCACGTAAATGCAAATCAAGGTGTTGGTGGTTTTGCTGGTGCGCAATCAATTGCTGACGAAGATTTCTGGACAGCTGAAGTTGACATTATTGTTCCAGCTGCATTGGAAGGCCAAATCACTGTTGAACGTGCTCAAAAACTTAAAGCTAAGTTGATTTTAGAAGGCGCAAACGGCCCGACATATCCTAAAGCTGAAGATGTATTAGTTGAGCGTGGCATTGTTGTAGTTCCTGACGTGGTATGTAACGCCGGCGGTGTAACTGTAAGTTACTTCGAATGGGTTCAAGACATGGCGAGCTACTTCTGGAGCGAAGAAGAAATCAACGAGCGTTTAGACAAATTGATGGTTCAAGCTATGGAAGATGTTTGGAATACAGCAAACAGCAACGCTTGTACTTTACGTACAGCGGCTTACATCTTGGCATGTGAGCGTATCTTAAAAGCTCGTAAAGAACGCGGTATTTTCCCAGGCTAATCTGCGGAAATTACTTTTAGAAAAAGTGGTCTGAACAAATATAAAGGATGTTATAGGGTTTATTTGTTCAGTCCCTTTTTCTGAATTATTCAAATTTAAGTGTTATCGAATATATTAAATAAATACTGAGGTAAGCATGGAACAGCCAATTTCTGTAACTCGAAGCAACTTTAACGACTGGATGGTTCCAGTTTTTGCACCGGCAAATTTCATTCCGGTACGTGGCGAAGGTTCACGTATTTGGGATCAAGAAAATAAAGAATATATCGATTTTGCAGGCGGGATTGCAGTAAACGCATTAGGTCATGCGCATCCAGTGGCAGTAAATGCTTTAACAGAACAAGCAACAAAACTTTGGCACGTTGGTAACGGTTATACAAATGAACCCGTTCTACGCCTTGCAAAACAACTCACTGAAAATACATTTGCAGATAAAGTATTCTTCTGTAACTCAGGTGCAGAAGCAAACGAAGCTGCTTTAAAACTGGCTCGTAAAGTTGGACTAGACAGCGGTATTGCTGGCAAAAGTGGCATTGTGGCATTTAACAATGCGTTTCATGGCCGTACCTTATTTACCGTTTCGGCTGGTGGTCAACCTAAATATTCACAAGACTTTGCACCTCTTCCAAATGGTATCAACCATGTTGCTTTTAACGATTTAGAAGCTGCAAAAGCGGTGATTAATGAGCAAACTTGTGCTGTTATTGTTGAGCCGATCCAAGGTGAAGGCGGTGTTATTCCTGCTGACATCGAATTTTTAAAAGGCTTAAGAGCACTGTGTGATGAGTTTGGCGCCTTACTTATTTTTGATGAGGTACAAACTGGTGTAGGCCGTACAGGTGCACTGTATGCTTACATGAACTCTGGTGTTATTCCAGATGTGTTAACGACTGCCAAAGCATTAGGTGGTGGTTTCCCAGTCGGTGCAATGCTAACAACAGATAAATTTGCTCCGCATTTCTCAGTGGGTACACATGGTACGACTTATGGTGGTAACCCGTTAGCGAGTGCGGTAGCAGGTGCAGTATTTGAGTTTATTAATACGCCTGAAGTACTTGAAGGTGTAAAACATCGTCATCAATATTTCCTAGACGCATTAAATAAATTAAATACTGAGTACCCGATTTTTGAAGAAATTCGTGGTCAAGGCTTACTCATTGGTTGCGTATTAAAAGCTGAGTATGCAGGGAAAGCGAAAGACATTACGACTTGGGCGGGCGAAGAAGGTTTGCTTGCTTTAATCGCGGGACCAAACGTGGTTCGTTTTACACCGTCTCTAATTATTCCTGAACAAGATATTGATGAAGGAATTGCTCGTTTAAAACGCGCATTGGCAAAGTTGGCTAAATAAAAAAAAGGAAAGCTAGCCATGATGATCGTCCGTCATGCCGAGTTTCGAGACCTTGAAGATATTTATAAATTAGCAGGTAAGTCGGGTGTAGGCCTGACTTCCTTGCCACAAAATATGGATACACTTTCGGCTCGAATTTCACGTACTCGCAATACTTTAAATGGCAATGTCCATAAAAGTGAACAAGGTTATTTATTTGTTCTTGAAGATACAGAAGCTCAACGTGTTATTGGATTAAGTGCAATTGAAGTTGCTGTAGGGCTCATTGAACCTTGGTACAACTTTCATGTTGGTACTCAAGTACACGCTTCAAAAGCATTAAATGTCTATAAGTCATTACCTACTTTATTTTTAAGTAATGACAGAACAGGTAGTAGCGAACTCTGTACACTATTTTTAGATCCAGAGCGTCGTGAAAACCAAAACGGTAAATTCTTATCGAAAATCCGTTTTATGTTTATCGCTGCCTTTAAGCAATATTTCGAGAAAAAGTTAATTGCTGAAATGCGGGGTTTCTCGGACGAAAATGGATGTTCTCCATTTTGGGATGCGATTGGTCACCATTTCTTTAATATGGATTTTTCAACTGCAGACTATTTGAGTGGAATTGGGCAAAAAGTGTTTATTGCAGAGCTTATGCCACGTTTCCCAGTCTATGTAGATCTCTTGCCAAAAGATGCGCAAGAGGTAATTGGAAAAATGCATCCACAAACTTTACCTGCTTATCATGTGCTTGAGTCGGAAGGCTTACGCTATCAAGGATATGTCGATATTTTTGATGCTGGTCCAACTATTGAAGCCAATATTGATGAATTGCGAGCAGTAAAAGAAAGTCAGTTACTAAACGTCAAAATTACAAGCGAGGCTGTGGTCGGTAAGACCCAATATCTCATTGCCAATGATAATTATCATGACTATAAGGCAATGCTGTTAAAGCTTGATCTTGTTGATAACACAATAAATTTAACACATGAACAAGCTGAAAAACTCGGTGTACAAGAAGGTCACGTTGTTCGTGTGTTATCACTAAATCCAATGGAAGTATCCTGATGTCAAACTCTTTATTTATAAACGGTGTCTGGTTACAAGGCAGCGGCGCAACATTTGAAAAAACAAATCCTGTTGATAACCAAACTATATGGTCAGGTGCCGAGGCTACTGCTACTAATGTAGAGCAAGCTTGTCAGGCAGCGCGTACTGCGTTTCCAGCCTGGGCGCGTTTACCACTTGCAGAGCGTGTAGCGATTGTTGAAAAATTTGCCGCTTTGCTTGAAGAAAATAAAAAGCATTTAGCAGAAGTCATTAGCCAAGAAACCAGTAAGCCATTTTGGGAAACGTTAACTGAAGTTCAATCAATGATTGGCAAGGTTGCGATTTCGATTCGTGCTTACCACCAGCGTACAGGCGAAAGCTCAACTGAAATGGCCGATGGTGTGGCATCTTTACGTCATCGTCCGCATGGTGTACTTGCGGTTTTCGGTCCATATAATTTCCCGGGCCATCTACCAAATGGGCATATTGTTCCTGCATTGCTTGCTGGCAACACAGTTGTATTTAAACCAAGTGAATTAACGCCTTGGACTGCTGAAGAAACTGTAAAACTTTGGCAGCAAGCTGGTCTGCCAAATGGTGTAATGAACTTGGTGCAAGGTGGTCGTACCACGGGCGAAGCATTAGCTGCCTCACATGAAATTGATGGTTTATTGTTTACCGGAAGTGCAAACACTGGTTATCACTTGCATAAGCAAATGGCAGGTGCACCTGAAAAAATTCTTGCGCTTGAAATGGGTGGCAATAATGCATTGATTATTGATGAAATTGTTGATGTCGATGCAGTAGTTAATCTTGCTATTCAGTCTGCTTTTGTTTCGGCAGGTCAGCGTTGTACATGTGCACGCCGTATCTTGGTAAAAAATGGTGCTGAAGGTGATGCATTTATTCAACGTTTTGTTGAGGTTGCTAAAAACCTAAAAGTTGGCCGTTGGAACGACGAACAACAACCATTTATGGGCGGGGTAATCTCGTCAGTTGCTGCAACAAACATGATGCATGCTCAGCAAAAGTTACTTGAGCTGGGTGCAAAAAGTTTATTAGCCATGACACGTCCTCAAGAAGACAGCTCTCTACTTACTCCAGGTATTGTTGATGTCACAGGCGTGAAAGATATTCCGGATGAAGAATATTTTGGCCCGCTTACCACCATTCAACGTTATGACAACTTTGATGAAGCATTAAAAATTGCTAACGCAACTCGTTTTGGCTTGTCAGTTGGTTTGGTTTCACCAAAACGTGAACTGTTTGATGACTTACTCATTGAAGCACGTGCCGGTATTGTGAATTGGAATAAGCCGTTAACTGGCGCTTCAAGTGCTGCACCGTTTGGTGGTGTAGGGGCATCAGGTAATCACCGCGCGAGTGCTTTTTATGCTGCCGACTATTGTGCTTGGCCAATGGCATCACTTGAAAGTGACAGCTTAACTTTACCAGAAAAATTATCTCCAGGGATTGTGTTGCCTTAAACACTAGGGAAAGAAAAAAATGAAAGGATATGAAGTAAATTTCGATGGTTTAGTGGGACCAACACATCACTACGCGGGTTTGTCGTTTGGTAATGAAGCATCGACAAAAAACCGTAATAATACCTCGAATCCAAAATTAGCAGCTAAACAAGGTTTGCTAAAGATGAAAGCTTTGGCTGACATGGGAATGAAACAAGGTGTACTTGCTCCGCATGAGCGTCCACATGTTCCAATGTTACGCCGTTTAGGTTTTACAGGTGATGACATTAGCGTTGTTGCTCAAGCAATGCGTCATTCACCTGAACTATTATCATCTTTAAGTTCAGCTTCTCCAATGTGGACTGCCAATGCGGCTACCGTTTCACCTTCGGCAGATAGTCAAGATGAGCGCGTGCATTTTACAGCAGCGAACTTGAACAATAAGTTTCACCGTTCAATTGAAGCTGAAACTACAAGCCAAGTTTTACAAGCAATTTTTAAAAATGAACGCCACTTTGTACACCACGAAGCATTGCCACAAGTAGCTTTGTTTGGTGACGAAGGTGCAGCCAATCACAATCGTTTAGGTGGTGATTATGCTAAGCGCGGTGTTCAGGTGTTTGTTTATGGTCAACAACATTTAAATAATGGCTTACCGGGACCAAAACGTTATCCAGCTCGTCAAACGCGTGAGGCAAGTGAAGCAATTGCACGTTTGCACCGTTTAGATGATGCACATACTGTTTTTGTTCAGCAAAATCCGGATGTAATTGATCAGGGCGTTTTCCATAATGATGTGATCGCGGTAAGTAACCAACAGGTTTTATTCCATCATCAACATGCCTTTTTAAATCAAGATCAGGCCTTTGCTGAAATTCGTCAAAAAATGGCAAGCATCGGTGAAGCCTTTATTTCAATTGAAGTCCCTGAAAACCGTGTTACCGTTGACGATGCCGTAGCAACCTATTTATTTAATAGCCAAATTTTGACTCGTCCAGATGGTGGAATGACTATTGTTGTACCGGAAGAGTCTCGTCAAAATACAGCTGTGTGGGGCTATTTGAATGACATGATTCAAATGGGCACACCAATTGATGCTATTCAGGTATATGACTTACGCGAAAGTATGCGTAACGGTGGTGGTCCAGCTTGTCTACGTTTACGTGTAGCTTTGAACGAAACTGAGTTAAATGCCGTAAATCCAAAAGTTCTAATGAATGATCAATTGTTTGGCACACTCAATCAATGGGTTGATAAACATTATCGTGATCGTTTAGCACAAGAAGATTTGGCTGATCCGCATTTGTTAATGGAAAGCCGTATGGCACTTGACGAACTGACCAAAATTTTAGGTTTAGGTTCGGTTTATCCTTTCCAAAAATAATGAGGAGGTGACATGCAAGATTTTCTAGCATTAACCTTACAAGGTGAGCAGCCTACAACTCGCGAAGGAAAACAAAATAATTTTTCTTGGCGTTGGTTGGGTGAAGGACTTCTTGAATGTACGCCAAACGCACAGTACGACAAAGCTGTCGTACTGTCAGCTGGAGTGCATGGTAATGAAACAGCACCAATTGAATTGTTATCTCATCTGTGCACGGATTTATTTGCAGGGCGTTTAAATCTTGCTGTGAGGTTGCTGCTTGTATTGGGTAACCCTTATGCAATGCGTCAAGGCAAACGCTATGTGCATGACGATGTAAATCGAATGTTTTGTGGTGGATATAAAACTCTAGCCGTGACTGAAGAATCAAAACGTGCTGAAGTTTTAGAGCAAGTTGTCACAAACTTCTTTCAAGAAAGTGCAAGTGACGCTAAACGCTATCACTATGATTTACACACAGCAATTCGTGCTTCATTGTTACCAACGTTTGCTTTATTTCCATATCAAATGCATAGCTATGATGCTGATTTAACAGCAAGTCTTGAAGCAGCCGATTTAGATGCTTTGGTTTATCACAATGCGGTAGGTAAAACGTTTACACATTTTACGAGTGAGAATTTTAAAGCGGCGAGCGCAACTTTAGAGTTAGGCAAAGCCTTGCCATTTGGGCAAAATGACTTGAGCCAATTTGCTGCAATTGATGAAGTTCTTCGTAATGTAGTTTCTGAGCAAGCCTTACCGCTACGCAATAAAACAAAAATTCGAGTCTTTAAAGTGTCTGATTCTTTAATTAAAAAAGATGAAGACTTCCAGATGAATTTATCTGCTGAAGCTCCGAATTTTTCGACTTTTACCAAAGGTGAAATCATTGCAACTCAACCTTCTGGTAATTATGTGGTTGAGCAAGATCAGGTCTGGATTTTATTTCCAAACCCAAATGTGAAGCTTGGTTTACGTGCGGGCTTAGTTTTAACTGAAGCGAATTGAATACTTGATTTTGAGAAATAAAAAAGGGCAATTAATTGCTCTTTTTTATTTATAACGGATTAGTTATTACCGAAAAGACCTTTAATAAAAGATTTCTTTTCTGCTTTTTGTGTAGTCGCTTGAGCGCCTGCATTTACGTTTGCATTTGCATTAATACCAGCAACATTAACACCAACGTTTACACCTGTTTGAGCGTTAACTCCATGAGCTGGTTGAGCTGCATTTAATTTTGCTTGAGCATCAGCTTTAGTGTCAGCTACAAACTCTTTTTGCTCAGCTTGGTTTTGAGCTACACGAGTTTTTACAGCATCTACATGCGCTTGAGCATTAGCTTGTTTTTCAGCAGTAAATTCTTTTTGGTCAGCTTGTTTTTCTGCAACTTTAGCTTTTACAGCATCAACACCTGCTTTTGTATCAGCTTTCGCTTCAACTGCTAAGTTTTTAGTACCGTTTGCAGCTTTAGTCGCTACATTTTTAGTACCTGTTACTGCTTCGGTAGCAAAATGTTTAGTACCAGTTGCGGCTTTAGTTGCTACATTTTTAGTACCTGTCGCAGCTTCGGCAGCAAAATGTTTTGTACCATTTGCAGCTTTAGAAGAAAGTTCAGTCACTTTTCCTGTTGTTTTTTTTGTTGCTTTAACTGTAGTGTCAGCCGCTACATGACCAGCATGCTTTGCTGAGCTACCTACATTATGAGCAGTATTTTTGACTGTATTGGCTACGCCACTAACAAGACCACCCGGTTGTACATTTACTTGAGCAGAAGCACCTGCATTAACGCCCGCACTTTGTGCAAAAATAGAGGCAGAAGCAAGAACACTTGCAGTAACGATAGCTGTTTTCATCATTTTCATTGCGATATCCTTCAAAGAATATACCCTTTTAGTGAGGTATTTCATAAACGCAAACGAATCATAGCCAAGGCAATATAGTCTTGTGAACTGTCTTCATCAAAATGTTACAACAGTGTTACGTTGAGTAAACAGACTAGGGATAAATTGTGAAGATTAATAAAAATTAATAATAAAGTGAAAAAGAACATTTATTTGTTAGATATTCTAATTAGACTCTCTTGTTTTTCCTTTTTTAAAAAATATCCTTTAATTTTTTCTCTTTCGGTTTTTCTCGACTTATCCTTTATATCTTTAAATGTGATGTGAATCTAATTATTTATTAGAGGAAACGGCATAATTATTGCTTATTATGAGAATGGAGTGCTTTTTTAGCACTTTTTTGAACCATATTCTGCCAGAAATATAAATGTACAGGGCAGAACTGTATTTTTGCTTATTCGGGAAAAGGTACTTTAGCTTTTCTCAGGTTTGTACATTTCATGAAATAGAAATTTCACATGAAATGTATTGAAAGAAATAGCACTTTATTTCGGATAATCAAAAATAAAAATAGATATCTATAAACAAAAAAACAGAGATATGACAGATGAAAATTATTGCTTCCCTTCTTGTATTGGTCGGCTTGGTCGCCGTTGTTCTCTATCTTAAGCCAACAAGTGGTGCATCTGATGTGTTCAATTCTGCTTTACATGAGTCGAATTCGCCACAACCAGACACATCGTCCTTTCTTTCTAAACTTAAGGAGCCTACTCAACCTAAAAATCTATCTCAACATTCAACTTATCCTCAATCGGTATCAGCTGATACTGTTCCTTTTTATGACACAAAAAGTGATCTTTCTATTCAACCGATTGATCCAGAAAAAGATCCAGCAAATGAAATAAAAGCGAAATAAGCAAATTGTTAGTTGAAAAACTACGGAGAAAAATAATGCAAAGTAAAACGTTATTTCTATTAGGTCTATGTACGATATTAAGTACAACTGCATCCGCTCTTCCTTTAGATTCTCAAGGTGCTAAACAGCGGTTAAATCAAGCAGCAAAACAAAAAGTATTTCAGGGCAAAATCGATTTGGATGCCTTGGTCAATAATGATTCGAATGATTTAATCGTCGAATACAATATTCCTTCGGTGAGTGTGCCTTCCGGTTTAGAGCGGCGGAGTTATATTGCAACAAATAAAAAGAATATACAGGCAAGGTTTAACCGTGCTGGTGGTGTCCAAGTACTTCGGGACTACAATAATTTGCCTTTAGCTTTCTATCGAATTAGTAATCGCGAAGCTTTGGTGACTTTATTAAATGATCCAAATGTTAAAGCGGTTTATCCGAACCGTATTAACCAGACTACGACCAATGAAAGTTTACCTTTAATTAATCAACCACAAGTGAATACCAATGGTTTTACGGGTGAAGGCTCTAGTGTGGCAGTAATTGATACAGGTGTTAATTATCTTCATTCTGATTTTGGCTGTACGGCAGTAGATACACCATCAAGCACATGTCGAGTGGTTTATTCATTTGATAGTGCACCAGATGATGGCGCTTTAGATGATGATGGGCATGGGAGTAATGTTTCAGGCATCGTATCTAAGGTTGCTACCAAAACCAAAATTATAGGTATTGATGTCTTTAGAAAAGTGAGATCCCAAGGTAAGTGGGTAAGCACAGCTTATGATAGTGATATCCTCGCAGGGATTAATTGGGCTGTAAATAATGCACAAACCTATAATATTAAAGCGGTGAATTTGAGCCTTGGCGTACCAGGTGTTAAATATACCTCGGAGTGTAGTGATAGCAGTTATGGAACTGCATTTGCCAATGCACGAGCTGCTGGTGTGGTGCCTGTAGTCGCTTCAGGCAATGATGCATTTTCAGATGGAATTTCATCTCCTGCCTGTGTTGCTGGTGCAGTAAGAGTAGGGGCTGTTTATGATAGTAATATTGGTGGTGTGTCATGGGGGAACCCAGTGAAATGTTCGGACCCAACCACAGCGGCAGATAAGGTAGCGTGCTTTAGTAATGGTGGTAGTCTTGTGACCTTATTAGCACCAGGAGCAATGATAACGGCGGGTGGTTATACCATGGGCGGTACATCTCAAGCGACACCACATGTGGCAGGTGCAATTGCTTTGTTACGAGCGAATAGCGTGAGTCCAACAGAAAGTATTGATCAAACCATCAGCCGTTTAAAAACGACAGGTAAACCAATTACTGATTCAAGAACGGGCTTGGTTTTCCCACGTATTGATTTACTGGCAGCAACAAATGGTTTAACCATTAATTAATAGCTTATTTATAATTTTTTAAATTAGGTCCAAGAAATTTTTAAATAGCTATAACCCGTTGCAAAGGGTAACTTCTGCAACGGGCTTTTTATGTAAAAAGTATTAATTACACTTTGCTAGATTCGCTGGATTAAAGTTGTTTTGGAGTTTCTTGAAATTATTCTGAATTTCTGGATCTTGAATATTAAATGTCGTTGAGCTTTTGGTTGTGGAGTTGGTTGCCTGATTTAATATGCCTGATTCATCAGGATACTGCATAGTCGATGAGGTCGCTGAAATCAGACCATTATTATTAAAAGTCCAGTGCTCAGTTACATGTCCGCCCCCTAAATAGCCAGTAAATTCAATCATACAAGCCTGTTTATCTTGTTTAATGAGTTTGGCTACATTACCTGTAGTAGAGGGATAAGCCTCGATATTCGTATCTTGTTCTAAAACTTGTGCTTGAGAATAAGATGAAGAAGGAGGTGTAGAGGTCGCACATGCAGTTAATGCTAAGCAGCATAGTGTTGAAAAGAGGAGTTTTTGACTATTCATAAGGCAGATTCCCAGCTTTCTTATAGTTAATGACATTATTTCTAGATGAATATCTGTGTTTATAAGCGCGCAAAGTTATCGCGCTATCCAAAAAATTAGTTAGCTGTTGTGCTCGATTTACTTAATTCACCTTGCTCAATTGGAATATTTTCACCATTTCGGCTACTGGTAATATTTTGTTTGGCTTGCTCTATTTTCTGTTCAGTAAATACTTTAGCTGTATCTGCTTTTTGTTGAACGACTTCTGCTTTTTCAGCAGTAAATTCTTTGGTGTTTTGCCATTTCTCACTAATTTTATTCGATGTTTTTTCAGAAGCACCTTGAATAGAGTTTCCTAAATTTTGTATGCCTTTGCCTGTTTTATACAACAGTACGCGTCCTAAGCTAGGATTGTCACCATAAGGTTGTGTTTTAGGTGTTGTTTCAACAATTTGCTGTGGCTGTGTTGTTTCTGCAAATAAGGTTGATGAAGCCAATATAGAACTTGCAACGCATAACACTTGTAAGGTTTTCATATGGATCAATCTCCCCAACCAGAATCAAAAGATGAAGTGGTGATCTTACTGTTAAAAATAAAGCTTGTACTGCAATGAGATAAAACCCATACGATTTGATTACGATAAATCATCATTTCAAATATAATTAAATAGCATATCTAAATTCCTAGAATGATCTGGAGCTTCAGGTGATACAAAATATAGAATTAAAATGGTTATATGATCTGATCATTCTAGAAAAATACCGAAATTTTACAGTAGCTTCTGATATTAGGAATATTTCACAGTCTTCGCTAAGTCGCCGTATTCAGGCTCTAGAAAATAGTCTGGGATTCGAGGTTTTTGACCGAGAAACTTCGCCGTTACAGTTGACAGAAAAGGGTAAGCTTTTTGTTCTACATGCCAGAAATTTGCTAGATGATTTTGAGTTCAATATAGATCGAATTAAAGGTGACAATCATGTTAGAAGTAAAGTCACTATTGCGTCTGCTCACTCATTGGCGGGTTATATTTTCCCTAAAATTTTAGGAAATTTAAAAAACTATCAAGAAAAGATTTTTCATGTTGAAGCCATTAACGTAAATGAAACTGTAGATTCTCTCAAAAATGGACAATGTGATTTTATTGCATCTTTTTATGATGACGAGCTTATGAATCCACAGTTCTTGTGCCATAAATTATTTTCAGCAAAGCTTTATTTAGTCACTGCACCTAACCATTTAGGTCGTCCCAAATATTCACTTGAAGATGCTTCAGTTCCGCTCATGAATTACACCGATGACAGTTACATGGGTAAAAAAGTAAATAAGTTTCTTCAAGAGCATCATTCAGACAAATTTGAGACAAATTTTGTGTCTTCAATGAGTTTATTGCTTAAAGATATGATTAAAGGGGGATATGGATTAGGGTGGTTACCTGATTACAGCATTCAGGATGAGCTTGAAAAAAATCAACTTATGATTGTGCCTATGAAAGATTCAGTTTTATCTGTAGATATTTACTTATATCGTAGCAGTGCGAGGCTCAATACAGCTTCTGAAAGTTTATGGAGTTTTGTGAAGGCAATTGATTGGACAATTGCCTAAACTTTTTATGCATAAATCGCATTGTCTTTTATTTAATTATGCAACTTTTGCTGTAGGAGCATTCTGATACCACGCAATTGCATTTTTAATGAGTACATCAGTTGTGTCTATAAATAGTTCAGGATAAGCCTCAATACTCTCTTCTAGAATGAGTGGAATTTCTGTACAAGCCAATAGGAATTTTATGTTTTTGTTTTCACCATAAAAATTAATAATTTCTTTCATCATTTGTTTAGATTTTTTAATATCACCTGCTTTGTATTGGTAAATACTTTGCATTATTTTATTTTGCATTTCAGCCGAAGGAGTAGAGAAACCAATACTATTTTCAATAAACTGGCTTTGATAAAGCTCGGTGTTTATTGTGGCAGATGTAGCAAGAATACAAACCTCATCAATTTGGCTATCTTGAATAAAATGAACCGCAGATTCAATAATACTGATCATTTTAGTCTGGGTGCGCTTTTGTAATTGGTTAAACCAGAAATGAGCAGTATTACAAGGAATAATGATACAACCGACTTGTGCTGCTTCTAAGATTTTAAGATATTCAGCCATTTTTTCGAGTGGTTTATTATCTTGATTTATAATCGCTTGAGTTCTGTCAGGAATATCTGGGATAGAAACTGTAACGACAGGAATATGTTCCTGATCGCAATGTGCTGGTGTATTTCTAATAATTTTATTCATAGCATCAATCGTAGCTTGTGGCCCCATGCCACCTAAGATTCCAATTGCTTTATTCATGTTGAGTGACTCAAAAAATTCTATATGTTTAGAATGAGCATATTTTTATTGGGGTCGTTGCAAAAAGCGGATGACTTATGCAGAACTTATTTCTAAAGTTATAATTGGTATTTGATTAAATTGTTGTTTTATATTTATAAAATTTTAAAATGTGAAATTTAGCGATGCTTTTTATGCATCATGCTTTTATATAAAGCATAGATTTTTGCATGGATAGTTGGTTGTAGGAAAAAATCTAAACGATAAATTCAGATTTAATCAATTCTATAAACATGTCTCTAGTTTTATGGTTACTCACATTTTTGTGCCAGAAAAAGTGGTTCTGCATAAAAGCAAGATATTCAAATTTATAACTTTGGATATGGGCCAAATTTTTATATTGCTCATAAATACTTTTAGGTACTAACGCCACCCCTGAGCCTGCACTGACACAGCCAATAATCGTGGCATAGCTGGTAATGCTGGTGATGGGAAGAGAGATATTCTTCAGTTTAAGCCATTCTTCAAGGGCTGCACGGTAAGGACAGCCTTCCGTCCACATAAAAATTTCTTTACCAATCAGGTCTTCTTGGCAATGAATCTCTCCCAAAGAGTGAGATGCAATTAAGACCATATCTTCTTGGTAAATACTGAGTTTATTGAGCATCGGAAACTCAATATTACCCGCGACAATTGCCCCATCAAGTTTGTGCTGAGAAATATCGACTAATAGCTGTTTCCATGTGCCTGTAATAATTTGAATAGAAACTTCTGGAAAACGTTGATGATATTTCGCAAGCAAGTTTGGCAGACGAGTGGTAGCAGAAGATTCAATTGCACCAATTCTGAGTGGGCCAGAGGGCGGTGCATCTGGATGAATGCTTCGTTTTGCCTCATCGCATAGCGCTAAAATTTTATGACAATAATCGAGAAAGATTTCTCCTGATGGGGTGAGTTTTAAAGCTTTACCTTCACGATAAAACAAAGGTGCTCCAAGCTCTTCTTCGAGTTGTTTAATGCGCGTTGTGATATTGGATGGTACACAATGCAGTTGCATTGATGCTTTTGCCATTGTTCCGCACTCAACCACGGTTTGGAACATCTTTAATTGAGTGATATCCATGTTTTATCATTCACTTTTAATGAATATTTAACTCAATATAAGTTAATTTTATTCAACTATCTATGCGCATATGATGAAAGAGTTCCATTTCATTAGTGCAGATTTAACATGGCAATTTCTCTTGCTGCCGAAACCCAGCCTCCAGCTTTTAAGCTCTATTTATGTATTGCTGTGACCGTTTTTTGTTGGGGTTATTCACCTATTGGTGTGCATAGTGCTTTGCATTCATATACCCCACAGCACATTGCCTTACTTCGCTTTTTGATTGCATCGTTTTTTTTACTGCTTTTGGTCATAAAAAAAGGCATTCAGCCTTTAAAGTGGAAAGATGCTCCTGCGCTTGCTGTATTAGGTTTGTTCTCTGTGACGCTGCATCATCTGCTTATCAATACAGGGCAGCAATATGTGACTGCGGTTGCCTCTAGTATTTTGAGCCAATCTATTCCGTTATTTACCTTTATTATTTCAGCTTTGCTTTTTAAGGAACAAATCAATTTCAAACAATGGTTATGTATTTTATTGGGACTTTGCGGCGCCGTGTTGGTGGTCAGTGGAGATCATGGTTTTGGTGTACCGAGTCCTTATAGTTTATTGATTGTTTTGGCTGCAATTGCATGGGGTCTCTACTTTAATTTATATAAGAAATTTGCTTTAAATTATGACGCTTTGAGCATGATGTGCTACATCATTTGGTTCGGAACCATTCCTTTACTATTTTATAGTACTCATTTACCCCATGAAATTTTACATGCTACTTGGCAAGCCAATATGTCGGTTGTCTTATTGGGTATTTTCCCAAGTGCGATGGCTTATGTGCTGTGGGGTTATGTACTTAAAAATATGCCATTAACGATTGCATCGAATTTTCTATATTGCTCGCCGATTGTCGCAATGAGTTTGGCAGTGCTTTTCTTAAATGAAAAACCATCAATGATGGTGCTGCTGGGTGGAGTAATTATTGTGGGGAGTTTGGTATGGATGAATTGGGGGAATAGGCGTACTATCGAATAAGCTATGTCATGCGCTACTTGCTTTAAGAGAATGAAATGATTGTTGTTACCTTGACCTATAAAAAACCGTTAGCCGAAGTTGATGCTGTACTGAAACAGCATATTGCATTTTTAGATCATTACTATGAGCAAAAGAAGTTTTTAGCGTCGGGGCGCCGCGAAAATAGAGTAGGTGGGGTGATTTTAGTTTTAAGTTCTTCGATTCCAGAAGCTGAAGAAATCATGAAAAACGATCCGTTTTATATTCATGATGTGGCTGATTATGATTTTATGTGGTTTGAGCCATCAAAAAGTTTAGAAGAAATTAAAGAATTTGTTTAACTCAAAAAAATAAAGGGATCTATAAAAGATCCCTTTATTTCATAATAAGCTAATTAGCCCTGCAACACGCTCACATCAGCCACAGCAGTAAACAAGTTACGTAACTAAGCTAATAAACGTAAATGGTTTGCCTTCAGGTCAGCATCATCTGCCATTACCATTACACCATCAAAGAATGCATCAATCGGTGGGCGAAGTGCTGCAAGCTCAGAATCTTTACTTAAACCATTTTCTAAAGCTTTGGCAAAAAGAAGAACAGCACAATAGCTCCAAAAATTCCGCTTAAGATCAGCCAGTCTTTTTGACGCATATCTGCAAGGCGAATCACCGAAAGATAAACACTGCTGAAAAAAACCAAAACAAAAACCAACAAAACTAGCGGGTTATTGAAGAAGAATTTGCTGATGCCAAATAGTACGAAAATAATGGTACTAGAAACCCAATACAGCAGAGCCAAAATAAATTTGTTCACTGATAAATTACGAACAGAACGATCTAAACGAGGCAGAGTTACAGCTAGCATAATCAGCCCTGCAAAACCGCCTAGAATAGAGATAATCATAAAGAACAGGCCGCTCATATCTGGTTTGGTCTTTATATGAGGATATACTTTCCATAGGCCATAACCGATTACCAGTAAAAGGGTGTGGCAAAGAACAAGATAAGCATCTATACGATAAAAATTTTTAATTGAAGTGGTATTCATTATGATGACTGCGGATTTATTTTTAATATTAAAAAACCCCACTAATCTATAGAGGGGTTCTCATTAATTTACAACTAATAAAGGCTTAGCCCTGCAACACGCTCACATCAGCCACTGCAGTAAACAAGTTACGTAACTGAGCCAATAAACGTAAACGGTTTGCTTTT
>NZ_LRDR01000029.1:0-989 GCF_001541635.1 Acinetobacter sp. LMB-5 | reverse complement strand
GTTAACTCGTTCTCCCGATTTCTTAGCGACTTCTTTCACGAGCTTTTCTAGGCCCGCAAGCGTCAGTAACATAAGCGTTGGAGAGATAATTCCTCCTTGCGGAGTTCCCTCCGACGTTCGGTAGAATAAGCCCTTATCGATATAGCCAGAGCCTAACCACTGCTTCAGCATCCTTTTGTCTATTTGAACATGTTCAAGTAGCCATTCATGCCCAATCTTGTCAAAGCAAGCTTTAATATCCCCCTCCAAAACCCAGCGACCTGAGCGCTTAAGACACAAGCATTTGAAGCATTGTGCTATTGCGTCAGCCGTACTGCGATTAGGGCGAAAACCGTAGCTATTTGGATCTGCTATCGTTTCCGATATCGGTTCCAAAGCAAGCAGATAAAGCGCTTGTTGCGCTCGGTCTATCATGCATGGAATGCCAAGGGGTCTAAGTTTGCCATTCTTTTTCGGGATGTAGATTCGTCTGAGCGATTTAGCTCGGTAACCTTTGCGATTCAATTGATCCACTGCGGTCATTCGACGGGCATCCGTATTCCAAATGACACCATCGATTCCTGGAGTGTTACTGCCTTTGTTTTGGGACACCCGCTTCACAGCAAGTAATTTCGCTGATCTGGAGTGGGTTAAGATCCACTGCAAAGCCTTCGCTTTACTGTGTTGTCCCTCTCGAGTTGCTTTTGCAATGCGCATTTGAAGCTTTAACACGTGCGACTCGACAGCTTTCCAATCGATGGATTGCCATTGAGTGCCATTAGGAGAGGCACTAACTTCTGATGAAGCCACCATTTGCGTTTCTCCTTGAATAAAGTTCTTCAAATCATCTTGCAACGGGAGACCAGTTAGAAGTCAGCTCGCTTTCGCGCCAGATATAAACCTGTATCCACTTCATTACAAAGCGGCCTTTGCTTTTTCTAACCTCCTTTACCTGCACACCTATCGGCAATCTTCGCAGACTGCTTTCCCAATGGGAGATATACAGGCTT
>NZ_LRDR01000028.1:0-1102 GCF_001541635.1 Acinetobacter sp. LMB-5 | reverse complement strand
GGCATCAGTTCACCTAACCTCAATTAAAGTGACAACATCATAACCACTCTTAAAGGTGCGTAATATTGGTAATATGTTAAATAGGCCACGTCACTATCAAAAACACCATTTAGAAGCTCCTCAAACGCCCTAGAAGCGTTTTTAAGCAAAAAACCACACCAAGATAGCCAAAAGTCGCTTTGAAACTTTGTGACACTTTGAGAGCGATTTACAGGGTATAAAAATGACCCGTTCATTTGAGACAAAAGACACCATCTAAAGAGTGTTTTGAACAATTTAGAGTTCGTTAGTCCTGGTTAAATTAGCGTAGCGTTTTAATCAGGACTAACGAACCGGCAACGAGCAAAGCGAGGCGACAGAAGATTCAATCTCACAAGGAACAGTGATAACGTCACGACCATTCGTTGAGGAGGGACAGCAATGACAAAGAAGAGTGCAAGGAAAAAGAAAAATCAAAGCGAGAAAAAACTGAGACTTGAGTACGAAAAACGACAGGCAAAACGAATCCAAAACGCAGAGAAGTTAAGGAAAGAACAAGAAGAATTAGCAGAAGAGTTAGCCACGCAAAAAGTGGTGATCCCACCATATCGGAGAGGCACTTAAACTGGGGTAAAGGGGGCGTTAGCGCCCCTTTCCAGCTCACAGGGAAACCGTCAGGAACGAAGTGACTAAAGGGGACGCTGTGTATGCTGGCTTAGTATGAAGAAAGGCGATAGCACAAGCCTAAAAAAATAAGCGATTGAAAAGGTTATAACCCACGTGGGTTAGGAGCGACAGTGCCACCATTTAGATAGGGTGAAATGCCGCTTGCTCGATGCTCGGACGCTTCGCTTACTCGCACACTGCGCCGAGCGGATGAGGTAAGCGAAGACAGAAGAGTTGGTGCCGAAATTGCTTATTTCGGCTGCGCCGACCCCTACCCATTTCGACTCTATTTTGAGTGATTTAGGTACTGTCTATGGTCGCTTTCTGAACTAAGGATTTCTCCCCTTATTTCGGACTGCCCTGCGCTGTGTGTAAAGCTTTCGCCCCCGTTCCAGTCACACAACACTAATCAGTTATTCCTTTTCCGCTTGTCCCCTCTAGCAGCTACAAGGGGCGG
>NZ_LRDR01000027.1:0-1163 GCF_001541635.1 Acinetobacter sp. LMB-5 | reverse complement strand
GTAAAGTGGTTACAGGTACGACTGAAGTAGGTGCAAGAGTGACAGTAGAACAAGTAACTGCTGTTTATAAAGAAGTAACTGTTTTAGAAACCCAATCTGTTTTGAATGAGACAGTACAGTCAAATTATTTATCGAAAACATATTCTTTCGAAGTTACAGGTACAAATGCACATGTTTCTTTAAATTTGAGCTCTTCGACTAATTCACTTTCTGGTAGTTATAGCTCAACTCTTTCTGGTGCGAGTTTAAATACAAGTCTAACTGGTAGTATCTCTCAAGCTGGAAACGGAAATTACAGTATTGATCTAGCACAAGGTTCAGTATTAGCATCTGGAACCTATACTTTGACAGTAAATTATTCTAGTTCAATGGTCCCTGTTATAAATGTAAATGTAACGCAAGAAGTGCCAAAAACTATTTTAGAAGTAGACCATTACGAAACAAAAGTTGTAGGCACAGCTCATGCAGATGAGGCAGGAAATTATTCTATTACTCTTGATAAAGCTTACTTAAATGGCGAAAGCTTAAGCGTAACGGCAGCAGATCAATCGGATAATAAAACTGAAGCGAAAGAGGTTATTGCACCAGATAGTACGCCACCAATTTTGCATCAACCAACTATTCAAGGTGGATGGGCTGAAGGGCAATCAGTACAAGGTACAACTGAAGCAAATGCCACAATAATTGTTAAAAATGCTGCAGATGATGTAATCGGTTCGGCAATAGCTGATGCATCTGGGTATTACAATGTAATTTTGAATACGGTTTATGAAGATGGTGAACTATTAAAAGTAATTGCTGCGGATGCTAAAGGTAATGAAAGTTCAATTAATATAAATGCACCTGATACTACGGCACCTATATTGGCTAATTTGTTTAATTACGATGTTAGTACAGATAAAATTATTTTTAATGCGCCAAGTGATAGTTATGCTGTTGAGCAAAAAATTGATGGTGCTTGGGTTCACGTAAATATTGAGGAAAAATTCGATTGGTTAAATGTAGAATATAGGGTAACTGCTACAGATCAAGCTGGGAATAGTTCTCAACCACTAACTACTATAATTAATACTGTATCAGGAACTTACAAGCCAACAGACTCTACATTTACTCAAATTATTAAAGGATCTACAGGAAATGATTATCTATATGGTGGCAATGGA
>NZ_LRDR01000026.1:0-1228 GCF_001541635.1 Acinetobacter sp. LMB-5 | reverse complement strand
TAAACGTTCGGATGTGATGCAGGTGATCGGTGTTGCTCTTATCGCTAACCCATATCTCAAACCTTTAGAATATGCTGTGTTTGGAGATATAGCCTACGCTGGACTTAAAGATAAAAACCTTGATCCTCTTTGGGCTTATTTAATGGGTAGAGGGGCTTACTATCGCCTACATTTACTTAGCGTGTCTAAGAGAGTGAAAGATACCTCAGAAAATGTTGTAAGTTATTTTTCAGGGAGCGTTTTAAGTAGTGATTGATAAGGTTAAGACGCAAAAGTATGTGAATGTATCCGATGGTATTAATGCATCTTGCTTAGGGATATGTTTATTCTTTTTTTCTGCGGAATTTATCTATCTTTTAAGCTTCTGGGGATTAACATTTTTTTTCTCAGGACTTGCTCTGAGACGTTATTGTAAAGGTAAGGGTATGATGCGTTTCGGAACTAGTAGTGAAATTGATACTGATGACATAAACGAAATTATTAGTTCATATAACAATTACTTACTGATTCTTGCTATTAGTAATGTAGTAATGATGGGAATTACAATATATCACCTCTATCAAGCTTTCATTTAACTTAAGTGGTTTAGTGCGAACTCAGATTTAGACACAAGAACGGCTTCCGAATCGGGAGCCGTTCTTCGTTGTCAGGGGGCAAAAAATAGGGTCGGTACGTTAGTAACGAAAATCTACAAGTTAAGCGGTAGAGTCCGATCTCGATGCGTCAGCATCGAGGCACACAATGACGCAAGGCGGAGGAAAATTTATTTTCCGATACCGTAGTGTTATTACTGGCGAACTCGCCAACTGTGTGCCTAAAAAAATCTGATCTCATAATGAAAAGTTAACCGTCCAACGAGAATCCAACAGAAAAACAACGACGATCCAACGATCGTCCAACCAAAATCAGCTTAACACCATGCGAATAACGTTGAATCCAACGGCTGTCCAACGGAAAAACAACCAAAATCGATGATTGAGCATGTAGGGTGTTGTTGATGGTGCTTTGAAGTTTTGAAATATATTTTTTTCGCACGATAGAAACAAAAAAGCCTCCCAATCGGGAGGCTTTTTTGTTTGGAGAGTTGCCAGATCTGAAAGATCAGCATTGAGATCAAATGCTTTTAGGATTAATCTCTATACCCAGATGTGACAAAACCACTCTTGCCGGAGTGGTTTTCGTCGAAATACTCACTAGATTTCAGCCCTAGGAAGTTCCTTCCATGATA
>NZ_LRDR01000025.1:0-1364 GCF_001541635.1 Acinetobacter sp. LMB-5 | reverse complement strand
CAAGAGTGGTTTTTTCACATCTGGGGATAGAGATTAATCCTAAAATCGTTAGATCTCAATGATCAATGCAAAGATCTTTGTTGCATACTCTTCTCAAATTTTTGTTTAATCAGCCCTATGGTATATATCTTTATCAAGAGATATATAAAATGATGTTCTTATCTTTTCTGTAGTAATTAAAAAGTAACCACTATCAACAAGGTGTTTCTTTATTGCATCTTTTCCAATCGTTCCAAAAACAACCCCAATGACAAATAGAAAACAAGGAATGTAAGTTCCTAAATATTTACTCCACTCTTTAGGTAATTCAGGACGCTTATTAAAACAAATACAAACAAACCCTATTATACTTAAAAACCAAAACCATGATAAAAAAGGAACTATAGAAAAAACGGAGGTTAACGCTATAGATTCTGGATGATATATATAAACATCCAGTATTGGGCTTATCGCATCAAATAATAAGAAAGGCATCCCGATTAATACAAGAGGGACTCCTAAAAAAATCAGAATTCTATTTAGCATTTGTGGCCTCTTTTAAGCCATTTATTATGTTTTCTTCTATCTTGTTTTCATCCCAAATATTAGAAATAATTACATCAACACCAACCCAAACCATCGCACCAACCACCATAGGAATGGCAACTCCAAGAGCGACCGTCAAGCAAATAATCCCACCGACAACTGCACCAGTGGCTAAAAGCTTAAACAAATCACTTCCCATACTACCGCACCAATCAACTAAATGATAATCATCATTAAACATCAATTCATTAGTATTGATTGTTGCCGATATAATTAAACTTAAAACAGCCCCTTTCTTAAATCCATTTAATGTATCTTCAGCTAAAACACCCAACTGCTTAATTGTAGGGTTTGTAATTCTATATGGATAATTTTTTTTGATATTTAATCCATTAACAACAGCATAATACTTCTTAGGGTCATTCCAGAGACTGGATATTATTACTCGTTCTATTCCCTGAGCATCAATATATTGTTTAACTGTAATACCAAAGCCACCTAAAGCTTTTGATATTTTTGCCGCAGTAATAATACCTATGCCCATATCTATTTTTGAATGAATGTCATCTAATAGTTTCAGAGTTTCACTTCCAATCGTTTCCCCTTCTTCATTTTTTTGATGCCAGATATTCATCGCACACTTTGCGGCATCATCAACAGAGAAAATACAAACTTGTGTATGTCTACCTTCTAAGTATTCTTTCAAATCGTCTTGTAGATCTTTGTTCCATTCTGGCTCTGTTAGATCGTAGGCCTGTAACGCTGCCGCGTTACGTTCTGCAGTAGCACGCACACGATTTTTTTCCCAACGAGCGTAATCTTCTTGGGTATACGTCAAT
>NZ_LRDR01000024.1:0-1163 GCF_001541635.1 Acinetobacter sp. LMB-5 | reverse complement strand
TTCCAATATTTCTTTTTCTATATTCATATTATTCCTCTCCAAAATTAATACTTAGGTATTTTTGTCAAAATACTTCTTCAATGGATATGCTTTTGTGCAAAGCAATGACAGTTCTGTGCATGTTGATGACATTGTGATTACACTTCTGTGCAATATGGTGACACTGTTGTGCAATTTGATGACACTTATCACCTCACCTTCTTTTTTCTTTTTATACCTTAAAGTTTTTACTTGCATTCAATCATGCGCCGATGTTGCACTAAAAGTGCTTCAAAAGTGCTTCAAAAGTGCTTCAAAAGTGCTTCAAAAGTGCTTCAAAAGTGCTTCAAAAGTGCTTCAAAAGTGCTTCAAAAGTGCTCCAGTGCGCTAAGTCTCATGGTAAACATAGGCACGCTGTCGATGTATACAAACCTCGTTCCTCGGTTGGTATTATCGCGTGCTAAAGGGGAATGCTCCCCTTTAATCCCCTATCGGTTTTCTTGCAACGAAGTTATCTCTTCTAATGTGAATATTCGGTAAAGGTTTGAGCGGTAATGCTCGAATGGATGCTTCGACTCTTTGAATCTTATGTACTCAATTTTATTGAAACGATTCTCCAGTAACCCTTTTAACTCTGGGCTGTTAACAACGAAAAATACAGCGTTCCAATATCGCTCATTTCTTGCCTGTATGTGGTTTTTAAAGAGGGTTCGATAGCGTGAAGTTGTTTGCATCGTTTGGTGCAACTCAAGTGCGATTTTTGCGCCCGATGGACTTTTGATTATGGCATCCGGTTTGTGCTCTACCGGATACTTTTTACGAACACTTTCAAGCCGACAATTTTCCCATTCACGCCATCCGTTTTTGAGTAACTGGAGCTGCATGAATTGCATTTTTATTTTGTGTTCTACGCTTTTCATCGTGACTCGATACGGGACAAAACTCTTCTCTTGTCCATCACTCTTTTGTTGGTTTTGTGCTAGACCTAAATCCGTTATGCCCCACAAAGCAAGCTTCCCGTTTTGGGTTTGAAGCTCGTACTTTTTGATGAAGCCTAAGCCCTTTAGTTTTGCTAGTAAGCGATCGAGCGGTTGTCTTTTTTGGTAATTCAAAAGCACCATTAAGTTACTGATCGTAGAGTACGTTTCTTGTATTAAAAACTGCACAACACACTGCATGTTATC
>NZ_LRDR01000023.1:0-897 GCF_001541635.1 Acinetobacter sp. LMB-5 | reverse complement strand
GGGTGAATATTGAAAAAGCGTGCTTTTCCAATGAATTAGAACGTAAATCTTCGGGGCTGGACGCCCCTGCAATTCACGTTCTAATTTAAGAGCAAAATCCGCCTCGCTACGCGAGACCAAGCCCCTATAGAGCGTGAAAAATGTCGCCCTTTTTGGACAAGTCCAAAGAGTCTCGTTTTTACATCGTTATACGGACTTGGTCTCGCCTGCTCAACGGATTTTGGGGCAAGCCCCCAAACCAAAACGCAGTTTGGGAACTGCTCGCCTTTTCGTTCGGGAACGGGCGTTTGGTTCGGCTCCCCCTGTCGAGAAAAAGGTTCGGGGGCTCACCTGTTTTCTCGATGCTACGTTGGACACTTCGCATTTTTTTCTGACTAGCAATTGAACCCCGCAAGGGGGCGCTTGGGCGATTGAGCCAGAAAAAAACATGGCTCACTAACTCACTTTGTTTCGTTGTTCGAACTGTCGCCTCGCGCAGCTCGTTGCCGGTTCATTTGTCCTGGCAAAAACGCTTCGCTTAGTTTTACCAGAACAAACAAACTCCCTGGTATGAACCTAAATTTTTTGTTCTGGCCAAACAAAAAAATCATGGTGTATTTTTCCATTTGCCATGTGTTCTTTTGGCGATAAGTCGATCCATTAAATCGTAAATTTCAATCACGTTGGTGTGTTCATTACTTTGTGCTGTTGCGGACTTTTTGGCGGAAGTGAGGTTTATCATAAAGACCGTTTCTTGCTTCTGGATAGTGTCTTCTTTGTTGATATATCGGATCTGAAAAGCTGGCATAGTTCCTCTGCGTTAATGTGTGCTTTTGACTGTTTGGGCGTGTTTTCTGGCTGAAAACGAAAGGAGAAAATTATGAATTAAAAACGCCTCAAAAGCGTCACAAACTTTCA
>NZ_LRDR01000022.1:0-8150 GCF_001541635.1 Acinetobacter sp. LMB-5 | reverse complement strand
TGCGGGTACAGTTAGTGCAGTTAAATGCAGGTACACTTGCTGGTGGATGCGGGTACAGTTATGTACCTGTGGAATCGGGTACAGTTAGACTTAGGAGTCAGGTACAGTTACTTTACTCAGAGTTAAAATGCGAAAGTTTTATAGCTAAACACCAATAAACATTCTTTATTAACTCAAAGTTAAAAACCAATAAAGCCTTAATTTCGCAACCAAAACCAAAGGGAAACAAGGAAGAATTAATAGGTATCGAGATCAATAATTAACCATATTCATGCTGTACAGTTAGAAATGAACACTTATAATTAACAGCGCAAACCCCTTGAAAATAAAGGGCAGAAGAAGAGACTAAACCAAAGACAAAGCGATAAGGAAAAGCCATGAGCAACGAGTTAACACCCGAGCAAGAGAAAGCGGTCAACAGCATCAAGCAAGCAATAAAGGAAGCCAGAAACCCTCTTGAGCTAAGAGATGCCATATTAAAAATCAAAGTAGAGCACGGTCTAGATGTAGTAATCCCCCTTCCGTGCGGTAAAAGTGTCAATCTCACTGAGGATGTTAAGTAGATTGACAAATGACACGGCAAAAGCTAACGTTTTCCCATTATGGATAAGTCCAATTAAAGAAAAACCGCCTCTTTGAAGGCGGTTTTTTTATGTCTGGAGAAAAGCATGAACGAACTAAACAAAGCCATAGAAGAACTAAAGAAGCACGGGTGCTCTGCACATGAAGCATCAAAAATTACAGGGTATTGCCCACTGCACTTATTGAGAATGGTAAGGCAGAACGATCCGAGAATAACGGCACACCGACTAGGACGGGAGGTTATTTTCAACAGGGAACAACTCTACAACATTCGCAAAACAGCATAGCAGGCTCATCAAACGATGAGCCTTTTTTGTACCTAAAGAAAAATCAGGGGGGCAAATGGTTACCCAAAACCTAAAAACAGTCGTCACTCTTGGCGGCACAGTAGACAGTAGTTTCAGCAAGATAGGCAGTGCTTTCAACTCATCCATGGGGAAAGCCACAAAGACAATAAAAGAACTAGAGAAAGAGCAAGGAAAGCTAACCAAAGAGATAAAAAAATCAAAAATAGCTGGTGCTGATGTAGGGCTTTTAACTCGACGTTACCAACAGTTAGGCAACGAACTGGATGATGCAAGAGAAAAGGCTGAAGCATTCGAGCAAGCATCGGGGCTAGGTAGTACGTTCCGAAATGTAGCAACGGTTGGAGCCGCAGCAATTGGCTCTATCTGGGCAACAACTACCGCCGTTACTGGGTTGATGACTGTAACCAATGACAACACAGCAACAATGGTCGGAATGGCCAAAGCCTATGATATGAGCATCGACAGGTTTAAGGCTTGGAATGGAATAGCCTCCCAAGCTGGACTCACTGGTGAAAACATAGGAGACATGATCGAAGAACTCAGCAACAAATTCGGTGAGTTTAAAGCACTAGGGGAACAGTCCTCGGTTGCTGATGTGTTTGGAGCCTTAGGTATCAATGAGGCCATGATGGACGGAATGGCAGCAGCAGACCAGTTTGAATTCATTATGGAAAGACTGGAGAACGTAACCGATAAACAACAAGCAGCATCACTTGCAGACATGCTTTTCGGAGGTGAAGGCAACAAGGTTACCACATACATTCGAAACACAGGAAAGAGCCTAAACACTCTTCTTGATGAACAACGGCAATTCAACATGCTGACGGATGAAGGGGCTAGCGGGGCTGTATCTTATGGCCATGCATTCAAAAACCTAACGTCTGTCATTTCCTCAGCATGGCAAGAAGTCTCTGGCATCGTCGGAGGTGAAATGAAAGATGACATTGAGCAAGCCAGCTCAACAATAGGCAAGCTATTCAAAGACAACAAAGAACAGATCAAGGGATTCTTAAAAGAGCTGGTGGATGGTGCCAAATTCTTTGGATCAGCGTTATTAACTGTAGGTCAAGGGGTAAATAATCTGGCTCAAGCCTTTGGTGGATGGGGAAACATTGCCACAGCCGTAGGCTCTGTAATGGCTGCTAAGGTCGTTGTTGGATTAGTCAGTTTTGCCTCTACTGGTCTCCAACTGGTGAAAACTATAGGCATAATGAAAACTGCCATGATAGGGCTAAATGCAATAATGGCTGCCAATCCAATAGGAGCCGTAACCATTGCAGTAAGTGGATTGATTTTCGCTGGAATAAAACTCTACCAGAACTGGAACTCTGTAGTGGCTTGGTTTGGGGAGAAGCTAAACTGGTTTAAAACCGAGTTTCCCAACACATTCGACATTATCAAAACAGCTTTTGACTGGTCTCCAATAGGAATGATCGTTAACAACTGGGAGCCACTAACAGGGTTCTTTACTGACCTTTGGGGAGGTATAACAGGAATCTTTGACTCTGGAATAGCAAAGATCTCTGGAATATGGGATACGGTTAGCGGATGGATGGATTCTCTTAAGTTCTGGGATAGTGATTCGACATCACCACAAGTTAAGTCATACCACCAAATACAGACCGAATCCCAACCAAACAGAGCAATATCAGCAATAAACTCTAGTTATCCAGCAAGAGGCAATACCGTTAACCAACAAGTGGGAGAAATCAAAGTTTATGCCGCACCCGGACAGTCTCCAGTTGAAGTTGCCAAGGCGGTTAATACTCAACTTGGAGGGTATCAAGATAGTGCTCTATATGACCTACCTGAAGCTATGTAAATAATCTGGGAAGAATGTAGCATAGTGCTGCATTCTTAATCCTTATCGGTTCTTGGTTTAGAACGATCACGCTCCAACTTTTCAGCGCAAGCCTGCTTAACCCAGTTGCTGAAATTACCGTCACAAACCTTTTGAATTTCTTCGTATAATTCACCAAATCTTATCTGCTTTCTGTCCGTATTGTCCTGAGGATAATAACTCCTAGTACGTACTTGACTCACTGCATGCTCTCCTTTAATATCTAGTACGTACTAGATTACATAGTAAGATATTAAATGTACAGATAAAAAAAGCCCCTGCCAGTATTCGACCACGAGCAGGGGCACGTATCACATACAAGGAGAATCCCATGTACGCAGAAATGATACTGGTCAATTTTGGCAAAAAACGAGTAAAACTTCCAGCAATGAAAGGCAGTGAGTTTAAATCTCTTATCGACGCTCTAGGAACAGTCAGAAAAACAGGGAAGAAGCAATGGATACAGTAACAATACCAGAAGTATTCGGAGCCAATGCAGCCCCTATTAATGACCTCTGTTGTGTCGAGTGCTTAGATGGCCTCAATGCAATTTTTGACCGGGTGAAATCCCTATCTCTAGCTCTAAGAAACACTCAAGATCCAGACGCAAAATATGCTATCTACTTATCTATTGATGAAGCAATTTTAGACGGTGAAAAACTTTCAAGTAAAATTGAAAAAATCAACAGAGAATCAATTGTTTGATGCGTTACTGGGACGTTGGTTTCGGGCGTTACTGGGACATATTTATAGTGTCCCAGTAACATAGGGAGTACAGTTAGACTTTTATCGGGCTGTTGTAATGGTTACACTATAAAAGCCCTAAAAAAGCAAAACCCCTTAGGACTGCAATCCAAAGGGGCGAAGAATTTGAGGTTGACGGCCTCACTCTAAACCAAAAAAACCAAAAAATTTCGGATTAGATTTGAACAAATAAATACTGAATTATTATTGCACAAATAATGCACCAATTAGCATTCAATTGTACAGCAATAGGTAAGCAAATCCTACGGCTAAACCAATTGTACATGCATCCTTGGTTTAACTCAAAAATTTTACTGTGAGTTAAAAAAATAGGAATTCAGTAAGAGTTCATTTTTAGTCCATCAAGGACAAGAAAAATGACAACTGAAAATAACGTTACCCCAATCAAGGAAAGTGCTCCTCAAACAAGCCTCAGACGAGTAAATTTTGACGAAGAAATCCAAAGACAAATAGCCTTACGAGTTTCAACACTAAATAAAATATTTACTCACGTAATCAACAACGGCAAAAACTACGTTGTTCGAGTTGGGCAAAACTCACTACACCAACCATATTTAGAATTCTTCACTATCCGAGAATTTAAAGACATGCTCAGTCATGAACCTCAAGTTCTTGTGGGTTTTACCAAGACGATGGACGATAAGAAAAAACCCGTCGCAGATGTTTGGTTACAGAGCCAAGATGCTAACCTATGTACATCAGGCATTACATTCTATCCAACAGAAGACAAGTTCTATAACGGCAAACTAAACTCATACTTCGGTCTTGGAGTTGAGCCTCAAAAATGGCAGTTCACTGATATTGGTGCATACCTACTTCATGTAGAGCTTGTGATTTGTGACGGAAACAATGAATGCTATGAATATCTAATGAACTGGCTAGCACATATGATCCAGAAACCAGCAGAAAAACCAGAAGTTGCAGTGGTTCTGAAAGCAGGTCAAGGAACGGGTAAAGGTACTTTCGTTGATCCAATTGGAAAAATCATCGGTGCTCATTTTGTCCACTTAACAGAGCAATCTCAGGTAATCGGAAGATTCAACAGCCTCCTTGAAAACAAAGTCCTAATCTTTGCTGACGAGTTCTTTGCTGGCAGCAAAAAACATACAGACCAACTCAAAGGCATGATTACAGAGAAAACGGCAAAGATTGAGCGCAAAGGGGTAGATTCCATCATGGTTCCTAGCTACTGCAGACTCATCATGGCATCAAACCATGAAAACATTGTAAGTATTGAGAAAGACGAACGTCGCTATCTGTATCTGGAAGTCAACGAAGAACGCAAACAAGACCATGAATACTTTACCCAGTTGAGAAAAGTAATTGATGATCCAAACTTTGGTTGTCAATTGCTTCAATGGCTAAAAGACCGTGACATCACTGGTTTCAACCCAAGGGTTGTACCAAAAACCAAGGCTCTATCAGAGCAGAAATTAGACAACCTAGACCCACTTGAAAGATGGTTATTCAGTAAGCTAAGGGATGGAACTTTCAATGGTTCTGAATGGCCAGTAAGAGAATCAAGTAACAACATCACATCAAATGTTGAGTTTTGGCTAGAGACCAAACGACTAGAAGTCTGGGGAGACATCTCTCGAAAGCTCGGACATCTCCTTAAGAAAGTAGGCTTCAATAAATTTCAAACCAGACAAGGTAACAACCGAGTATGGATGTGGGAGATCCCTCCATTAGAGCAAGTTAGAGATAACTTCAGTCAATATTTGAATGCTGAAATCGAATATTAACCCACAGTTAAAATCACCGTTAAGCACCCATCAGGGTGCTTTTTTTTTGCCTGTCACGGATGCTGTCACGGAAAGAACCGTGACAAAATAAAAAACCGTGACTTTTAAGTTATTGATTTTTAAGGGTTGTCACGGATGTCACGGATGTCACGGGTATTTTTGATTGAATTTCTCTTTATAGAAATTTTTTTCTACTGTGAATTTAAAATAAAACCGTGACAACCGTGACAACCGTGACACGGTAATGAAATCAACAACTTATAAACTCATAAAACCGTGACAAAACCGTGACAAGAACCGTGACAAACCAAGACAGAACACTCTGATAGATCTCAGCAAAGCTCTATACACCATCTCTCGCTGTAACTTCAGTGCCTCTAGTCGCTTCGCTCTAGCCTAGCAGGACGAGGGGTGGCTCCGGCTAGCGCTTCAAGTTCAAACCACCACAAAACCACATCACACGCGGGAACTCCGCAGGGTCACCGTTCGCTTCGCTCTCTGCATCCCGCAAGCGGGATAAAGAACTATCATCCATATTCGAAAAACCAAACAATTGGCCAAGCCATAAAAGCCCATGTAAAGCTCTCTGGTGCGTTTTAGTTTTCAGTTGTGCAATCATGAGGTGGGAATCAAAAAGAAAGGACTGTGGCGTTGCTGGCTCGCTCCTAGCCGCATCCTTTCTCAATTGCTTAGCTTTCCGCGTTGCCACTGGTTTTAGTGAGATTTAAGAATGGAAGAAAGGACTGATTTTTAGATCATAAAACGAGGCGGAAACGGCGAGTCTCAGCCCCGTGGTGTTCCAAACCTCTAGGAAGGACCCGTGCTTTTATCAGAGGTACAAATCACCATTTGAACAACCGAACATTTAAACAAATGAACATTTGTACAAATCACCATCTGAACAAATGTTTATTTGTACTCTTATTGCTCGGTGCCGTGTTTGATGTATTCGTACCCGTGCCGGATGCGTGGCTCTGCTTCCGTTCGGTGCCGGAATCAGTTGGTGGTTTGTCTTGCTGGAGATGGTTGCCAACATCGGCACCGAACTCGGTGCAGAGGTGGAATTTTTCTGGAGTTGGTTGAGTAGCTGCTTGGCCAAGCCAATATGCTGGGTTGATTTATACGCTTAGTCGGTCACTAAGCGTATGTGATTAGCGGCACGCTGGGCGCATACCGCTAGACCTTGATCACTCTTCTGCTTGCTGATTTTCCAGCTCTCCCTGCAGTTCATCAATTCTGTCCTGAAGTTCTTCTGCCTCATCAGATAACAGCTCTTGTTCTGACTCTAGTTCTTCAGTTTCTTCTGGGATTTCCTTGATGCGTTGCTGCAGTTCCTCCAGTTCCTCTTCCAAACCTTCTTTTTCCCGGTCGATGTCTTCGGTTCGCTCTTGGATTTCTTCCAGTCGTTCTGTTAGTTCGAACAGCTCGCGTTCCAGATCATTTTTAGGTTCTGGTTTGACGGCTGGAGACTCGAACTTATCCAACTGGATGAATTCATCCACGTATTTCTTGATGGTGTTTAGGTTTAGTTGCTTACCATCAAACAGGCAGTGTCTACGGATGTATGATGGAGTGATATTCTCCAAGTCCAGCCCGTTAGCAACCTCAGCCTTGAGCCATTCATGCATTACGGCAATTTTCGGTGCTCGGGCGTAGCCTTGTACTGCTTCATCAGCTTTTTCCAAGTATTCCACCAGCGCTTCTCTGATGTTTTCTTTTTGCTGCCCGTTAGATTCATCATCACTTAGCTCTACAACCTTGAGGCTAGGTACTGATTTATCCAGCTTGAAAGCCTCATAGTGAAGTTGAGTTTCAATCTGTGAGTGACCTAGAACGCGGTGGCGGTATGCGGAGCGAGATTCTCCAGACTTAGCGTTATCCTCATAGGTAACTTCGGTGTAAAAAGCACGGCAATCCTTGAAAGAAAAGTGCCCGTTCTCAAATTGAGAGCGAATGGCTCTGTTTAGGGTACTTTCGTACCGTTTATGCACTGCTCGGTTGTGATACACATCTTTAGTGTCGCCATCCTTAACCGTGGACTCTACAGTCTCCCCAAGTACATTTAGATAGGACAGGGTGTCTTTACCAGTGTCCTTTCTCAGTCTTTGCAAGGCTTTCAGGATAATATCAGCATCAATCAGGGCTGGGATCTCATAAGGGGCTAACTCTTCAAACAGGTGTCTGTTCTTGGTTTTTAGCTGACCACTGAATAAAAGCGTCTTGTTATCTACCTTCTTGAACTTTGCAGTTTTCATCACCTCAGTTAAACGTCTACCTGTGGACATGGCAATGCCAATTGCCAGATCACTAACAGAGGGGTTATTTCTGGTTAAAAGGTCGTGTGCTTTCTCTTTTACCCAGTCAGGGTTAACTCTGATTTGGTTCTTGAGCTTTTTCTTTAATTGCTGCTTATTATCGTCGCTTATCCAGTCCTTGATAGCTCCCTTTGTTTCAAACTGGTAGTAAGCATGGTGCTCAATTTTCAGTTTCATCAGGTCTTTTCTGAAATCTGAGCCAGTTACAGCAGAGGCTCTCAGCTTGATCATGTTCTCTCTCAATTTCTCAATTGGAAGAGAAGTATCCAGCATTTTTTCAAGCTCCTCACATTCCCCTGAATACTTGTTAATAAAGGCGCTTACGTGTCTTTCAATAGCATGGTGCTTATACCCAAGTGCCTTAATCCCACTTCGGTAGTTGTCCATCAATTGGGAGTAATAACGGTGGGAGCAGTAAGGCTTGGAACGTAGTTTTCCCGTCTTAGGGTCTACATCCACATTCAACCTTTTATTCTCATCCTTCGCTATACGTCCACAGCGGTCAGTAATGTACTTGGCACCAGCATCCCCTTTGCTTTCTGCCTCTTCTTGGATGTGTCTAACCTTATCCACAACCTCTTTTATACGGTTCAAT
>NZ_LRDR01000021.1:0-8443 GCF_001541635.1 Acinetobacter sp. LMB-5 | reverse complement strand
TTTAATATTAGGTCACTCTCGCATTGACATATACGTATATGTCACTTATAGTATGTGTAGTTATTGTTTTAGTTTTTTGTCACCTTGGAGGTGTTAGCTATGAGTAAGTGTCCTTTAGGTTATTCTAATATATTGGCATGGGTGGTTAAGGAGTACCACCGAATTGGTGCGTTCAAAATGTCAACGTCAAAGAAAAATGAACGAATGCAAAAGGTAGCAATTCAAGCCGTATCGAACTTATGGGTTAAAGTGGCTGACACTAAGCCAGTAAAGGAGGTTGATAAGTATCATGAGCCAAAAGACGAGCACGTAACAGCGACGACTCATAATAGATATTTAACACGCTTACGCCGTGACTTAGAAGAAGCAGGATTGTTTGATTATGATTTCGAATCCAATATTGAAGCACTAATTGACGAGTATCCAAAAAGAAAGGATAGCTTAGAAAAATTAAAAACTAGCACCTACAAACAGGCTGATAAAGCTAGAAATGAATTAGTGAAATCTCTAAAAGCCTCACTGAAAAAGTCGAAGCGTGAAGCAACAGTAAACGAACTAAAAACACTAATAGAAAAATTATCCACGTTAAGTATTGAACATATTTTGTACGTTGAGCTATCGCGCACCAAGAAAGAAAAGCGCGATATGAACCACCGTGAAAGCGACCGCAAAGCCAAGTACCAAAAGAGACCGCGCAAATTTTCGGGGCTAGATATGATAGAGACAATTTACCGTCTTATTAAGACCGATAAGCCAGAGAATTTAGCTATTGCTTGCGCTATGGCTTGTGGTCGTCGTTGCGCGGAGGTTCTGCACTTTGCTCAGTTAGATAAATTCAATGATACAAGGTTGACCTTTACAGGGATGCGAAAGTCAAAAGTAAAGGCAACTGAAACCTTTAAAATACCTGTAATCATAGAGCCAGAGTTATTCCTTGAGGCATTAAATAAGTTAAGGGATAGTGACTTCATCGCGCCTACAGTTCGACGATTAAAGCGAGAGAAACTACATGAGGCGGAGCTGGCTAGGCGCCTAAATGGTCTTGTGTCCGGTCGATTGAATGAGCGTATTAACTCGGAGTTCAACAGGGGCATTCCAGAGGATAAGCACATCAAATGGACATTCAAAGACACTCGCGCAATATACGCCCGCTTATCGTATGCAATCTATTGTGCAAACATGAAAAAGGCGAGCAAGGAGCCAGTACAAGAAATCGAGTATTTCAAAAACACGCTATTGCACACAGACCATAATGAAACGCTTAACTATCTCCAGTTCCGCCTGACTGATGCGGAGGTGCTAACCGCCTATAACATCAAGAAAGCAAAAAAAGCAGCGGATGAACTGGAGTTCGTACCCCAACAAGACCTAATCCGCCCCCTACTAAAAAACAAGGTAGTACAAGAGAACGGAACAATGGCGCGCGTGGTTCCTATGCTGGTGGAGTGGCTGACAAAGAATGGTGAACAAAATATAGATACCAGCTTCCTGCGTAATCAATTCGGAGGTAACAGAACCGCACTAACCGCCTTGCTTGGCTTAATCAGAGACGCACAAGCGCACGAACCGCGCCTAGTCGTCAAAGAGGTCAAGAAATCCACCAAGAAGATGATCACCAAACGCATAGAAGTAACCACGGTTTACACGTTCACCAAGCGCGAAATGGTAGAGGTTCAGCTCAAAGAGGGGGCAACAGATGATCAATGGCAAACAGCACTAGATAACGCAGCCGAGAACGCAAGCGAATACTCATATGACTCCTTCAGTGTTTACGATGCAGACGAAATGGAAACGGACTGGGAACTGGATGATGAATGGACGGATGAACTCGACGATTCAGACGAATAAACCAAGGTAAACCACAAACAAATAAGAAAGGTTTACATGTGGTTAAAATGTATACTGCGCCTAATTTTAAGTGAGATTTACTGGGATTAAGTGAGATTTACTGGGATGCACCGCATAGCGTTTTGTTTGTGGTGCATTTTTAGTATGCCTAAAGTGCACCGTTAAAAACCGCCTTTAAACGCACTTAAAACCACCTCAAAAGTGCACTTAATGCACCAAATGCGAAAGACTATTTAAAGTGCACCAGTACATTAAATCCCAAAAACATAGACGTTCATCGGTAGCTGGAGATAACCACCTTATGGACATTAGCCCAAATGCGATAAGGGGGAGTCATGAGAACTATCAAGGTGCACGAGGGGTGCGAAATTTTACACCCTACCGGAGCGAGGGAAATTTCATCTTTCTTTGCTAGTCGCGGTTTCACTTCAATTTCAGGCTTGGAGCTTATCGACCTGATAAACAGCGCATCAGAGATGCAGCTATCACCCATTGACATTTCATTCATCAAAAACCAGTGGAATGAAAAGTTCGACTCTAGCGTAAACGAACAAGTATCTATATCGACGGTTAGCGAGTGGCTATATTCGAGGTCTAATTATGAAATCTACAGTTAAGTTACTTCCATTGAGAAGCATCTGTAAAAGTGGAGCTACCACCCGAAAGGCGGTAGTCATGGATTGCATGTTTCCTGCGTTTAAACTGCATCAATGGGTTGTACTATGCAAGATTAAACCAACCAATAGCTAACCGCCCACCAAGGCACATCAAAAGCCACTAGCTCGTGCTGGTGGCTTTTTTGTTTCCGTGAAACGAAATTGATTTAAATCAAATAACATAGAACGCCATGTAAGCCCCTCTAAGCGCTTTTAGCACATCTAAAAGACAAACCACACAAGCAACACTTTAAAACCTCACAGCGAGCCGGACGATTGCGAGAATCGCCCAACCTAACGCGAATACGGGTCTAACATCCCGAAGGGATAGGAGGAGTTGCGAAGCGACGACGGAAGCACCAAGCCCCTGATGAAGTTTAACCGTGGCACGTAGCGGAGGGGGCGCGGTTAGCCTAAGACGGTGTTGATTCGATTGCGCCATTCCCTTTCCTGCTAGACGGGGGTGTCGGGGGCTTGCCCCTGACAGGTCACCGGAACGCACAGCGTGAGCTTTTGTCCGTGTGCTTTGCTGGAGGACTTAAAGCGACTTACTACCACTTACTACCTTTTTGCATTAACTTACTACCTTGTTTTATAGTTTAAGTTATTGTTTATATATATATTTATTTGTTAGGTAGTAAGAGTAGTAAGAGTAGTAAGGATGTTTTTATATTCCCGTGTAAATTTTTATTTTTGTGTGAATGTCAGTAAAACATGCAAAATTTTTTTATGTGCAGATAAAACCGTTTATTCTTCTTACTACCATTACTACCCTTACTACTACTGATGTAACTAATTGATATGCAAAAAAAAAGCGCGTAGTAAGTACGCGCTAAAAGGTAGTAAGAGTAGTAATTTTTCTATGCAATATTGATTATGTAGTAGTTACTATTCTTTCCGTTGACTTTCTTCTGACATTGATAACTATCCTTTTTGAGCATGGATTCGGTAGTCACGAGTAAGTCAGCTTCATACAATGCTTTGGCAGTTTTCTTTGTGTCGAAGCCTACGCACATCTTTTTGAAGCCTGCACCATTCACATAGTACGTAGTAACCCCGTTCAGCGTTTCTACAAATCCGTATTGCTCACGCTGAATGTCCATAGGTTTCTCATTGTCACCAAGCCCTAGCCTTGCGAAGTGCAAGTGACCTTTAAGGTCAAGGAAGTCTTTGACCGCCTGTATTGCTTTCTCTTTTTCCGTGGACTTGTTACCGCCACGAGTAGGGAGAACGCATTCATGCCACCAGCGCGACACCTGATTGAATGGCTCTTGCACATCCCATTCAATCAGTCCGGCTTTAATGGCAATTTCTAGGGAGACGATCACCGCGCTTATGTTTTTGGCCATGCGCTTAATTTGGCTATCTGAACCATCGGGGGTTAATGCATCCGCATGTTGCCCTATGCGTTTCTTAATGGCTGCTATCTTCTCGATGTTACCGCCTACGCTATCGGCTAAATGCTTGATGTACTCCATCCCTAAAGCCCCTGAGCTTTGAGGCGAGTAGTTATCGCCTGCAATGCCTGTCACCGTCTCAATGTATTGAGCAAACTCTTCTGGTGAACTGAATCCGTGTAGTTCATCAAAACACCCATATTTAAAACAGTCAGAAACGCCTTGAATAAAGCGAACACCTAAGCCACCAGTAAGGAGTAAATCAGCCTTACCTAAATAGTCGTCTAGTGATAGTTCACCCGTCGATAGCGCGTTAAGGTTAAATTTGCGTATGCGCTGGGGCGAGCCGTCCTTGTTCGCTCGCTGCCTGCCCTGACCGTTCCCTAGCATGTAGGTAGTCTGAAAGGCATCTTTAACGGTGGCTTGTCCTAGTTCGTCTAAGGTAGTGCCTATATGGTTTCTCGATTCAAACTCACTTTCCTTAGCGTTATCCGTTCCTTTCCATGACCCTTTAGTCATGCCAAATACTGAACAGTTAACGCCTACGGATAGAGTCTTACCTTTCGAGCTTTCACCTATCAGGTGAAACACTGACCCGTTAAGACCAATAAGACCAATAAGAGGAGAAGACAAGGCAACGCCTACCCCTAACACTAGTGTGGGGTTGTTTTTGCAGTATTTGCCTATCTTGTCATTCCAGTCTTTGATTGACCCTTTAACTACTGGTGGCTGGTGGTGTGAGGATGTGGCTTGAAAAACGACTTCCTCACTCCCTAAGACGTAATCAGGGAACACGAACGAACCGCCCGTAGTCCAGCCTGTTTTCTCCGTGTGGAGCACTTGCTTTTCAGGTATAGAGTTTTGCAGTAGCTCCATGAACAGGCGTTTACCTGTAGCATCATGAGGTAAGAACGGAATGCGCTGACGCTGCAATGACTCCGCTATTGCCTTGAAGTCTTGAGCAAGGATTGATTGAGGATAAGACCACTTAGCCACTTTACCGCCACGAGTCACCCATTCCACCAGCAAGCCCCCCTCGCGTTCATCTTCGCTGTAGGTAATAGCTGTAACCGCTAATGCACTGCATACGGGGGTTTCAATTTTCTTTTCCATACCATCCGCTAGCATCTTCCATTCAATGTGGTTCACTCGCTGCGCTTGTCGGTTGTACTCGTAATCTTGAGGCAAGCTTGCGATCACTCGATTGATGAATGACTCCACCTCTCGCGTGAGTTTCGGCTCTTCAAGCATCTTCTCTACATGCTCTAACCTTGCGTTTTTGCTTGAGGCTTTATTCGCTTTCTCAAGCTCTTTTAAACGTTTATCGAGTTCAGCTATCACCTTTGTTCTAACCGTTTGTGATAGTTCACTCCACGGCTTGGCTGGTGGTATGCCTAACTTGACCTCGTGAGCGTCTAGCCACTGGTCAGCAAGCTGGTGTTTTGGCTTGTCATTACTACGGGCTGACTCGATAGGGATTGCGTTATCGCTCATGTTGCCCCCCCACATGTGTGTGCTGGCGAGCTATACGAAGTAGCCCCACCAGATAGGGAGTAAAACAATCCTGGTATGTGTTATTTGTGCGCTTCATATAGCCACCTTTGAACATTAGAAAACCTATCCACCAGCTAAATAACTGGTGAACCATTGTTAATACCGGTTCTAATGATTAGGTGAAGTTCAGGAAGCGATTAGAGCATATGGGGACGCCACGCAGTCGCCTGTCATTCCATAGCGTTATATGGTGGTCTAAATGGCTTTTGAATAGCGTTTCAAGCCAGATTGAAATCAGGGTGAATAGTGGAGGTATAGCCATTGACTCGAAGCCGTTTATATTGGCTGTCTGGCTGTTTATGTCTTTCATCTCGCGCTTGCGTTCGATAGGCGATAGCCCTCGCAAGATGATCACCAAGTTTGCACCTAGTATGCGGTTTGATAGTTCGGGATAATTTGCCTCTGGGACATAGAAGCCAGATTGAAGCAATCGCAGCCTTGACAGCGTGCTGGTGGCTGCATTCTGTTTTGCTTGGTAGGCTTGCTTTACTTTCAAGGCAGTGACTAAAACCTTGTGAAAGGCTCTAAGGAAGTAGTCTCTATCGTCGAACTCGAAAAACTGATAAGCATCATATTCTTGGATAGACTTACCAAATAGCGTCATATACGTAACAGGGTGGTCATAACCATAGGCATCCACATAGCAAACTGAATTTTGATGCCATGCCCTTTGATTGATGGGTAAATCCTCGTTTTTTTTCACTTTGATTCATTCCTTAAATTTGACTTTCGGAGCGCTTCTAATCAAAATGAACACTGCCAAGCGTTCTTTGATATGGGTTTGATTAGAAGCATTCCTATTACATCAAGAATACACTAGAAGCCCTGCTCATTGAGTGGGGCTTTGTCTTTTCTGGCTATCTTGTTACTCACTTTAAACCACAAAGTAAGCTTTGATAACCAAGGCGATAACGCCTAGTAGAACGCCCCACGAGAGCCGTTCTGTTACCTGCATTCTGCTGTTCAATGCATTAACCTTGCTGTCTAGTTCAAAAAGCACCCTATCCACGCTGGTCATTTATGCAGCCTTTTGTGCTAATTGACTTTCAAGCCATTCAGGGGCTATATCAGCACCGTTGTACCACTCGATAGAATAACCATCCAGATAGTATTGTTCGCCTTTATCTTCATTAAGCACTTGCTTAAATTCATCGAACTTTTCCGCCAGTGGGGCGAAGTTTACTAGACCGCTAGTATTGTTTGACAGCTCGATATAATAGAGCAGTTCCTTGATGTATACGCACTCTGTTACTTTAACCATTACTTAATTGCTCCCATTCACTGTGTAGGCGGTCTTTGTTTGTCTTCCACCACTCCAGTATTAGCTTGTGCACTTTAGGGGGTAGACGACCACTCAAACACTCACAATCTTTAATCGAAAAGCTGGCTTCATCGCCTTGATACATGGCGTGAAAGTGTGGAGGGTTGTGGTCTTGGAAGTACATTTTAAATTTTATCCCCCTCCATAACTCGATCAATGGCATGTTATGCAGCCTTGTGGTTACTTTCACAAAGGCGGTCAGCTTCTTCTTTGCACACCATCTTGATCCATGTGGACAAAGGCAAGCCTTTTTTGTCAGCCGCTTTTTGTAGTCTTTTACGTAAGTCGTCATTAAGCCTAATTTGTAACGGGTGGTTTTTTGTTGACATTGCATTGTCCCTACGTTAATTTACTTCTGTCCCTACATTGTAGGCAAAATAAAACCCCTTTGCAAGCCATCACACACACAAAGGGGCTATGTCCACTCACTAACCTAGGAGCCAGTCAATGAACGCTCAAATGATACGCCAGAATTACGGTGTGAAGCAAATCACCCTACACGCTATGACATGGAGCGAGTTTTCTCGCCTTGTAGAATCTCTCGATGCAGCGCGTTACCCTCAATTAGAGGGGGCAAAATCATGATCACCGATAAAGCGATTAAAGACCATTTCACCACCGATAACTCATTAGTCGAATCCTGCAAAGTCACCCTTGAAGTTCTGACCTACCTTATAGGAACCTGTGACCATTTAGACGCGCTTGGAGGTTCTGATATAAGCCTTGCTCTATCCTTTCCTCAAGACATGTTAAAAGCCATTGAGCAATCCAAAACCACCAGCCAGTCAATGAACCACAATCAATAAGGTGCTGACCATGAAATTAAGAATTGAAAGCAATATGCTGCTTACCGATAACCAATTAATGCTTGCTGATAGCGTTTACGCTGTGTCGATGCGTAAGGCGGTTATTTGCATCTATGAGGGCACTAACCCCACCTTGATTGATTGCGTTTATGTAGAGCAAGCCAAGGCGCTATTTGAGGAGTTAAAGGGGTTCATGAACTATAACAATCAAGTGGTGCTAGATTATGGTCACGCGCTTGTCTCTCGTGACCAGATAACTGGCGTTAAACGAGTCAAGAATAGCCTGTTTTTTAATAACTGCTATAGCTCCTTTAATGTAGATTTCCAGTCCTCTGGTGAGGCTACACGCCAGTTAGACGACATTGTTAATTCGTTTCGTTCTGAACTTATCTGTGAACGATAAAACCAATCGAAGACCGTAACCGCAAAGAAGCCACCAGCACATGCTAGTGGCTTTTTCATTGCTCGCAATACCTACCTATACATTTAGCCATTTCTGACGCGCTGCGCTTGTCTGACACGCTCATAATCTACATGCAAGCATATAGCATTATGAACGCGTCTTACCTTATAACTGCTTATCCCGTAATTTAACCCCCTTAAAGACAGCGTAACACACTGATTATTAAGCAAGGTGCAATTGCGTATACATATCAAGTTTTGCACTGTGTCACCCTGTAGTCACGAAAATCTTACTTTTTTACACCCTGTGTCACCCTGTTTTTTGCTTGCCTTCTGGGGTGTTTTGCTGGTGGATTTTCGCCTGTTTAAAGCCTTTTCTCTGATTTATTGTGTCAAGTCATGTAGGGTGACATGGATGTATGCGCCACAAATTATCACGTGACATAAATATATATCATT
>NZ_LRDR01000020.1:0-26646 GCF_001541635.1 Acinetobacter sp. LMB-5 | reverse complement strand
GGGTGTTTCTTTATGTGCAATTTGTATTCTCAATCCTTTAGATATTAAAATTTATTCAAATTATAAAGAAATAAAGCTACTCTAAAATTATTTACCTAATTAGAAATTTAATATGCAATGGATCGTAATTAAAACTTTCTCGTTTCCTTATGAGGCACAAATTGCCAAGACTCAACTAGAAGCATTTGGAATTCCTGTTTATATTGAAAATGAGCATACAATTAATATGGATTGGTTTTATTCTAATGCTTTAGGTGGGGTTCGTTTATTAGTTCCAGAAAACTATGTTGATGAAGCGAAGTCATTTCTTGAAAAAGACTTTAGTGATGAGCTTGAACAAAAGTTTGGGGAGAGTAAAGAATGTTGCCCTGAGTGTGGAAGTTTGGATATAGAAGTTAATAATAAAGGAAAAAAATCTGCCTTTTTAGCGTTTATGTTTTTGGGCCTACCTTTATTTTCTTTTAGAAATGGTAATAGATGTAAGCGTTGTGGACACTTTTGGAATTAAATATATAGTAAACGATTATTGATTATCTTAATTATGGAACCTAATGTAGAGGTATTGGATTTAGTTCTATCTCTGTAATTAATGTACTAGGCGGAGAAGCCATTGATATTAAATAAAATAAATTATTTTGATGGCCGTTCAATTTAATAAATATAAGGACTTATTTAATGGTAGATAAAAAACAGCTAGCTCAAAAGCAAATAGAGTTACTCCTTGAATTATTAAAGAATAGATTTGAAAAAAATACACATCGTCATACAGAAATAAAGTGGTCGGATGTGCAAAATAAACTAATTAAGGTTCCTGATAAACTTTGGTCATTGCTGGAAATGGAAAATACAGGAGGGGAGCCTGATGTTATTGCTTATGATCAGCAGAAAGACGAATATTTATTTGTAGATTGCTCTCTTGAGACACCTAAAGGTCGTAGAAGCCTTTGCTATGATCGTGAGGCTCTAGAATCTAGAAAAGATCATCCTCCTAAAAATAGCGCAATAGATGTAGCTAAGGAAATGGGAGTTGAACTTTTAACAGAAGAGCAATATTACCAACTACAAGAAATTGAAGAGTTTGATCTTAAAACATCAAGTTGGCTCAAAACCCCAAATGAGATTCGTAAACTAGATGGAGCACTTTTTGCTGATCGTCGATATGGTCGTGTCTTTATTTATCATAATGGAGCGCAGTCTTATTATGCTGCCCGTGGTTTCCGTTGTTGCTTAAGAGTATAGGCATTGCATTGTATTTGAATAAAAAGAAGAGGCTTTGATGTTTTATGCCAAGAAAATGGAGATTCTTGCAACTTTTGATTGATGGCAAACATGACAAGATATGTTCTGGAATTAAATAAAAACATCAGGACATCTGTAGAAATGCAACCAAACCCAATTTACTATAATGAACAACATATTGCTTTTGCTGATAATGTTCGTCGATTTGTACAAAAAGAAATGGCTCCTTTCGTTAATGAATGGGATGAGGCTGAGACATTCCCAAGAGAGCTATATAAAAAGGCTGCTGAAATTGGTCTATTAGGTTTAGGTTTTTCTGAGGAATATGGCGGTATTCCTGATGCAGATCCATTTTATTCATTACTGGCTGGTGTAGAAATGGCAAAAGCTGGTTCGGGTGGAGTACATATTTCACTCATGGTACATACAATTGGAGCACCACCGATTCAGCATTTTGGAAGTGAAGAACTAAAGTCAAAAGTTTTACCAAGGATTATTTCAGGAGAAAAGATTTCAGCATTGGCGATTACAGAACCAGGCGGTGGTTCTGATGTGGCTGCATTACAAACTAAAGCTGTTCGTGATGGTGACTATTATGTTATCTCGGGTGAGAAAACATTTATCACATCTGGAATTCGTGCAGATTACTATACTGTTGCAGTGCGTACAGATCCAGCCAAAACAGGTGCTGAAGGCATTTCAATGTTGCTCGTTGATGCGCACAGTGAGGGAATTACTAAAACACCTTTAAAGAAAATGGGATGGTGGGCTTCTGATACAGCTCATTTGCATTTTGATCAAGTGAGAGTACCTGCATCAAATCTGCTCGGTAAAGAAAATGCTGGTTTTAAAGTTATTATGAATAACTTTAATATGGAGCGTTTTTTCTTGGGTGTAGTGGCTTATGGCTATGCATTAGTTTGCTATGAAGAGGCTCTAGATTGGGCCCAGCAACGGAAAACTTTTGGTAAGAGATTAATAGACCATCAAGTCGTTCGTCATAAATTGGTAGATATGGCAACGCAATTAACCTCAACACGGGCATTACTTGAAGAAACTGCATGGAAAATGACTCAGCAGAAGTTACAAGGGCCTGAGTTGGTGGCACAAATTTCAATGCTGAAAAATGTTGCGACTCGCACTATGCAATTTTGTGCTGATGCGGCTGTACAAACGTTGGGAGGTATGGGTTTTATGCGAGGTACTAAGTCTGAACGTATTTACCGTGAAGTAAAGGTCAATATGATTGGCGGTGGTGCTGAAGAAATTATGAAAGATTTGATTAGTAAGCAGCTCGGTTATTAATTCTTGCAGGGTGGTCATTGAGCCACCTTTTTATTTCAAAGCCATTTCCCACACCATTTCTGTTAACTCATCAATTTTGACTTTACCCTCAGCTTTATACCAAGTTACGGTCCACGAAATTGCACCACCAACTAATCTTCGCCAAATAAAGGCATCATGTTTTATCTTGCCTTGAATGCGTAACTTTTCAATGACATCTAACCAGATTTGTTCATATTCATTACGCATTTCTAAAAGATAATCTTGTTTTTCTTTTGACAGCGCAAACCACTCATAAACTAAAACAGCCATGGCTGCACCAGTATCTCCAGTAATTGAAATGAGTTCTGCTTTAATAAGGGCGCGTAATTGGTGTTCTGGATCGGTAGATTGAGCTGCTGCCTCTTCTAAACGAGCAAGATTGTAAATGATAGTTTGCTCCATCACGTGAGCGAGGATGTCATCTTTACTCTTGAAGTGATGAAATAAGCTCCCTGATTGAATCCCAATAAATTGAGCAAGTTCGCGGACGGTGGTTTTATCATAACCTTGTTTGTGAAATAGATAGGCAGCACCCTGTAATAAACGACCACGCGGGCTATCGTCAAAGCAAGAAATATTTGGAATCTGTTCAATTGAAGTAGCAATCATACGAAAGCTGGATCCTTTATATAAAAATATTTACGGAAAAAATTTTGCTAAATCTCACCATGTTTTAGGCTAGTTGTCGAGTTTGGCAGTTTTAGTCAATTTCACAATAACATTTTGCTCTTTACAAACCAAGCGCTTGCTTGGTAATGTTGAGTGTAATTTTTAAACAAAATAATGAGAAATAAAATGGCAAGTGATCAGCAGGATGATAAGCGTGTCGTAAAAATAGGTTGTGCCTCAGGTTTTTGGGGGGATACCAATACTGCCGCTTTCCAATTAGTACATTTAGCCGATATTAATTATTTGGTTTTTGATTACTTGTCAGAAATCACCATGTCGATTATGGCCAAAGCGAAAATGGTAGAACCGAAACATGGTTATGCTTTGGACTTTGTCAGTCGAGTCATGGCGCCTTTACTTAAAAAAATTGCAGAAAAAAAGATTAAAGTGATTAGTAATGCTGGTGGTGTTAACCCATTGGCATGTCGAGATGCTTTGCAAAAAATAATTAAAGAATATGGATTAGATCTAAAAGTTGCCGTGGTTTTAGGTGATGATCTTTTACCGCAACATGAGCACCTCAAACAGCAAAATATTCGGGAAATGTTTAGCGGGGAAGCTTTGCCAGAACAAGTGGCGAGTAGTAATGCTTATTTAGGGGCGGTGGCTATTCGTGATGCTTTGAATTTAGGCGCAGATATTGTGATTACTGGTCGTGTTGTTGACTCTGCTGTGGTACTTGCTCCTTTACTTCATGAATATCAATGGTCTTTAGATGACTACGATAAGTTGGCGCAAGGTTCCTTGGCAGGTCATATCATTGAATGTGGAGCTCAATGTACGGGTGGTAACTTTACCGATTGGCGCTTAGTTCAGGGTTTCGACAATATAGGCTTTCCAGTCGTTGAGGTGAGTGAAGATGGCTCATTTGTTGTGACGAAACCACAGGGTACAGGTGGTTTGGTTTCCACCGCCACGGTTGCTGAACAAATTGTTTATGAAATAGGCAATCCTCAAGCATATTTACTACCCGATGTAATTGCTGATTTTAATCAGGTGCATTTAGAACAAGTTGGGGAGCACCGAGTTCGTGTGACAGGGGCAAAAGGACAAGCACCGACTGCGCAGTATAAAGTCAGTGCGACCTATCCAGATGGATATCGGGTTTTAGTGAGTTTTTTAATTGCAGGACGTGAGGCACCACAAAAAGCACAAGTCATTGCCGATGCGATTTTGGCTAAGTGCGAACGTGTTTTAGCAATGCGCTCAGTGCCGTCATTTAGTGAAAAGTCTGTTGAAATTTTAGGTATTGAAAGTACCTACGGCAAACATGCCCAAACATTAAATAGTCGTGAAGTTGTGGTCAAAATAGCTGTAAAACACATGTTTAAAGAAGCATGTATATTCTTTGCATCTGAAATTGCACAAGCTTCAACAGGTATGGCTCCAGCCTTGGCAGGGATTGTGGGAGGGCGTCCAAAAGCATCGCCAGTGATTAAACTATTTTCATTTTTAATAGATAAAAATCAAGTAAGTGTCGAAATCGATTTTGAAGGAAAACGCTACCCAGTTGAGATTCCACAAGGAGTTTCTACAGAGCAATTGCCTACTTTAAAGGCAGGTGAGAATGCAATTTATCAAGGAGATGAAATTGAAGTTCCTTTGATTGAAATTGCGCATGCCCGCAGTGGTGATAAAGGCAATCATAGCAATATCGGTGTGATTGCACGTAAAGCAGAATATTTGCCATGGATTCGTGCAGCACTGACTGAAGAGACTGTTGCAAGCTATATGCAACATGTCTTAGATGCTGAGAAAGGGCGTGTAATCCGTTATGAGTTGCCGGGTTTGAATGCACTAAATTTTATGTTGGAAAATGCCTTGGGTGGTGGTGGTGTTGCAAGCCTACGCATAGATCCGCAAGGGAAGGCCTTTGCGCAACAATTATTGGATATGCCTGTAAAAGTTCCGGCACATCTTTTAGAAAAATAAAATAAATGGATGAGACAAAGATGAGTTATCAATCAATATTTAGACCAGATGCTTTCGCCAATAAAGTCATTATTGTGACAGGTGGTGGCTCTGGAATTGGACGCTGTACTGCACATGAGCTTGCAGCCCTCGGCGCTCAAGTAGTGATTACAGGACGCAAAATTGAAAAATTAGAGAAAGTAAGCCAAGAAATTATAGAAGATGGGGGCTTAGTTCATTTCATTGTTTGTGATAACCGTGAAGAAGAACAAGTGAAAAATATGATTGCCGAAGTGATTGAGAAATTCGGAAAACTAGATGGCTTGGTGAACAATGCGGGCGGCCAGTTCCCCTCAGCTTTAGAGAATATTTCGGCGAATGGTTTTGACGCAGTTGTGCGTAATAACTTGCATGCGACTTTCTATCTAATGCGTGAAGCTTATAACCAATGGATGGCAAAACATGGTGGCAGTATTGTCAATATGACTGCTGATATGTGGGGTGGCATGCCAGGAATGGGGCATTCTGGAGCTGCGCGTTCGGGGGTTGATAACTTAACTAAAACAGCATCGGTTGAGTGGGGCAAATCTGGAGTTCGTGTAAATGCAGTTGCACCAGGATGGATTGTGTCATCTGGTATGGATAATTATAGCGGTGATTTTGCCAAAGTAATTATTCCAAGTCTTGCTGGCAATGTACCGTTAAAACGTATGGGAACTGAGTCAGAAGTGTCATCGGCGATTTGTTATTTACTGTCTGATGCTGCGGCTTTTGTTTCAGGTGTAACTTTGCGTATTGATGGCGCTGCATCGCAAGGAACACGAATGTATCCACTAGCTGATGCGACAAATAGTCAGTCTTATAATGGTTTCCATCGCGCGTTTATTCCTGAAATTTTTCAGAAAAAGACTGAGGCTGAGGAGGAGTAACAGTGACTATTCTTTCCTCAGAGATCGCTGTTGGTAGTGAACAGTATCAAAAGAATAAAGAGGCACTGCTTGCTCAGCTGAGTGAAGTCCGTGCAATTCAGCAAAAAAGCATTGATAAATCATATGCGGCTAAACCTAAGTTCGATAAAAAAGGCAAGATTCTGCCGCATGAGCGCGTACGATTATTACTTGATGCTGATTCACCTTTCGTTGAACTTTGTGGCTTGGTTGGCTACAACATGCATGATGACAAGGATGGCTCCGAAGCTGGTGGTGGTGTAATTGCTGGCATTGGTTTTGTCAGTGGTGTGCGTTGTCTAGTCTCTGCAAGTAATAGTGCGATCAAGGGCGGGACCATGTCACCGATGGGTGTGCAGAAAACCTTGCGCCTACAAAAAATTGCCTTAGAACAAAAACTCCCGCTGATTACGCTGACCGAAAGTGGCGGCGCTAACTTAAATTATGCGGCTGAAGTATTTACCTATGGCGGTATGACTTTTGCCAATCAGGCACGTCTTTCAGCGGTAGGTATTCCACAGCTTGCAGTTGTTCATGGTAATGCAACGGCAGGAGGGGCTTATCAACCAGGTCTTTCCGATTATGTCATTGTTGTACGCAAACAAACCGAAATGCTTCTTGCAGGTCCACCTTTACTTTTAGCTGCGACTGGTGAAGTAGCAACAGCTGAAGAGTTGGGCGGAGCAGAAATGCACGCACAGGTTGCTGGAACAGCAGAATATTTAGCAGAAAATGACGCTGATGGTATTCGACTTGCACGTGAAATTTTTGAACATCTGAACTGGAAAGAGCAAATCAAACCAGTTGAAACGACTTATAAAGAACCTCGTTACGATGCCAATGAACTGTTGGGTGTGATTCCAAATGATCCTAAACAACCATTTAACATGAAAGAAGTGGTTGCGCGCATTATTGATGATTCAGATTTTCTAGAATTTAAACAGGAATATGATGATTTAACGGTATGTGGCTGGGCGAAGATTGGCGGATTATATATTGGCATTATCACCAATAATGGTCCGATTACCCCTCAAGGTGCGGCTAAAACGGCTCAGTTTATTCATCTGTGTGAACAGACCAAGCGTCCATTATTGTTCTTGCACAATACCACAGGTTTTATGGTGGGAACTGATGCAGAGCAAAATGGCATTATTAAGCATGGCTCAAAACTGATTCAAGCGGTTGCCAATAGTTCTGTACCTAAAATTTCAATTGTTGTAGCAGGGTCATATGGTGCAGGTAACTACGCGATGTGTGGTCGAAGTCTATCACCAGACTTTATTTTTGCATGGCCAAATTCGCATGTTGCTGTAATGGGCGCTGCACAAGCTGGAAAGGTGTTACGCATTGTGGCTGAAGGAAAGCAAAAAGCTTCTGGCCAGGAGCCTAATCCGCAAATGCTCGATTTTCTTGAGCAAAGTACGGCCATGAAATTAGAGCAGCAATCCACCGCGCTTTTCAATACGGCCATGCTACATGACGACGGCATTATTGATCCCCGAGATACCCGAAAATTATTAATTTTCCTTTTACAAACCATTTATGAAGCACAGCAACGAGAGCTAAATCCAACTCGTTTTGGTGTGTCTCGTTTTTAATCAACCTTTACCGCAATTAAAAAAATTAATAGGAATAACACCATGAAATTTACTGCCGAACATGAAGCATTACGCCGCACAGCTCGCCAATTTGTTCAAAATGAGCTGAATCCACATATTCCAGAATGGGAAGCTGAAGGGCAGTTCCCAATCCACGACGTATTTAAAAAAATGGGTGATCTTGGTTTATTAGGAATTTGTAAGCCTGAGGAAAATGGCGGTCTGGCTTTAGATTATTCTTATAACTTAGTTGTTGCTGAGGAAATTGGATATGCGGCTTGTGGCGGGGTGCCTTTAGCTATTGGTGTACAAACCGATATGGCAACACCTGCTTTGGCGCGTTTTGGTAGCAAAGAATTACGTGATGAGTTTTTAACACCAGCCATTGCTGGAGAATATGTTGCCTCAATTGCGGTATCGGAAGTACATGCTGGTTCGGATGTTGCTGCTATTAAAACGACTGCTAAAAAAGATGGCGATGACTATGTCATTAACGGCAGCAAGATGTGGATCACCAACTCATTGCAGGCCGATTTCTTCTGTCTTTTAGCCAACACATCTGACGATAAACCTCACGTCAACAAGTCGATGATTATTGTACCGGCAAAAACTAAAGGGATTAGTTTTTCAGAACCGTTAAATAAATTAGGTATGCGTTCAACGACCACAGCACAAGTTTATTTGGACAATGTACGTGTACCTCAGCGTAACTTGGTTGGCGTTGAAGGTATGGGCTTCATGATGCAGATGATGCAATTTCAGGAAGAGCGTTTATGGGCTTGTGCTAATGCGATTGGTGGTTTGGAAAATTTAATTCAAAAGACTATCGCCTATACCAAAGAGCGTACGACATTTGGTCAACCACTCATTAATAACCAATATATCCATTTTCGTTTTGCCGAACTCATGACTGAAGTAGAAGCACTTAAAGCCTTAACCTACCAAGCGTGTGAACAGCATATTGCGGGTGAAGATGTGACTAAGCTGGCATCTATGGCAAAGCTCAAAGCAGGCCGTTTAAGCCGTGAAGTTGCCGATAGCTGCTTGCAATATTGGGGTGGTAACGGCTTTATGTGGGATAACCCAGCATCACAGCTGTATCGTGATGGTCGTTTAGGTTCTATTGGCGGTGGTGCAGATGAGATTATGTTAGGGATTATCTGTAAGTTGATGGATATCTTGCCTAAAAAGCAGAAATAAAAATAAGGAATACACCATGACACTTTCGACATCTCTACAAGCTCTAGATATTGATGACAGCATTCAATTGGAACAAGACGGTAGTATTTTATACCTTTGGTTAAATCGACCGGAGAGTCGTAATGCCATGAACTTGAAGATGGTTAATGCCATTCAACAAGTCTTTAATGCCATTCGCGATGATCTTTCAATTCGTGCGGTAATTATCCGTGGTGAAGGTGGAACCTTTTGTGCAGGTGGTGACATTAAAGACATGGCGGCTTTGCGTGTTGAAGCAACCAATGTTGGTAGCTTACAACCTTATGCTGATTTTAACCGCCGTTTTGGTGCCATGCTTGAGCAAGTCGAAGTCGCACCACAGACTGTTGTGGTGATTTTAGAAGGCGCTGTTTTAGGTGGTGGTTTTGGTTTGGCATGTGTTGCAGATGTTGCCATTAGCCGTGACAATGCCCAGTTTGGTTTACCTGAAACAGGGCTTGGTGTGATTCCTGCTCAAATTGCTCCTTTTGTGGTGAAACGTATTGGCCTGACTCAGGCACGCCGAATTGCTTTACTCGGCATGCGTTTTGAAGGGCATACAGCACTGAGTGTCGGTGTGGTTCATCAAATTGCACATAATGAAATTGAACTTGAACAAGCTTTAGAGGAAACCATTCAACACATTAAACGAGCAGCTCCTCAAGCTTCACGTGTGACTAAAGCACTGTTACATCGAACACTCAATGAACCTTTAAATGAGTTGCTAGATGATGCTGCACAGCAGTTTGCTCAAGCGGTTGGTGGTGCTGAAGGACAAGAAGGAACGATGGCTTTTATCCAGAAAAGGTTACCAAATTGGGCCGATGAATCATAAGCGATAGGGATAAAAATAATGAAATTTTCAAAAGTACTGATTGCCAATCGTGGTGAAATTGCAGTTCGAGTCATGCAAACTGCTAAGGCAATGGGCTATCAAACTGTCGCAGTTTATTCCGATGCAGACCGTCATGCTCGCCATGTGCAAGAGGCCGATGAAGCTGTCTATATTGGTGCTTCAAAAGTATCTGAGTCATATCTTTCAATTACCAAGATAATAGATGCATGCAAAAAGACAGGTGCTGATGCAGTTCATCCGGGTTATGGTTTTTTGTCTGAAAATACTGATTTTGCTCAGGCATGTATCGATAACCAGATTACGTTTATTGGGCCTACCGCTTCTGCAATTGAGTTAATGGGCAGTAAACGCCTTTCAAAAATTGCCATGATTGAAGCAGGTGTACCTTGTGTGCCGGGGTATGAAGGTGACCGACAAGACCTTGAATATTTAACAGCTCAAGCTGAGCAAGTTGGCTTTCCAATTATGGTAAAAGCCTCTGCGGGTGGTGGCGGTCGTGGCATGCGTTTGGTACAGCACCTCTCTGAGTTGGTGGAAGCTTTACAAACTGCGCGTTCAGAAGCTGAAAATGCCTTTGGTTCAGGCGAGCTTATTTTAGAAAAAGCTGTCATTGCTCCGCGCCATGTCGAAATTCAGGTTTTTGGTGATACACACGGCAATTATGTGTATTTGTTTGAGCGTGATTGTTCGATCCAACGTCGTCACCAAAAGGTTGTTGAGGAAGCACCATGTCCAGTGATGACGCCTGAACTGCGTCAGAAAATGGGTGAGGCAGCCGTAGCAGCGGCAAAAGCGTGTGCTTATGTGGGGGCAGGTACAGTTGAGTTTTTGCTAGATGCATCGGGTGCATTTTATTTTTTAGAAATGAATACCCGTTTGCAAGTGGAGCATCCTGTCACTGAACTCATTACTGGATTAGACTTGGTTGAATGGCAGTTACGTGTCGCGAATGGTGAACAGTTACCGTTAAAGCAACAAGAATTGACCTTATATGGACATGCGATCGAAGTACGTTTGTATGCTGAAGACCCACGTCAGGATTTCTTACCACAAACAGGAAAAGTTCTGCGTTGGCAGCCCGCAACTTTGCCAAATGTACGAATAGATCATGGCATGTTGGCAACTGATGAGGTTAGCCTATTTTATGACCCGATGGTGGCGAAGGTGATTGCATACGGTAAAACCCGTGAGGATGCGATTCGCTTATTGGCGCGTGCAATTGATGACTGTGTGTTGCTAGGTGTAAATAGTAATAAGCAGTTTTTGGTCAATTTACTGCGTCATCCAATTGTTGTTGCAGGAGATACGAATACTGCATTCATTCAACAGCATTTTCAAAATGACAGCAGTCTACATAAGCAGGTTCTATCTTTAGAAACCTTAGCCATTGCTGCTGCATTATTTAGTCAAAGTACAGGTACTGCGGTGTGGCAAACTGGATTAGGTGTACCATTACCATTAAAACTTAAATATGATGAACAGCAAATTCAATTACAGCTTTCATCTGTAAATAACACGTTTAAGGTAGAGCTCTGTGATCAATCAGTTTGTATTGAAGTGCTTGAGAGAACGCCAGAGCAATTAATTTATTTAATTGATGGTGTATGTCGCCGTGTGCAATATGTATTAAATGATGATCAGCTTTATTTAGATCGAGATAATGGCAATGTTGCAATTCGCAACGTAACTTATGCCGCTCCAGAGATAGCTGATGTGGCTGGTGATGGCAAAATTCGTGCGCCAATGGATGGTGCTGTAGTCAATATCTTAGTCAATAAAGGCGATACTGTGGTGAAAGGGCAAACTTTATTGGTGCTTGAGGCTATGAAAATTCAACAGCAGATTAAATCTGATGTGGATGGTGTAGTTGAAGATGTTTTAGGTCAGCACGGGCAGCAAGTAAAAAAACGGCAGATGTTATTTACTATTCAAATCTAGTAAAAAATGCCACCTTTTATGGGTGGCATGTAACGGATTGTATAAGCAAATTCTTAAGCAATTAATTGTGTATAAATACAGTAGAGATAGCTCAAAATTGCTAAAGCAACTACAGGGGCAACAATCTTTGACCATGTAGGTACAGAAATTTCGGCAGCTTGTTCTTCAATATGCACGTCATCATGATGAGGTTGGGCTTGGTGAACCATTTGGTTGAACTCCTTCATTGTTGTATCCAATGATAGCTCTTCTTGTTCCACAGGTTTAGAACCAATTAATTCATTTAGGTGGTTTGTTGACCAAACCCAATCTTCAGCTTGACCTGATAAGTGTTCAATCTGACCTAAAATTAATTCTTTTAAGCCATTATGCCCAAAACCACCTGTTTCATCGAGCTGATTAAGTTCTGCTAACTGCAAAGTTAAAATTTCAGAAATACTCTGTTCTAGTTCTGAATTTTTTAAAGTCGACTGATTATGTTTAGAAGTCGTTAAATGACGAGCAACTTCTTGAATATAAAGTGGATCTGAGGTTTTGATTTCTTGATAAATCTTATTATCATTCTGACGCCATAAACTAATCAGTTTTCCAAGCGTAAGAATATTCACCTCATCAATCAGTTTATTTTTTTCATTAACTGGATATTGATTTAAAAGCTGAGGCTTTTGAATTTTTATCTGCTCAGCAAAGTATTGGACTAAATCAAATGCCATGCTTTCTTCCTCTAAATTTAATCTAAAATTCTTAACGATGGTTTTTTCTTAGTCGATGTTGTTTCAGTTGCTTTTTGTACTTCTGACTCTACTGTATTTTCTACAGGTGTTACATTGGCATATTCTTCAGGATCAAAGAATAAACCTTGTCCATTTTCTCGTGCATAAATCCCTAAAACCGCTTGAATAGGAACATAAATGTCTTTTGATGCTCCGCCAAAACGAGCTGAAAAAGTAATAGCTTCATTGGTAATAAGTAATTGATGAACTGCATGCGGCACAATATTTAGAACAATTTGCCCATCTTTAACAAATTGTTGCGGAACGTCGGTATGCGGCTGTGTCGCATCAACTAATAAATAAGGCGTAAGTTGGTTATCACAAATCCATTCATAGATTGCACGAGCAAGATAAGGACGTGTAGGGGTTAAATCAATAGTTTGCTCAGACATATCACGCTATTCCATATTTAATAATTCATTGTAACGGTTTTTCTCTTGAGGCGTCATCGATTTAGCAAAAGAAGGCCGTTCAAAGATACGTTTACAGTACAAAAATATAGGTCGACAGTGCTGTTTTGGTAAATCAATTCCCATGCTATTTAATCTTAAAAAGATAGGGGCAAGCATGCAGTCTAAGATTGTAAAATTTTCAGACATGAAATACGGGAAATGCTGAAATAGGGGAGTAAGTGAAATTAATGTTTCACGTAGTTCTTTTTGAGCTTTTTGCTTTTGTTCGACATTTAGGGAGTCAGCATGTTTTAACATGTGATCTGCTAACTTAAACCAGTCGTTTTCAAGTCTCCAGATATACTGACGCTGTTCTGCACGCATCATAGGAGCATCGGCATAAAGCTTACTTTGACGATAACGGTCATCTAAATATTCAGCGATGATAGGCGCTGAAAATAATTTAAGATTTTGTTCGACCAACATCGGTAATTGGTTGTAAGGATTTAAGCTGGCCAAATCTTCGTCTTCATGGTCAGTTATGATCAATTGATATTTGATTTGTTTTTCTGCTAATAAGAAACGAATCCAGTGAGAACGGAAATCATCAGCATGACTGTAAAGGGTAATCCCCTGAATAGAGGTGTTTTCGACCGACATATCACAAGACGACGTGGTTGAGTGAATCGATTAGGATACTAAAAATGCTCTAGGAAATCACGGTTCTAAAGAGCTAGTTTGTTTATATTTATAAGTTTGCATTTGGTAGCTCTATTTTTATAATAAAAAAGCCTTGGAAAAATCCAAGGCTTTTTGTCTAACTCGATAAACGAATTAACGTTTAGAGAATTGAGGACGCTTACGAGCTTTACGTAAACCAAGTTTCTTACGTTCAACTTCACGAGCATCACGAGTAACGAAACCAGCTTGACGTAGAACAGGTTTTAAAGTTTCGTCAGCAGCGATAAGCGCACGAGTAATACCGTGACGGATCGCGCCAGCTTGACCACCGATACCACCACCTTTAACAGTGATGTAAAGGTCAAACTTTTCAGTAACTTCTAAAAGTTCTAAAGGTTGACGAACAACCATACGAGCAGTTTCACGACCGAAATATTGCTCTAAAGTACGGTTGTTAATAACGAGTTTACCTGTACCAGCTGACAAGAAAACACGTGCAGTTGCGGTCTTACGGCGACCTGTACCATAATTAGTAGCCATGTGCTGTATCCCTTAGATGTCCAAAACTTGTGGCTGTTGAGCAGCATGCGGATGCTCAGTACCAGCGTACACTTTCATTTTTTTGATCATTGCATAACCAAGAGGACCTTTTGGTAACATGCCTTTAACCGCTTTTTCAAGAACAGCTTCAGGTTTGTGAGCAATTAACTTCTCGAAGTTAGTCTCACGGATACCACCAGGGAAACCAGTATGGCGATAATATTTCTTATCAAGTGATTTTTTACCAGTCACTTGAACTTGTTCAGCATTAATCACAACGATGTAATCGCCAGTGTCAACGTGAGGAGTATAAGAAGTTTTGTGCTTACCGCGTAAACGACGAGCGATTTCAGTCGCAAGGCGACCTAAAGTTTTGCCAGAAGCATCAACAACATACCAGTCATGTTGAACTTCAGCTGGCTTAGCGCTGAGAGTTTTCATTAAACCACTACCTATTATAGTTGGTTTGGACTATGGAATCTGTCCAAACAAAAGGAGCGAGCATTCTAAACGAGTTTGTCCAAACTCACAAGAAAAATCCAGTTTAAGCCATATAATTTAATCCATAAACTGATAAATGTTAGATATGTTAAAATCAAACAAATTCTTGTTATGTGTCTGGAGTGATTGTGCTGCCATTATATGTCACTTCCGGTGAGCCGGCTGGTATTGGTCCAGATATCTGTTTGAGCTTGGCTAAGCGGGTTGATGAACGCCCTGTTGTTGTTTTGGGTGACCAAAATTTATTAGAACAACGTGCCCAAAAACTTGGGATCGATATTCAATTTACAGAATATACCGGACACCCTGAGTCATCATCTCTGAATGAACTCTATATAGAACATGTGCCTTTAGAAGCAACTGTCATTGATGGTCAATTAAACCCAGCTAATGCAGCCTACGTATTAGAACAACTGCGTCGTTCAGCAGATTATGCAATGTCTGGTAAAAGTGTGGGAGTAGCCACGGCACCCGTGCAAAAATCGGTCATTAATGATGCTGGTATTTTGTTTAGTGGTCACACTGAATACTATCAAGAGTTTGCAGGTGTAGAGCGTGTCGTAATGATGCTTGCAACCAAAACCTTGCGTGTTGCCTTAGCAACTACACATTTACCCTTAAGAGATGTAGCGGATGCAATTACCAAACAGCGATTGCATCAGGTTATTGATATTTTACTGCATGATTTAAAAACTAAATTTAAGATAATAGATCCACGTGTATTGGTGTGTGGTTTAAATCCTCATGCAGGTGAAGATGGTTATTTGGGTCGTGAAGAGATTGAGACCATTAATCCGGTACTCGAAAGTTATCGAGCGCAAGGGCTTAAAATGAGTTTAAGCTTGCCGGCAGATACTTTGTTTACTCCAGAACATCTTAAAAATGCAGATGCTGTACTTGCCATGTACCATGATCAAGGTTTACCTGTGTTAAAATCACAAGGGTTTGGTGAAGCCATCAATATTACATTGGGTTTGCCTTTCATTCGAACTTCGGTTGACCATGGCACAGCGTTGTCTTTGGCTGGGACTGGTTTGGCAAAAAGCTCAAGTTTAAATGTCGCTGTTGATTTAGCTTTATCTTTAGCAGCGAGCTAAATTTTTCATGTTGGAAATGTTCTATGTATCAAATTAATGCCCTAAACCCGAAAGATGAAGGGCATAAAGCTCGTAAACGTTTTGGTCAAAACTTCTTACATGATCAACGAGTCATTGCCAAAATTGTGCGCTCTGTAAGTCCGCGTACAGGCGACAATATTGTCGAGATTGGACCTGGTTTAGCTGCCTTAACATCTCCTTTAATTGGGGAATGTGATGCATTAACAGTAGTGGAGCTAGATCGTGACTTAGCTGCTGGGCTACCAGAACGTGTTCCACATCCTGAACGTTTGACGATTATAGAAGCTGACGCATTAAAATATGACTTTAGCGAACTGGTAAAAGATGGCCGACCATTACGTGTAGTCGGTAACTTACCTTATAACATTTCAACCCCATTACTCTTTCATCTCTTGGAATTTGGCAGCAAAGTTAAAGATATGCACTTTATGCTGCAAAAAGAGGTGGTTGACCGTATTACTGCTGAACCGAATACGAAAGAATATGGACGCTTGTCGGTAATGATTCAATATTACTGTCAACCAACATTTTTATTTGAAGTGCCGGCTGGTGCATTTAACCCACCACCTAAAGTAACGAGTGCTGTTTTCCGCCTTGTTCCTTATGATCAAAAGCCAATTACAGCAAAAGATGAAAAAGCTTTAGCTCGGCTGGTTGCCCATGTATTTACTCAGCGCCGCAAAACATTAAGAAACAGTCTTAAAGGTATGATTGCAGAAGATGGCTTTGAAAAAGCTGGTGTTGATCCGATGGCTCGTCCAGAGACCTTAACACTTGCCCAATTTGTTGCTTTGGCCGATCAAATGGTGGCGTAAATGACTAAGCGTTTTAACTATGTTATTGGCGATGTGCAGGGGTGTTTTGAAGCTCTAAAAGCCTTGCTTAAAGAAATACGTTTTGATCCAGATCAAGACTTTTTATGGTTTGCTGGTGATTTAGTCGCACGTGGTGAAAACTCGGTAGGGGCATTACGTTTTATTAAAAAGCTTGCTGATCGTGGAGCTGCTGCAACTGTACTTGGAAATCATGACCTGACTTTAATTGCGGGTGCGCGTGGTTTAAAAGAGATTAAAGAAAAAGATCGTACCCAAGACGTTATTGATGCTATTGATGGTGATGAGTTAATCGATTGGTTACGTAAACAGCCATTATGTTTATTGCCAAACGAGCATACGATCCTTACTCATGCTGGCATACCTTGTATTTGGGATGCGCAAAAAACTGTAACGTTGGCAAAAGAGGTCGAGGCTGTACTCGCAAACGAAGATTTATCTGTATTGGATGCTTTTTTAGCAGACATGTATGGTTCTAAACCAGATTTGTGGGAAGATAACCTAACTGGTTCTGCGCGTTTACGTTGTATTACCAATTATTTGACTCGCATGCGTTTAACCAATGCCGAAGGGGCTTTAGAGTTTAGTTTTAAAGATTCTTTGGATGCACCAATGCCGGATGGTTATTTACCTTGGTTTGAATTTCCGAGCAAAGCCGCACAAACTCATCAGATTATTTTTGGTCATTGGGCTGCGCTCGAGGGCCGAACTATTAATGAGCAGATCCAGAATGTTGATGGTGGCTGTGTTTGGGGTAGAAAATTAATGGCTTATCGACTTGAAGACAAAGAAATTTTTTCTGTTGAAAATCCTGTGCAAATATAAGAAAAGCAATGTTTCTCTATGAGTGCAAGATGAAGCTTGTAGCTGAGCTAAAAATAAAAAAGCCGCAGAAGCGGCTTTTTTATTAGGAACTATTATTCTACTCGAATCCAGATTTGATTACGCCCTAAAGCTGAAACTCCGAGATAACCGCGCATATGTAAGCGTTTGCCAGTTGAACTAAGTTTTGCTTTAAGTCCGTAAACTTTGCCAGTATTTGGATCTAAAATTTTACCGCCTGTATAGTTCAGTCCATCTACCTGTTTTAAACCAGTTGCGATATCCAGACCTAAAATCGGTTTATTGGTATATGGCGCAGGGCAATTATCACAAATTTCTTTAGGCGTATAACCTGGGCGTGGCGTTACTTTGATAATTTTCCCGGCATATGTCCCGTTCGCTTCTTTTCGTATTTCTACCTGTGCTTTAGGAGCACCTGTCTTATCATCAATTGTTTGCCAGAGACCTGTAATATCTGCTGCGAATGTAGCAGTATTAATCCCCAATAAGAGCAGAGCTCCAATAAAAATTTTCCCCATAATTAAAAATCCTTTTAACTTTGAAAGGTCATCTTATTTGGAATTGATAGACCGTTCAATGTTTATTTAATCAACTTCTTAATTATGGTGTTCCAAAAGATAACATTAATGTTGGTAGCCAAATTGCAGTAAATACACCGTTCAATGCCATACCAAATGCAGCGTAACGACCTGCAACAGGCCCACGTTGCCAAGCTTGAGCTGTTCCGATGGCGTGTGCAGCTAAACCTAAGGCTAAACCTGATGCTCTCTCATCATGAATATGTTTAAGTAAGAATGGTGAGAATGCTGCGCCAATTACCCCAGACAAAATAACAATAAGGGTTACGAGTGTTTCAGGAGCATGTAATAAAGTTGCGATGTTCAGAGCAATTGGAGTGGTTACTGCACGGGTGGCAAATGCAAGAATGGTAGGTTCGGACATATGTAACAAGTATGCTAGCCCCATAGGTAGGGCAACGGCGCTAATACTTGCAAAAAGTAAAATACCAATGACCGATTTAATTGGAAGATCATCGTAACGCATTGCAGCTAAGGGAATAGCTAAGGCGACAGTGACATAACCTAATAGATGACCAAATAAGTCATTCACATAAAGACGATACTGCTCATATGGCACATGCAAAACTGAAAGTAAGCCAATTACAATGAACATTCCGAAAACTAAAAGTGGAACTTGCGGAAAACGTCGGTTTAAAGGCTTTGCACACAGATAACCAATGAGTGTGATCAAAAATCCGTAGAAAATCGTAAACATTTTATTCTCCTTATAACCAACGTTTTGCCATTTTTGCATAGACCCACAAAGGTATAAGGGTACTGACCACTAAAACAAAAAGAAATAATGGAATTTCTTTACCCATATGTACGAGCATAATTAATGAACCTGCACAGATAGGTAAAAATGCGAATCCACTTTCTTTCATGATTTTATTATTGGTATCTACTATTCGAAGTGGAATTTTTTTAAACTTTCTCCAAATCAGTAAAATAATAAGTAAGCTGATTAAACCGACCAGATTACCTAATTCTGGATGACCAAAAGCACGCATGACAACGACAGAGCCTTCACGAAAACCAATAATGAGTAGTAATGTAATTACCCATGCTGTCCAGTCTATACTTTTGATCTTATCCATATTTTTTATCTCTAAAAGTTTACTTATCAAGTTTTAACTGATATCGCCCTTGATTTCAAACTCTTCCAAGGGGCGCTTAAATTGTCTTGCGTGTTCTCCTAAGATTTCATCCAATGGAAGCTTTGCTTGGCGAATCAGCTTTTCTAACTTATGTGGCGCAATCTTCACATCAATATGTAATAAGCCTGCATCATCATAATGTTCAGACTCAATAACATTTAAGGCATAAAGTTGAGTACGTAATTTGCCATAAGCAGGCTTAAGCACGAGTGAAAACTTTTGAATTTGGCCCATTAAGCATTCTTGTACTGCTTTTTGGAGCAACTCTAGACCTTGACCAGAATGAGCTGAAACATAAACTCGATCTGGGACGTGTGGCTCAGCATAAATAATTTTGGCCTCTTCACCACTTAGATCAATTTTGTTGTACACCCGAAGTACGGGAGCATCAGCACCAATGTCTTTTAATACGCCTTCAACCGCTTCAATTTGGTCAAGCATGTCATGGCTACTACTATCAATAACATGTAGTAAAAGGGTAGCTTCTAGCGTTTCTTCAAGTGTTGCTTTAAATGATTCAACCAAATCATGCTGTAAGTTTCGTACAAAACCTACTGTATCTGCTAGCACAACAGTACCGATACCATCCCAGTCTAAACGGCGTAGGGTTGGATCGAGTGTTGCAAACAGTTGATCAGCTGCGTAGACATCACTATTAGCTAAAATATTAAATAAAGTCGATTTACCAGCGTTGGTATAACCTACTAATGAAACCGTTGGAATAGCTGCTTTTTGTCTTGCAGCACGCCCTTGCATACGAGTCTGTTGTACTTTGTCTAATTTATCTTTTAATTGGGTAATACGAACACGAATGAGACGGCGATCTGTCTCTAGTTGTGTTTCACCAGGACCACGTAAGCCGATACCACCTTTTTGTTGTTCAAAATCGGCAGACCAACCACGAATAAGACGAGTAGATAAATGTTTAAGCTGAGCAAGTTCGACTTGTAACTTACCTTCATGTGTACGGGCACGCAGGGCAAAAATATCTAAAATCAACCCTGTGCGGTCAATAACTCGGCATTTTAATATTCTTTCTAAATTTCGTTCTTGAGCAGGTGATAACGCGTGGTCAAAAATAACCAGACTCGCTTCTAGCTCCTGAACTTGCTCTGCAATTTCTTCGACTTTTCCTGAGCCAATAAAAAATTTAGGATTAGGCTTATTACGCTGAACCTTAATATGTTCAAGGATATCTGCACCAGCAGACTGTGCAAGTAGAGCAAACTCTTCGGCATCCAGATCATCTAATAATTGTACAGAAACACTCACTAAGATTGTGCGTTCACCGCCTTGATGCCGATCAACATATTCCACGTGGCTATAAATCCTGAAAATGGGAAAACTTTATTCTAGAGGAAACTTAAGCAAAAGGGGAAAGCGTTTGTTCTTATCCTTTAGATTAGTTACATGAGATTAGTCTAGTGTTCAAATTTATTTTATTTGCCGTTCTCTATCGTCAATGCAAGTTTATTACGAAACGTATAGAATGACTTGAGATGGGTATAACAATGATTAATCGTTAGTGAAATTTTATGGCTCAAACGCAAAGTATAGTTAATTCAACGTTAAAGAAATTATCAAAAATAGGTTTATACGGAAAAAAGGTCACTTCTGCCACGGCTGCAATTAGTGAAGGTTTTTATCTAGTTTATCGACATGGGCTTTATAAAGATCCTAATAATCCTGTTAATACACGTTATGTCCAATACTTTTGCCGCCGTTTATGTCAGGTTTTCAATTTAGATATAGAAGTACATGGCACAATTCCTAGAGAACCAGCTTTATGGGTAAGTAATCATATTTCTTGGCTAGATGTTGCGGTTCTAGGTTCAGGTGCGCGAGTTTTCTTTCTGGCTAAAGCTGAAATTGAAAATTGGCCTATTCTTGGAAATTTAGCCAAAAGTGGTGGAACGTTATTTATTAAGCGTGGATCTGGCGATTCCGTCAGAATTCGTGAGCAAATTGCTGAATTTTTAAAACAGAATATTCCAGTATTATTTTTCCCTGAGGCCACAACTACAGATGGACATTCTGTTAAAAAAGTACATGGACGATTACTAGGAGCAGCGATTGAAGCACAGCGTCCAGTACAGGTTTGTTTGATTTGTTATGTAAATCGTGATGGGCAATTAGATACAGTTGCGCCATTCATTGGTGACATGACATTTGCCGAACATATTCAACGTGTACTTGAAATGCCTAAAGTAACAGCTCATCTGTTAACTTTGCCTCCTATTTCAGTGGAAGGGCATGACGTCAAAAGTTTAACGCGCGAAGTTCAAGAAAAAATGGTAGAGGGTTTGGCTCAACTACATCAAAAAGTACTTAAGCCAAAAAACTAATTACATAAATCCTTCAAGTGGCAGCCATGAAAGAAACTTCATGCCTGCTTTTTGCCACCATTTCATCTCAGGTTCCTGTCTATAAATTACAGGACCATTTGGAGTTTCTTGCTGCCAATAAATATGGTTGTTAGTGTCGAGCTTTAATTTATAAGCATACTTATTTAAATTTTCATCCATTGTATGGTGAATCGTCTTAGCCAGTGATGGGCTATCTAAAATCACACCAATTTCAGTATTTAAGTAAGCCGAGCGCGGGTCAAAGTTAAATGAACCAATAAAAACCTGCTCATCTAATGCCATAAGCTTAGTATGCAAACTTGATCGGCTTAGCCCTTTCATATTTACTTTAGCTTTAGTGGCAAGCTCATCTGTATTTTTATTTAAATCTCTTTTATCGGGTGTTGGTAAAAATTCATAAAGTTGTACGCCGTTTTTAAGCAGTTCTTTACGATATTTCCCATAAAAGGCATGTACAACAGCAACGTCATTCGCTTTAAAAGAATTCGTTAAAACTCGAACCTCAACACCTTCTTTGGCAAGCGTGCTTAAAATCTTGGCACCTTGTTTTTCAGGAATAAAATAAGCAGAGATTAAGTCAACGTTACTTTCTGGTTTTTCCAAATGATTAATTAACTGGAAATTGAGGTGTTCTTCTTTCTTAGCTTTCGATTTGATTTTATCAGGTGAGTCTTTTACCACTTCTGCTTTGACCCAATCGAATTGAATATTATGATTTAGCCATTGATCAAATGCATGAGATTTTGCGGTTAAGTTTAAAAAGTTTTGAACGGTAGCTTGTTGATAGTGTGCTTCGAGTTGTTCTTTTAAGCCTTCATAGCGTAAACGGTGCTGCTCAGGACTTACGATACTTTGAACTGAATATGCATATTCATGATTCCAGTAATCATCAAACGAATTTACGATATCATCAACAGCAGCGCCGACTAACATTACATCGACATCAGAAAACTGATAGCTATCGCTTACATTGTAATATTGATTGGTCATGTTGCGCCCGCCAATAAGAGCAACCTCATTGTCGGCAATAAAGCTTTTATTGTGCATACGACGATTGATACGTTTTAAATCCAGCACCATATCCATCGCACGGTATTTGCGGAAACGGTAGGGATTAAAAAGCTTAACTTCAATATTTTTATGCTGAGAAAGGGCCAGTAAAATCCCTTCCATTTTTTTTGCATTATTGTCATCAATAAGAAGTCGGACTTTTACACCTCGATCAGCTGCACGAATAATCGCGTGCAAGGCTAAAGCACCAACTTTGTCATTATCCCAAATGTAATATTGTAAATCTAAAGTCTTTTCAGCTTTATCAATTAATCTGAGGCGGGCCGCGAGAGCCTCCAGCGGATCATTTAGAACATGGAAACCTGTTAACTTTGGATTTTGCTGACGTAAAGGTGTAATAATTTTGGCAAGTGAAGTCTCAGAGGTATCAATATCTTTTGCATATTGTACTGGCTCAACACCATGTTTTGGCAGAGTACTACATCCTGTCAAACCCACAGCAAAACTTGAACATAGGACTATAGAGGCTTTTATCAAAAAGCCTTTAGCTTGTTGATTCGTTTGAAGCTGTTTGGAAGGAAAGGATTGTGCCATAATCAGTACATACGATAAGGTGAGCTAGAGTATAATTCGTGCATATTGAAAGATAAATATTGAATTTGATTACTAGCAATCAATATAAGATAAGTCGAGAGTCGTAATGTGGAATCCAAATTCAATCATTTTTTGTTTTTACTTTATTTTTTCAATACTTGCTCTATGGGGAATTTCTGAGGCTTGGATTCATCAATCACGAACCGAGACGATTCATCCATTTAAAGCTTATGTACATCTACTCGCATTTTATCTCTCTTATCTACTTATTCCTCTCTGGTTTTTTAATTTATATGCTGCTTGGATTGGTTACTACTCAATTCATCAAGGTATTTTCATCTTTTTCTTAAGTGGGGTGTTAATTTATGCCCGATTTATCGAACCTCATTTAGTGCGTGTCGATACTCATCAATATCGGTTAAATCCGGATCGTAGTTTTGATAAGCCAGTAAAAGTAGCTTTAATTGCAGATTTACATATCGGTTTATTTTCAGGGCATGAACGTCAGCTCAAAACCATAGTTAGAAAATTAAATGAACAGCAACCTGATTTAGTGGTAGTCGCTGGTGATTGGACATATGAACCAGAAGATAGACTGATTGAAGAATTAAGGGTTTTAAAAGAAATTCAGGCGCCTGTATATTCGGTTCCTGGAAATCATGATGAGCAATATCCTGGCCCACCGATTCAGCAACTATTAAAAGATGCCCTATTTTATAATGAAGTTATTGATATTGAAGGTAAGATTGTTGATTTTGAAGAATTTCGTTTGATTGGCATTGGTGACCTGTGGGCAGGCAAAACCGATATGCGATCTATGCCAGATTTACCGCAAGACAAGCCGTGGTTAATTTTGTCCCATAACCCCGATACGGTAGATATGGTGCCTAAATTACCGAATCGACCATTAATGTTATCTGGACATACACATGGAGGGCAGGTAGAGCTTCCATGGTTGACTAACTATATTATGAAAAAAGTATCAATTTTAGGTCATAAGCGCGGTTTCTACTCTCATGAGCATGCGGATGTCTTTGTTACCGTTGGCACAGGAATGGTTGGAATTCCTTTGCGTTTCAGAGTGCCACCAACCATTGATATTATTGAGCTAGTTTAAAATAAAAAAACCAATCACAGAGGATTGGCTTTTTTATGAATTAAATTTACTTATGGAATAACGACAATCGCAACACGACGGTTAATCGCACGGTTTTCATTGGTTGTATTTGGTACATAAGGTTGCGTTGAACCACGACCAATCACGTAGATGTTTTCTTTTTTAAATCCACGTGTTAAGAAAAGGTTTGCCACACTTTGAGCACGCTCTTCAGATAACTTTTGGTTATATGTAGCATCACCAACATCATCAGTATGACCAACAATTTTCAATTTATTCAGGTCATATTTATTCAGTTGATTTGCCAGACGTACTAACTCAGCTTCATGACTTTGTTTTAACTGCGCATTATTAAAGTCAAATAATAAGCGTTCTGGTAAACCTAAAGTCCAGCCTTCATCAGTAAGAACGAAACCTTCTTTTTTGAGCAATTTTACTTGACGATATTTTAATGGACCAAAACTCAGGCACCCTGCAAGAGTAATGCATAGCAATGCAATAAAAGAGAGTTTTAAAGATCTTGTATTCATAGATTAGCCTAAATTTAATTTTCAGGTTTATAGATAAACCAGTGTTCATCCGAATTTTTAGCCTTATACATTGCTTGATCTGCTTGCATAATGAAATCTTCGGGGCTAGATGCAAATTGTGATAAAGCAATACCTACACTGAAACTGAAGTAAATGGTTTGACCATTTAGATGCAAAGGTTCTTTACAACTTTCGAGTAAATTTTCAGCAATAGATATTAAATGATCAGCATGACTAATGGAATGCAAAATGACAGCAAATTCATCACCGCCTAACCGTGCAATAAAATCTTGATGACGCAAACGAGTTTGCAGGCGATTCGCCATTTCTTTTAAAACTTCATCACCAGCTAAATGGCCAAATTGGTCATTAATTGCTTTGAAGTTATTGTTATCTATAAATAATAATGCAGACTTATTATCAAACCCTTTATCTTCAAACATGTCTAAAAGGATTTGGTAAAAATAATGTCTATTAGGTAATAAGGTGAGCTGGTCGTGATGAGCCTGAAAGGATAATTTACGATTTTCCTTTTGCAGCTGATTATCCCATATTTGAATTTCTTCAAGTAACTCATTAAAAACTGTATTTAAATCTTGAAATTCTTTAATTCGGTTGTAAGGGAAGCGAAGATTATAAGCTTTTTGTTCACTTACAATTTGAGCAATATTAGTAAGTGGGTAAATAGCCTGCATAATTTGACGATAAGTTAGATTTACTGACCACCATAAAGCGCAAACAATAAACAACATTGCAATCGCAAGCCCTACCATAATCATTTTTAGGAACTGCAATATTTTTTCAGAGCTACCAAAAAGTGTAAGTTCACCTACATTTTGCTCGTGATGATAAATTGTAAGATGAACAGGCTCATTTAAAAACCAGTGATCAAACCAGCCTTCTAAAATTGAAGTTTGACTTGATAATTTAAAACTTTGGGCGATCAGATGATGTTCTGAATCATAAATATGAATAGTACGAATTGAATGATCATTCGTGTACTCATTCAAAATCTGCTCTATTGTAATTTTATCATTAAACACGACTGCGGGCTGAATACGCTCTAATAGAGTATGACTAAGCAATTGCAAATTCTGTTTGGCATAAGTTTCCATAGTAAAAACGGAAATTGAGACAAACGTAAAAGAGCAAATAAAAAAAGTAATAGCAAAAATAGTAAATTGAGACTTTCTAAATAATGCGTGTAGTGAAGTGGACTGATACAACTTTGATATCATGATCCTTACTCCGCATTCTTAGCCAAGAGTAATACTCTCGGATCAATATGGACTTTGGAGTGACTTAAAGCATCTAAGTTAACTTTAAAGGTAGTGTAATTATTCTGAGTATATAAACAAAAGATACTTCCTATCTCGCACTCTGAATTATTAATACTTAAAGAAAGTAAAGAATGATAAGGATAGTTTTGAATAAGGTTTTGTTGTTGCTGTGGAGAGGTACTAGAAAAATAGACAGCCTGACAATGTGACCGAGCAAAATCTTTCGCATTTACAGTTTGAACACGATAATTATAAGACATTTGCTGGATATAAGATTGAAAAGTAGATGTAATAGAAGGGTTATCAATTACACAAAGAGTAGGAGTATTTACATTCTCCCACTTACTGTAGCTTAGAATAGATAAAGTAAGTACATAGAAATTATGTTTTGAATTGGCATAACAAGGCCCACTCGTAGCAAGCACTACAAGTATGCAAACAAATACTTTTTTAGCGAACTGCCACATGGTGAGTTAATGCCAAACTATTGCACGAATAATCTATTCTACATGAAGTTGATAACGTAAAAAAAGTTTAATATCTCATCTAAAAGTGACCAAAAAGCTTAAAAAGTATCCAGTTGATAATATTGATTTAAAAAAAGGGTTGCAAAGGGAATTTAATGGTCTATAATGCACATCCATCGGC